>JBJHDA010000002.1:0-120797 GCA_050486305.1 Candidatus Saccharimonadota bacterium
GAAAAAGAGGCGGGCTTGGACGCGAGGACTGTTCGAGGTAAAAGGTTGCTGGGAGCAAGCTTTTAACGAGTTCCGCAGCGAGCCTGTTTTTTACTATCGGATTAGTCATGAAGGGAGAGGACGCCTGCGGTATTTTTTGCCTCTTTTTGTTACTGGAGACAAAAAGAGGTCGTCCTGTCTGGCGAAACAGACAAAAGAGTTTAGGTTCTTTGGAAAAGAACAGCACCTTATCCTTTATACTGTTGTGTAATGAGCAAACACATCGTCATAGATGCCCGCATCCGCCGCGCTAGTACCGGCCGGCCGATTGCCCGGCTGCTCGAATACTTACAGGAGCTGGACACGACTAACAGCTACATCGTACTGCTCGAGCAGAACGACGGCTGGCGGCCAAAGGCAGACAACTTTACGACCGTTCCTTGCCCGTACAAACAGTTCTCATTCAATCCGCTGCAACAAATATCGTTTGCGTTGTTTTTGCGCCGGCTCAAGCCAGACCTTGTGCACTTTACGATGACTGGCACGCAGCCGCTGTTTTACTTTGGTAAGCAGATTACCATGACACACGACCTCACCATGTACCGTTACGTTCGTGCCGGCAAACTGCCTATGCCAATACATAAGCTCCGGATGATCGGCTATCGCCTGCTGATGTGGAGCGCGCACAGAAAAGCCAGGCAAATAATCGTACCGACAGACTTTGTGCGTACCGACGTGGCGGAAAAACACCCGTTCACGAGCGGTAAAATTACGCGCACGTACGAAGCGAGCGAGCCACCGCTCAAGGCAACCACCGAAAAACCGCACGGAGTTGATGCGCCCTTTATCCTCTACGTAGGCAGCGCCTTCCCGCACAAAAATCTGGAAGGGCTTATCAAAGCGTTCGAGCAGTTGAAGCTAAAGCATGGCGACCTGTCGCTGATTCTGGCCGGCAAGCGCGAGTACCACTCCCGCCAGGTAGAAAAGTTTGCCACGGATTCACCAGCACGCAAATCCATCGTCTTTACCGGCTTTGTGTCAGACGAAGAGCTGAAGTGGCTGTACGAAAACGCCGAGTGTTATGTGTTCCCATCATTCAGCGAAGGGTTCGGCCTGCCAGGGCTTGAAGCCATGGTACACGGGTGCCCAGTCGCCAGCAGCAACGCGACCTGCTTGCCAGAAGTCTACGGCGATGCAGCAGAGTACTTTAACCCGGAAGATTATGAATTTATGGCAGAAGCCATAGATAAGGTTGTTTCTGACAAGCAGCTCCAGAAGAAGCTGGTTGAACGTGGCTATAAGCAAGCCAAGAAGTTCTCCTGGCGCACCATGAGCAAGGAAACGCTTGCGGTGTATGAGTCTATTCTATAGTTAGCTTTTCTTCTTTTTCCACACGCCGGCGGCGAAAATCCGCAGCAAACACCAGTATCGCAACCGTCATAAATGTGATGGCTAGCAGCTCTAGTGATTCTTCTACCGGAGCATCGATTATCATGAGGTAGGTTGTTTCTTGTGTGTGGTCATGCGCGGAAGGAAAACGGCCCATGAATAAATTGTTGTCTAGCCATGTGCCTGCCCGTACGTAAAAGTCTCCGATATAACGAGCACCCGAGCCGATAGCGCTGACTGCGTAAAACACAAAGCCGGTGATGAAAAACTTACGAGCCCGCACAGAGGCATCCCACACTGCGCGCCCATAGCGAGCCACTGCGTATAGCGGCACCGCTGCCAGCGCAGCAAAGTATGGCAGATCCGTCATAGAGCGGTATGGCAGGCCAAAAATCTTATCGCTATCTATAAAGCGGTGGACCTCCCAGCTGATAACATGGCGAATATCCCCTGCCTCTTCTATCAGCATCAAGCCAAGCGCAATCGCGAACAAAAAGAAGAACTTTGCAGTTTGTTTTTTGTTTTCCATATCCAGCCGGGCTGCGAGGTATCCGGACAGCACGATTGCAAACGCCAGCAAGAACCATTGCGTCCACTCTACCGGCTTGTCATTAAACAGGTGCGTCCACATTGGCCGCTCTAACCCCTGGCCGAATATCTGCCAGATATCCACGGACATGAACAAAAACCAGGCAAATAGTAGCCATGTGGCAATAACCGCTATGAGTACCCTGGGGTTGATAGAAAACAGCCACGGCCAAGGTGCTTCTTTTTTGCCTGGCTGGCTGCTAACAGCAGTGCTTTTAGTTTTTTTGGCTTTCTTTTTTCTGCTCATAAGATTCATTAATTATACACCGAAAACCGTTCTTTCAGCCTCAAACTCAAACGCAAAAATGAACCAACATACGATTTGTGCACATTGTTAAAAACAGAGCGTTAGGATCTATCCTTCTTCTTCGACTTTTTCTTCTACGTTGTTTGTTGGCGTGTCGCCCGGCCGGACAACAATGTGCCGGTCACGGCCTTCGCCGACGGATTCGGTGATGAGCCCTTCTTCCCCTGCTAGGCGGTGGATAGTACGCCTGTCTGCTGCGTTCATTGGCTCTAGGTGCTTTTCTTTGCCGGATTCTTTAACTTCATCGAGCCACTTTTGTGCCTTTTCTTCCAGACGTTGGGCGCGAGCCTTCTTGTACTCGGCGATGTCTACGTTTACGCGGGTGGTTGCGTAATCCGCATTCTTAAGTGCTGTGCTAACGAGCGATTGGATGGAGCGCATTGTTTCACCGCGCTGACCAATTAAGAAGCCGTTTAGGTGCGTACTAGGCACGTGCAGCTCAATGACCTCTTGGTCTTCTGTGGTGGCGTATACATCCGTATTAAGGCCAAAGAATGACAGCAAATCCTCTAAATACTTTTTAGAAAACTGGATGGCCTCTTCTACTGAGGTGTTCTTTTCGTTGGTGTTTTCTTTGCTCATTTCTTCCTCCGCTTATTTGCTTTGGTTGATCCTTTTTTCTTCTTCTTTTTTGTTTGTGGCTTTTTTTGTGAGCTTGTTTTCTTCGTCGTTTTGGTAATAACCTCACCCTCGATAGCATCGTCTTTATTTGGCTGGTCGGCGATTTTTTCCATATCTACTTCGTCTTCTGCCAGGATACGTGACTGCTGCCAGTAGCCAATAAGACCGCTCATAAACCAGTAAAGGCTAAGTGCTGAGGCGAAGAACACCGTTACGAAAAAGATAATAACCGGAATGACATAGCGCATATTGCGGCCAATTGCAGCATTTGCCTCTGTTGCGTCGGCCTGCTTGCCTTCTTTTGCGTCGTTTAGTATTTGCCTGAGGCTGCGGGAGTCCTCGTCTTTTGGCAGAAGCTGTGAGCTCTGGAAAAATTGTGTGATAGCACTACCTAGTACCAAGATAAGCGCCGGGATATACAGCCCTTCCGGGCCGATGGCGGCACGGGAAAGGTCGACAAAGCCCAGCAAAGTGTTATCAAATACTGCCGGATCCTCTGTGATTCGCTGCAACAGCGGTGCGTTCTGCAGCCAGCCGTAAGCAAACGATACGATTGCGTTTGTGTCGTCTATCACCCGGATTAACCCCTGATAGAGGCCGATTAAAATAACAAACTGGATAATAAGTGTGCCGAATGATGAAAACGGGCTGATACCACGCTCTTTGTACAGCTCCATCAGCATCATTGATTCTTTTTGGCGGTCGCCCTTGGCAGCCTTTTTTACTTTCTTTATCTCTGGCTGGAGCTTGCGCATAGCCCTGGTTTGGTGCAGTTGTTTGCGTACAAGCGGCCACATCAACAGCCGGACGACGATGGTGAATACGACAATACTAACGCCAAAATTACCGCCGGGTATCAAGGCGTAAATGAACACAAGCAAATTGAAGATAGGCTGGACAATAAGCGTCTCAAACACGGACGAATTTCCCTTATTTAAATGCTTTTTCTATGATAGCACACCAGATGATGTGTGGTTTTATAATGAGTGTCTTTTTCAAAAGAAGCTGGAATTCCTTTTTGTTTTCGCCAAACTAGCGACATACTTTTACCTCCAGCTGCAAAAGTATGCAAAAGAGCCGCAGGCAGCTCCCAAACCCTATTGCACCCATATACCAGGCTACTGACGCGCCGGAACAACGACCCTAAAGGGTTCGGTCTTTTTGATTGTTTCTATAGGAGCAAAAAGACTAAAGGTTCCGGCTTTACTCGCCAGTAGATGACTAGCTATCACAGCCAGCTTTCTAGCTGGCCTGTCAGTTTGAGCTGACAGTAAATAGAGCAGTTGCTCTATTTGTGAGGCAGGGTGACGCTAAGGCGTCACCATTGGCTGCATCGGTTTGGGAGAGCCTGAGAGGGGCTCATAGCTACTAGTTCTTTGTTCCTGTTTGCTATTTCTAGCCTCTAGGTGATGATGTTGGCTTGTTTTAGTTGGGTGTAGACCAACTTATTTAGTTCTTCTGGTGGTATGGTGGCAATGTTTTCATGAAACACGGTCACTACGATGTCATATGGCTCTTTTATTCTCGCTTCTTGTTGGCGAAAAACCTCATACAGACGGCGGCGGATCCGGTTGCGCACCACGGCAGACTTATGCACCTTCTTGCTTACCACCACTGCCAGCCGATAGTGCTCGCGCCGGGGATTTTTAACATATTTAACTGAGGCCAACGGTCCGCGTACGGTTTTTCCGTTTCGATACACATAGTTTAGGCTGTTGTGGCCATGAAACCGATGGCGCTTGCTTATCATATATATAGCCTACCAGTTGCTGGCTTGAAAAAAGTAAAATCTACAATCTATTTTTTTATAGCGTGTACTTAGGCTGACAGTTCTTTGCGTCCCTTAAGTCGGCGGCGCTTCAAAATGTTCTTGCCTGACTTTGTAGACATACGCTTCATAAAACCGTGCACTCGGGCGCGCTTTCTGGTCTTTGGCTGGTGTGTTCGTTTCGGCATAATATTCCATCCTACATGCTGCACGCTTTAACGCGCAAGTCGATGTATTTAATAATCGTTAAATTGACAATACTTACCCACGAATTCTAGCAACTTTTCCCCACATATTCAACCCATATCCACAGTTTCTAAGGTGTTGAATGAACCTGTGTATAACTCCTCCCCTGTCGCGCTTCCGCGCACATGTAAAATATTTCACAGAACACATACTTGTGGAAAAGTGCTAGAATTCTGTATAGTAGACAAAAATCACGTGTGAGAAGTGGTGATATAAAAGAGGGAGTAATATGCAAGATCATCTGTGGCAAGCCGTGTTAGGTGAAATCGAACTCACCGTTACCCGAGCAAGCTACGTGACCTGGTTTAAGAATACCCGCCTTATCAGCCAAGATGATTCATCAATAGTCATTGGGGTGCCGAACGTTTTTATTAAGCAGCAGCTTGAGCAAAAATTCAGTGACTTAATACGAACCACCCTTGAAAAAAATGGCGCCCGGCCTAAGCAGATTGAGTACAAAATACATTCCGGTTTAGTAGCAAAGCGGCCGAAAGAAAACACCCAGCCCGCCCTACACGTAGAAACACCGACCAGCACATCAAGCGGTTCTACCACAAACACCGCCAACAGCTCTTCGCTCACACATAAATATCGCCAAGGTTTAAACGAGCGTTACACTTTTGATAACTTTATTGTTGGATCAGGCAATGAGTTGGCTCACGCGGCTTGCCAAGCTATCGCGCAAAAGCCAGGCCAAAAATACAACCCCTTGTTTTTGTATGGGGGTGTCGGGATTGGCAAGACACACCTTATACAAGCGGTTGGTAACGAGGTTATAAAAAACAACGAGAACGCGCATGTTGTGTATGTATCAACCGAACAGTTTGTACAAGAGTTTATTGATGCTGTGCGTTATAAGAAAAACACCGATTTTGCCAGCTACTATCGAAACGCTGATGTGTTGATTATTGACGACATGCAATTTATTGCCGGTAAAGATAAGACACAGGAGGAGTTCTTCCACACCTTCAATGCGCTGCACCAAGCAAACAAGCAGATTATTATTAGTAGTGATAAACCACCGCGCGATATTCCAACCCTTGAAGAGCGCTTGAAGAGCAGGTTTACCTGGGGTATGTCGATAGACATGCAGAACCCGGACTTTGAAACCCGGTGTGCAATCGTCCAGGCTAAAGCGTCGGACAGTGGCGCGGAACTAAACCAGGATGTGGTTGCCTACTTAGCCGAGCTTGTGCAAAGCAACATCCGAGAGCTTGAGGGTGTTTTAAATCAACTGTTGGCGTTTTGTGAGATGCGTGGTTTGACGCCGGATGTGCAAATCGCTAAAACATTGCTTGGTGCAACCAAGTCCAGGCCAAAACACATTAGCGCAAAGCAAGTTGTTGAGCGAACTGCCAAGTATTTTGATGTGCCGCTAGATGAACTACTTGGACCAAAGCGCGACAAAGACATCGTCGTGCCGCGGCAAATCGCCATGTATATGTTACGCAGCGAGCTGCACTTGAGCTTCCCGAAGATTGCACGTGAGCTAGGCAGAAAAGATCATACAACCGCCATACACTCGGTAGAAAAAATAGAGCGCGAAATATCTTATGATCCATCCGTGAAGGATGTGATCGAAACAATCAAGGAGCGTTTGTATGCGTAAAACCTGTGTAGAACTTGTGCAACGGTTGTGTTCACGCACTTGTATAACCCGTTCAATTACCCACATGCCTCGTAAAAAACGAACACGTATGGGTACAACTTTTGCGTTCATACGCAGCTTTTCCGTTACTTACCCGAGTGTGTTCCACAGGGTTAATCGCGTTTTTACTTTGGTTAATTTTAGTTATACACATTACCCACAGAGCTTATATAAACTAAAACTAACTTATTTAAATACTATTTAATTAATAGTTATGTAATCAAAATTTGGAGGAACGATGAAACTACAAGTCACACAGGAAAATCTCGCAAAGGCTCTTGCAACCGTTGCACGTGTAGCAACAAGCCGCGGCACACTACCAGTACTTGCAAACGTCCTAATCAAAACTGTAGATAACCGCCTTGCAGTTTCGGCGACGAATCTTGATATAGCAATCACGCAATTTATTGGGTCTAAGGTTAGTGAGCAAGGTGCAATAACCGTACCAGCCAGGTTGGTGCAGGATTTTGTCAGTACTTTGCCAAGTGGCGTGATTGATCTGAAGCTGGACGAATACAAGCTCAATATAAAATCCGGCTCTTACACATCGTCAATAAATGGAATTACCGCAGAGGACTTCCCTGTTATGCCGGCTATTACCAATAAAAATACCTGGGTAATACCCAATAAGGTTTGCAAGGAGGCGTTGCAGCAAGTTGTGATAGCGGCATCAAATGATGAAGCTCGACCAGTTTTAACCGGTGTGTTTATCCATAGCTTTGAAGGAAGTTTGTATATGGTGGCAACAGACAGCTACCGCTTAGCAGAAAAGAAAATCGGCGACAGCAAAGATGATGTGTCGCTATTGGTACCAGCTACCGCAATGCAGGACCTACTGCGAATCGTTTCGGATAGCAGTGATGACATAGAGGTGTCGCATGATGAGCAGCAGGTTATGTTCCGTGTCGGTGAGGTGGAGCTTGTAACAAGGCTTATAGAGGGCAACTACCCAGATTATCGAAAACTGATCCCAGAGAAATTCTCAAGCACTATCAGGATAGAAAAACAGGAGTTCACAAACCTTACGAAAGTAGCCAGCTTGTTTGCTCGTGAGAGTGCCGGAAGTATTGTGTTATCTGTTGATGAGTCTGAAGGAGAACTGCAGGTGCGTTCGGTGGCGTCACAGCTTGGTGAGAACACCTCAAAAGCCAAAGCCAAGGTAACCGGTGAGGGTAGTATCACCCTAAATTCCAGGTACTTGTTGGATGTACTCGCCGTTCTTAAGGGTAGCGAAGTCGAGTTCTGTTTTAACGGAAAACTAGAGCCGTCTTTAGTGCGCGATCCAGCAAATAAAGACTATAAACACGTCATAATGCCACTCAAGAGTTAGTCATTAGTCACGAGCCTCTAGTAGAATAAGGCAATGATTCAGTCGATTAGACTTCAGAACTATCGTTCGTATAAAGACGACTCATTTGAATTGGATGGAGCGGTTAATATCATCGTTGGCCCGAACGCCAGCGGAAAAACCAACCTGCTAGAGGCGCTGATTGTTGGTTGCCTTGGTAAATCATATAAGGCGAGCGACAGAGAGTTGATTAATCATGATGAACAATGGGCTCGGATAGATGTAAACACCAGTGAACATACAAGAGTTATAAAGCTGCAGGATGGTGAACCAAGGGCGCTAAAAAGCTTTGAGATAGATGGCGCAAAGTTGAGCCGATTATCTACTCAAAAACAGCTCCCCTTCGTGTTATTTGAGCCGAATGACTTACTACTGCTTCATGGTGGTCCTGAGCGCCGCAGAGACTACATAGACGACCTATTAGAGCGATTAATTGTGCCGTTTGGTAAGTTGCGCCGTGATTACCGCAGGGCCTTATATCAGCGCAACACGCAACTAAAAAGCGCCCAAGCCCACAGAGAGGATTTGTTTGTGTGGGATGTGCGGCTGAGCGAAATCGGCGGGAAGATCGCTCAGTATCGCTATGAGTTGCTTGACGAAATAACGCCAAAACTACAAGAAGTCTACAAAACGATCGCTGGTGCCAACACAAAAATCCAAACAAACTATAAAACAAAGGGCAACAGGGATAATTACGGCAGCAACATGTTAAAGGCGCTAAAGGCAAACATCAGTCAAGATATCGAACGTGGTTTTACGGGCTTCGGCCCACACCGGGATGACGTAGTGGTGTCGCTCGATGGTCACGAGGCAAAAGAGGTGGCGTCACGCGGCGAAACAAGAACAGCGGTGTTAGCATTGAAGATTATTGAGCTTCAGTTGTTTGCAGAACGGACAGATAAGCAACCGATACTGCTACTGGACGATGTGTTTAGTGAGCTAGACGGTGCCCGACGGAAACACCTCACAGATTACCTAAAAAACCACCAGGTATTTATTACCACCACAGATGCGGATATTGTCGTTCAGCACTTCATGAAAAAGTGCCACATCATTCCACTAAATCAGCAACCCTAACCCTAAACGTCTTATTATTTGCTGACTCGCCGGGCCTATTGGTGACGCCGAAATACAGGTATTCATTCTCTTCGTCTATCACCATGGAGCCGGTTATTCCGATACTGTTTTCTCCGAAATCATGCACAAGACTAAAAACACCAGTAGACGGATGCAGTCTCCATAAACCATTGTCCGCCAACGCAAACATATGATCACCAGAGACTACCAACTCCCTATTAAAATCGAAATAACTCGGATAATCTACCGAACCACCTTCATTATTCATAACCAAGGTGCTCTTTTCTCCGAACAACACAGCATAATCACTTGTAGATCTTGCAGAAATGATACTCGTGCCAAGGCTTGTCTTTGTTGCAACAAGTTCGCCCTCATAGGTAAAGATATCAGTCGTAGTTGACCCCAATAACTCTTCGGTTAACTCTATTTCTTCTTCTGTTTCAGCCACAAAAGAGCCAGGAGCTGTTTCTAGGTTGAGGTATATGTAATTATTGTCGGCAAAAAGCCGATGAAGAGTAACTTGATCTACATGTACAATTTTTTCTAGGCTCACCCCCATATCAGAGCTTTTATATATGCCGTCGCTCCCAAGCAAGAGCAAGGGGTTACCTTTGTGCCTTGCAACATTACTAAAGAATAGATTATCAGGCGGTGAAGCCAAGTCGTTTGTATTAATGCTTTCTCCTAGCCTTGATTGATTTGTGTTGCGACCATCTATAAAAAGGCCTACCCCATCTCGAAACGAGCTATACGCAAAACTATCGGAATCCTCCCAAGCAATACTTCGCAGGAATGGTATACCAATAAACTCTAGTTTCGGAGGAACTACTTCTTGTATTCCAAAATTTATTATCGAGCTTGTGCCTGGCTCAATACCTTGGACACTTTGATTTGTAATATATGCATCAGTAACGACACTTTCATAAGCTAGTTCTGCGTCTACAACATCTTGGAGGGGTATAGTAAAGTCGTACCTGTTTCCTTTCTCTATAGCATACCCGAGAATACTTTCTTTTTCTCCAGCAGCAGCCTTAAAATAATAATCCTTCGATTGCCTTGTGATATAAGTCACCTCCCCTACGCCGATCTCAGCAAAATCACCACTAGGCTCATCGGCAATAAAAATTACAGCATCAGATTCACTACTGATTGTTATAACCGTTCTGTTAGCAATAAAGTTATAAATATACCAAGCGAGCAAAAGAACCAAACCGATAAGCAATATCCGGATAAGCTGCTTTTTATAATTTTTTCTACGGTCGTATTCCATTCAATATCCTCACCTTTTAATTATTCGCTTTCAGCCACAAATAAACCTTCAGTCAGGTTGCTTTTTTGAGAGGCTTCAATATTTACTTCTACATGTAGGTGGTCAGTGTGCGGGTTTGGTCCACTATAGCTCCTCCAGCCGTCCTGATTAGCGCTCCATATTCCACGATCCCATATGATCCTTTGTATGCCGAGTCTCTCAGCATTGTTATACAAAAAGTTTCTTATTTGATCACCGACACGCAGCCCTTCTGGAGTAGTGCCATCAATCATAATGTCTATTGCTCTCCCCAAGCCGTGTACGCTTGTACCACATGATCCCGATCCGCAAACCATTGCTCGACATGAGTACCCTCCAACACTCGTGACTGGAGGCGACCATGTGTCGATAACAAAAGCGCGTAAACTGGCAGCACCGTCAGTAAAGCCGCCACTACAGTTTGAGGAACTATGGGCGCCGCTAGGCGGATTATCGACGCTTATGCTTGGTATTGCAGCAAAATTTGGTTCTTCTGTTGATCCGATTCCGCAAACACCGGATTGCACCGGATTTTCAGAGTAAAGCTCCAGCGTGTTTAGTGCGTACCCCATTCTGTCGTCTAGTTCTTCACGGGCAGGATTGCCGGGCGGCGGAATTTCTGTAGTAGCCACGTATCCTCCATCAATAACCTTCCTTGGTCTTTCAAAGAATGTTAGAAATATCCAGGTAGCCTCTTGCAAGGTCGATGTTTCCCGGAGTTGTTCGTATCCCCATGCCGGCTCAGTCTCTAGTTCATGCATCAGGAAAAGAAGCTGCAACTCAAGACTAAGAGGGTCAAGCCCTAATTCATCAGCATAGTTTAGCCAGTTTTGTTGCCTGCCTGCGGTTGTCCACTGTGCTATACCAAACCCCCTATTGGGTGTTATTTCACTTGCTGACTCAATTGTTTGGATGCCAGAATCTCCTGGACGCTGTTGAGCCCTATTTGGCATAACAGCACTTTCTTTATATAGATTGCCGACAATGCCGGCAGATTGTTCTGGGGTCAAGCCTTGCTCTCTAAAAAAATTAAATGCAACTTCAACTGCTTCGGAGCCGGAAAATGATGCATCTAGCCCAACCGAACAACTTAGGGCGACAGAGGAAACCTCTTTGTCAAAGAAATATATACCAGAGTCATATAACCGTTTCTGTTCCCCGGAAATTGCATACACTGACACCTGACCAGTGCCGATAAGCACAACACTAATTAATATTGAAAAAATAAAATTTAGGTGTCGCCTCATTAATTTAATCCTACGTCACCACAACTATCATTTCCTTCATAACAATCAATAGACGAGACTATCGAGTCATCATAGACAAATAACATTATCCTGATCCATGCCTCGTCATTCAGGTCACTGCAGTTTGCTTCAACATATTCATCTTCAAGGTGAACCACCTCGCTTACTGGGGTTGCTTGAAGAACCCCATTTACTCTTCTGATTTCTGCGCCGAAGCAGTCTCGTATCTTATCCTTATATCTATCTATATCTCCACTATCGTACAGTCTTTCTACCTCTAGTGCATTCCTGTATGGGTCCTCGTATCTTGGATCTTCCACGATTGATAAAGGAACACCAATCAAAGGAAAGCCCCAGTCATAATCAATAGGTTCAGCAGAAGCGGTAGGCATAAGGTTTGAAATAACAGTATAGGGAGCTTTTAGTAGGCCAGCCATAATACTTGCAACATTAGCACCCATACTTCTGGTATTTGTGGATTGTGCCACTCTGGCAATTAACGATCTTGGTTCGCTTACGTCAAAGATTCTATCTACGAGGCTCTTACTTCTAAAATTATTAAGCTCTTGCTCATCAAGCCTTGCCATCAGGTGTGCTTCTTCGCTAGTACTTAACTCCACGCCCCCCATAGAAGACAGTGTTGTGTTATGGGATCCTCTAGCACCATATGCCATACAAGCACCAAACTTATTTGCATCTTCGACCCGGAGACCACCCTCCTCACCTTCGTCTACAAAGCCGCAAGCATCTGTTGCTCTTGCTGCTACCTCATCCTGAAGGAAGCTAGACGCCCAGCTCATAATCATTGAATGAACAGCAATCGACCCACCAACCTGAGCGCCTTTTGCGATAACCCCGCCAGGCACCAAGAGTGAAAGTGCTCCACCTGCAAGTATCTGAAACCCATACCCTGCTGTACTACAGGCTACAGAAGAAAAACTATCACCCGCTCTTGCGAGTGCTTGTAGTTCAGGAATATCATCAAATAGCGTATCGGAAAGGATTTCTAAACTACTCCCCCTCATTTGAAACGCTTGCTTGAGTCCAGGGTCTGCTTCGGCACCCTGACCCTGACCACCATTCGTTAGCGCATCTAGGCTTTTACTTCCCCAGATGCTCCTTCCCGCATCATCACCAAATGATTCTTGTACTGCACCGATTTGATCCATAGTAAAGTTGCTACCAGATCTTAATTGTGACGAAACAGCCTTTTTGTCTAGGGCTTCTTCCATTGCTGGTTGCACAATAAGGCTATAGTTAAGTAGCGGAATAATATCCGCTATTTCACCCAAAAAACAAAGTTCACCAGTAAATGTAAGAGCGGCGTTTATGGAGGCCATTCTACCTCCGCCGATCTTGTCCCTCAAAGAATCCCTTGCGTTTACATACCGTGCACTCAGTTGTGCTACTCTGCCGGTTCGGGTTTTTCGATTACGCTCTAAAATACGTTGTGCCCTGACATCATATCTTTCTTGAGCAGACGCAGCTGACCGCTGTAGAGGATGAAATAATGACGGCGCATTCCAGAATTTTCCTATTACCCGATAACGTAACGAGAGTATCATGGGGGTACTAACCATATTATTTGAGGCCGTGTCCAGTCGGACTAAGCCGGCAATAATGTTTCCTCTTAATTGGGTCTGACCTACTCCTTCAATGTTTATGAATGCCCCGGCGCCGGGTCCTGTTCCGCTTAAGCCACGTATCGAGTTTTCTGGTATACCAAGGTGTCTGGCGATATTTGCTCTTGTTTCATCTGGAGTTGCGCCGCGCAAGGCCGAGCCCTCTGGCGGATCAATAAATATACGGGTTGGCCGTCCAGAAGAATCTCTTCTGTCAAAATTAATACCATGCTGAGACGCAAGTCTATCGTTTATGCCATGAAAGACTCTACTACCAACAATACCAACTCTCGTCTCCCCTATATCGCCCGTAGAATATGCTCTCGCCATCCTAGTAAAGCCATGATTTATTCTACTCTCGGCTACTAGACCACTAGATCTATTGAACCGATTAAGTGCAAAATCAAGCTGCAAAAACTCCAATGGTCCTGATATTAGGGTTAGCAAGCCGATAATCGCACCAATCGTGATACCACCGGAAGTGCCAGCAACAATCAGCCGCTTGCGCTTTTTTTTAGATTTTCCTTCTCTTGCAGTACTATCTGAGCCTGTTTTCCAAAATCCAGCATTATCACCTGCTTGCTGTTCTTTTGATTCTAGTCTCGTACTGTCGAGCGGCTCGTTTTTTGATTCAGCTGTGTGACTCTTTTCCGAGTTATTGTGATTTTCAGGGTTGCTTACCTTGTCTTTGTTGCCTAAAGAAGCTCCCCTAGGTCTGTCAGCCGAGCGCTCATCATCATAAACGCCAGTTTCTTTTTCTTTTAGGTCTTGTATTGACATAATTTACTCACGATTATACACCTGGTGACAGCCGATTATTTAAGTCAACGGTACCCTGTGTTCCCTGCATTTCGCCAGTTTGTTCTATTTGTCTTATTTGCTCAGGGTTTGTCGTGATAAGTCCGGTTTCTGTTGGGCTAGCTACAATCTGAATGTGCACGTGATTTGAGCCAGCGAAAAAGAGGCCCTGCCCAACCGGGAACTGACTGAGGCGCTTTTTCTCTTCACTGGTGAGCTTGAATACATCAGATAACACATCGACAGCAGATGCCGATTGCTTAAGCAGAACCTGCATGGACGCATTTGCAACGATTGCTCTTCCCATACGAGACCCCATAAAATCTTCCACATCCTGAGTAATAGTGGTGATGCCAAGGTTATATTTTCGGGCGCGCTTGGCAAGGCTAAAGAGGAAGTTTGCAGAATCTTCATATTTCATGAGTTGCCACGCCTCATCAACTACGAGCATGCGCCTCTTTTTATCAACCTTGGTTTTGTTCCATATAAAGTTTAGGACGATATACATGGCAACTGGCCGCAACTCATCCTCAAGATCGCGAATATTAAACACAACCATCGGATTATTTATGTTTACGTTGGATTGCTGGGAGAAAATGCCAGCAAAAGTACCAGTGGTGTATTTGCGAAGCCGTTGGGCAAGCTGAGGACCGAATCCCCCCATGTGTAATAGGGTGTCGTATAGGTCATTGATTGTCGGCGGGGTGGATTTATGGGTAAGCGGATCGTTTGTGATGCCTGCCTTGGAATATGTCTCAATAAGAGCTGCATCAAGGTCAGCTTCTTCTGCTGGTGTGAGCGCTGGCACGGTCGTGTTGCTTCCGCCACTCATCTGAGCTTGTGCGCCGCCCATCATAAGCCGAAGCAGCCCGTGCAGGGTAATAAGGTTACTGCGTAGTGCGTCATCAGCCTCTTCGGTGTCGACCACCTCAGGTAAATCAAAAGGATTAATGCGCGTTGCTGAATTCAAGCTCAGGTGTACGTAGGCGCCACCGACTGCTTCTGCCATACGTTGATATTCATTTTCTGGGTCTATGATAAATACCTCAGTGCCTAGCATCATGCTGCGCAGCGCTTCAAGCTTCACAGTGAATGATTTACCAGCACCAGACTTGGCAAATACAACAGAGTTACCGTTTTCGAGTGAGAAGCGGTCAAATATAACCAAGCCAGAGTTATGCATATTTATCCCATATAAAATGCCGTTTTCTTGCGTGAGGTCTGCAGACGTGAATGGAAAGCTTGTAGATAGTGCGCCAGTACTAAAGTTTCGCCGAATTTGCAGCTTGTCAGTAAATTGAGGTACGGTGCTATTTAGGCCTTGTTCTTGTTGTGAGGTTGCCGGCTTGGAGTAGACGAGCTGCTGGCCGAGCATAGACTCTACCTTGTGTGACACATATTCGAGCTCATCAAGCGATGAGCCATAAATCGTGAAGTAAAGGCCAAAGCGGAAAAAGCGTTCTTCTCCGACCTGCAGTTTGTCTCGCATTTCTTCTGCGTCAAGAATGGCCGCCTGCTTGCCCGGATCCCTTACTCGGCCCTTTTCTGCTTCTATTTGGATGCCCGCCTCGAGCTGGCCGACTTTTTTACGAAGGCTCTCTAGCACTACCTGGCTTTCAACCGGGTAGATGAACATAGACATATCCATAACCTCATCAAGGTTTATCATGCTGCTGAGCCAGCCCGTGTATATTTGCCTCGGATAGCCGTATATGTAATACGTTCTCGCATACCGTGTGCCAATTTGGAAGTGGGTAGCGCCGAACTCTATGGAGCTTGGCGCGATGAAATCGCGTAAGGCTGTGACGCCTTTTTGAAAAGCTGCGTTGACTTCTGCTTCTTCCTTCAGTCTCTGCTGTTGAGCGAGCGCTACTGGATCTGCCTGCTGGGCTGGTTGCTTCTTTTTCCGTAAACCCATTACTGCAGCTCCTTATTAAGGTTTGGTTGGTTCGCTGTTCCTTGGCCTTTTGTAACGACTGGCGCTGTAAGATCATGAAAGTTCTTTAATTGCTGCCTGGTTGCTGTATCAGGATTATAGGTGTCGTAGTAGAGCTCAATCAGCTCCTGTGTGTCTAGTGGCAATCCGGCGACACCACAGTCTTGTAGTCCACCAAGTACGGCCTGAACACGGTTTCTGAGCTCGTCTTTTGCAGCGTTCAGGTCTGACTCGTTTACTACTACGTGCTGTTCTTTTTCTCCAGCAATACTGCTTTTTATTCCCTCAAAGAAGCCCTTGCTTGATTCGACCGCACCTCTAACGCTAGCTTTTGAATAGTAAGGTATGACAACGTAAAACTTTTTATCCATAATATTGGTCTGCATAACAAGGTTCTCAATAAAGCCCAGGTAGTCGTCCATTAGCAGTGCGAGCAGCATATTGTCGTGCTCGGTCCGTATTTTATCGAGCTTTTCTATGTAGGGTCGCATATCAACTTTTTGCGACCGGACAAAAATCTGCACATCAAAATACAGGGAATTCAAGAAGCCTTGGTAGGCAAACTCGACGCCTTCGCGTTCTTGTGGGCTCATAAGGTCGAAGTTGATGGACTTGAGCATGACGACACTCCGAAATGATCCGTCGTTCATAATAACGATACCATCACGTATCTCGGCAATTTGTAGTGTGTTTTGCGTGCTATTAGGGTTGGATTTTGTCTGTACTCTTGGCTGCTGCCCAATATTTTGTGGTGGCGCTGCACCAGGTGGAACATAGTTGCCAGTTCCAGCAACAGCCGGCTGAGCCCCGTAGGAGCCATACGGGCTTGCAGGGGCTTGTTGTTGACCTGCTGGTTGTGTTGATCCTGGTTGTGCTTGTGGCTGCCCTTGTGGCGTCTGGTAATTTTGTGTGTTTGGGTTCATGTACGAAACGCCCACCTTTTGCTAACTACTATAAAAAAAATTAATGAAGCGATACTATCACCTCGTCAGTCGATGAACCGTCACCCGTTTTTTTGTTTGCTTGACGAGCAATCGTCTCAACGCTGAGATCATCGTTGTGTGCAAAGTTTAGTATATCAGCATTAGCGGATTGATTTCCAGCTGTTTTATCTGTTGGAGCGTCTTTTTTGCTTTGTGTCTCTATGTTGTTTTGCGAGCTTTGCTCTGCCGTTTGTTCAGATAAGGGTTTAATTGTCTTAAGGTGGCTGTTCATCGGGTTAGGTTTTTTTTGGTTTTCATGAATTTTATCCAGTGCCGCTTGTTCTTCTGGAGTTAATTTGCTGTCAGATTTGGCCGGAGTGGGGCGTGCTGCTTGCCCTGGCGTCACAATAGGCGCTGCTTCAAATGTAGCGGTCCCGGGTGTCGTTGGGGCATGTGGCTGTCTCATGAACCAATAGTCATTTTTTTGCTGCTGAGCTGGTTCGTCCGGTGTTGCTGTGGTAGCTTGTGATTGCTGAAGCTGCGAGACGATCTGCTGCTTGTGTTGCTGGGAAGACTGCTCGATCATTTTCTCAAAATGTTGAGCGGTTGGGTTGTTCTGTTCATCATAAATATCATCATCAGGCTTTATGTCATATTCTGCTACCTGTTGAGGAGTAGAGGTGGGGTCTATCAGTCTATCTGACTGCCTGCTTGGGGTGAAGCTTTGGGAATTTAGGTTTACATTTACGTTTTTTACTGCCCAGCCACGGCTGTCAATCGTGTCAGCGAGTGCTCGAAGCCGACTTTTAACCTCGGTGTTGCTTAGTCCATCAGTATAGATTTTTTCTTCATGCTTTGGGACGGTTACCGTAACAAGCTCTTTTATGCCGTCCTGGTCCCATATACGTCGCCTCGGGCGGAAGTAAAATCGGAGCTTTGCCATCATCCAAACTTCAGTCGGCTGATCTTTACTCCAGGGGAACGCCAATAAGCCAAAAAATAGCGTAGGAGGTAAGAAAACAACAAGGAGAAAAACTAACCCATTAATGACTGACCAGAATGAAAGATATCCTGTCACCATGGTAATGCAGGCAAAAATGAACTGCTTAAGTGTGAGGGGTCCGAAAAGCTTGTCTTCCGCCTCGATATCTTGAATTACTTTATACTGGCCCATGATTAACCCAAGTATAAAATAGAAAGCAGAAAGTATAAAGCTTACGCTGCCCGATGTGTTCGTTTGGTAAAGCAAATTCACAGAATACTGACAATGGACCCCCTAATAAGGTAATAATTCTATGATCTTGCGGCAGCTCTAAGAACAGCAACTGAGCGATGTAGCTAAAACCTGAACCAAAGGTTTAAGGTGAGGCGCTTAGCTTAATCGGCTTATTAATGCTTGGACTTGTGGGTCTGCTGATGTCCTAATCTCGTCATGGAGATTCTTAATGGTGGCGTAGTCACGGTGTGTTGTGTCAGGAGCACCAGTAGCATCCTTAGGAATAGCAGGGATTTGGAGTCCTTGAGCTGTTGGACCACCCATTGCGTTTAGCTCTCCGAGGCGTTTCGCGACTTCTACACGATGAGCGTCTGACACCGATGCTGCTTCTGCCCAAGATTTAGCATCGCTGCCGGCAACCTTGCCAAGCTGTTCTGTTATCATAGCGTTTGCTCTTGCCTGCTTCATGTCTGCGCCCTCGCTTGGCACGTTTTTGTAACCGGCATTGAGTCCGGTCAGTGCGCCATAGGCGCTTGAGTTTCCGAGCGCTGATCCGTATAGCTGTGTCGCTTTCACACCTTCATCGCCAGACAGGGTAGCAATATGCTCTTGAACACCATTAATTTGATCAACCGCTTTATTCTGAGCAAGGTAAGTTAACGTTCCGGTTACCTGAGACTGTGTAGCGGTTCCAGCTGAAAGATCTTTGTTTAATTGCTCTTGTACAAAATTCAAAGCTTCTTTGCGTGCCGCCCCGGGGTCTTTTTCATATTTTGCGCCTGCTGCCGTTAGCTCATTAAACTTCACCGTATATTGCATATCCGCATTAATAGTACCTGCAGACGCTTGAATATTTGCTGCTTGTTCTGTTAAGTGGCCGGCCTGCACCCTTGGGTCATTTTGTGCTTTCTTAGAAGCATAAAAGGCGTTATCAAACTCTGACCAGTTGTCGCTCCCCGACTCCGGGATGTTCACACCCGGTATACTGTTAGCGCCAACCCTTCTCAGGCCTTTACGGGTTCCTCTCTTTGCTCTTCCAACCGTTGCATCTTTCGCCTGATGAACATTCCCCCACCGTTGCGCGCCTTTCATCTGTGCTTTTTGCGCCCTTAGCTCATCCTTAGAAGCTCGTCCCCAAGCCCTTCTTTGTTGGCCGGGCGCCCGCATCTTGCCAGAGAGCGCCTTTATTGGGCCAGTACCCATACCTACAATATTCCTAAATACACCCATAGTTGCCATAAAGACTAGAGGTGCAGCCAAATAGCCTCCCGCCCATAAAATGATCACCGCCAATACTCTTACTATATCGTCCATATTCCTAGCTCCATGCAGAACGCTATTTTTGTATGTAAATTCATAAGCTGCCACCTGTACTAGCAATTATCGAAGCCATTATTTTACCAACGGCAGTGGTGACCATTATTATCGGGAAAAACCACATCATAAGCCAAAAGGTCTTGTTCCATAGGTTCCATATACTGGTTCTTCCCGGGAATATCCAGGCCAGTATAGCCAATGGTGAAACCAACACAAGCAGCACGATAAGCGTGTGACGGAACATAAGCAGTGCAAGAACAGCCAGGAGGGCTAGGGCAGCAACGCCAGCGAATCCTGCCAGCGTCGCGACTAGTCCTCCGCCCATTACTCCTTGTGCGGCTGCGATAGCTCCCCAGGCAACGAGACCTGATACGACGGCCTGTCCAGCAAAACTCTCTGGTGGACGCAAAACCTGCTCCAGTGTGGTGCCTGGCCCCACGTCAGGAAACGGGTACAATAATAAGTTGTGTATCCCGTAGCCTATGGCTTGTACAAAATCAACGATAAAAACAGTTATCTCAAACGATAAGGCGATGAATATTGTAGCGACTACCATCCTTGGCAGCGCACTCTTGACCGTATAGGCGCTAATGAAGTCAAAGCCGAGGGCTGTACTTATAATCATGACTAACATTATCGGCACTAATAACAGGTATGCGATATTCCTCAGTATTGTCCACGAAGCGCGAAGCCCTTCGTGATCTTCAAAAAAACCAGGTTCAATTGCCAACAGGCTTGCCATTCGTTCGTCTACATATCTCAGTGCGCCAGAGGCCATGGACAGCACTTGGCAAAACAGCCACGCCATGCCGCCAGCGTCCTCGCAGGTGGGGCCTCTGTCCTCATCCTCAATAGTGCCGCCAGGAGCTTCCGCGTCAGGGTTTAGTTCTTGCCAAGCGCGCACAGCCGTTAATGCTGCATCGGCGTGCCTATTCATCAAGCTCACAATACTTTCGCAGCTAAGCCTTGACCCAGCACTTCTGTCGTCTGCTGCCCTGGACCCCATACCGTAACCGACATGATGATTGCTGCTATCTACGATAAATTTATTAGCAGGATCTGCAACCTCCGACCCGTCATTATTTATGATACGTACTGTTGCTCCGCCAGTCTGGTCCGCTCCATTGTTGCATTTTGCAAAAAAAGTATCCCGTGCAATAAAGTACTGAGCATATCCCGGCATGGTGGTGTTTGTGAAGCTTATTTCTGACCTTCGTTCCCTAAACATAGCAGCGATTAAATCGCGGACACTGCTGTTGTTCCGGGTATTGCTGATGCCATCATTAAGCTTGTATTGTCCTGACCCTGGTTCAGTGGGGACGTACATTGCTGGCCACGAATTACCTGTTCTGCCGCCAACAGTTTGTGGTTGGGTGAAGAAGTCTAGGATTCCGTCCCCATCACCACCGGGGCTGACCCCCGCGTATGTGAGAAGTGCCGCAGCACTACTATTACAATTGAGCGATCCGTTACCGCTACTAGACAAATGATTAGTACGATAAGAGCGACCGTCAAAGAAAATTTTTCCTTCTCGCAGCTCTGCAGTTGTCGGGTAGCTCCCAGCCGATTCACCTTTGACTGCTACTGTGCCCGCTCCCCCGTTTGTACACCAATACAAACCCCAATAGGCTTGATACGCCCTTACCATGCTAGTAGGGTGGTCGCTTCCTACGTTCTGTGGGCTGGGCCACGCATTGGCGGTGGTTGGAAGGAGGATCGAAACGGCTAATTGAAATAGTAATAAGCCAAAAGCCGAGGCTATCCATAACCGCTTTATTTTCATGAGTAATACTATAGCACCATCTTATTGTGAGTGTAATAGATTGACCCCATAAACTTTATAAAGCTTACGTTTCTGCACTGCTCTATTTATCTTATCGCCTGCGTGCACCAAAAAGCATAGTCGTCTAAAAGGTTTCGTCGAAAATCAAGTCGTCTAACTGGTTTGTAAAGTGTATATTGTCAGGTAATTGGTGCATATCCTGTGAGGTTCCTTGCCTGCAGGTTCCTTCCAACTCTTCAAAAAGTTGCCTAAGCTCGCCTTCTTCTGCTATGTCATCGTATAGAAAGCTACGTAAAGTTCCATCCAGGCTGTGTACTGTTCCGGTGTCTGAATCTTCCTCCCAATAATAGACATCGCCGTCAATTACCATGGTGTGGGTTGTCCAAGTATCAGATGATTCCGTGGTGTCGGTATAGTTTTCAATCATTCTGAGCGCGCCAGAGTCAAAGTAATAAACCGTACTGTCCAGAGGTGTTTCATTATTATTCGCTTGAGTTAGTGTGCAGGTTGCTGCAGTTTCTCCATTAAGAGCTCGGCTAAATACGCTGTAGTCGTCCGTTGTGCTCCTTGATATAAATGAGGTTAACGCAACGACCGCAACAATAAGAAGTATTCCGGCTAGAATCACTACTAGTCTTTTTTTCATCTTATTGTCCCTAAACGGGCTAACATTAGCATTATGTACACTATGTTCACATAAAACCGCTCAGTTAACAAGAAGCTTATTGGTTAAATTCGGACGAGTTTTATACCAGAAGGTCTTACTAAAAGGTCTACAATGGGCATGATGAAACTACAGGCTTTCGGTGCCGAGGTTCTGCTCATCACCTCTTTTTATCCAGATTTCTTGATCTGGAGCAAAGCTAGACATGTTTTCTGCTGAGGTGGTTGTTTTTTCAAACTCTAGTACATGTATGAACGCGGTATCATTGTCTGGGTGATTAATGGGCGACCAGTCAAGATTCATCTTAACCTGTATGCTCATATGGTTTTCGTCGGATTGCCAAGCGTCTACAATTTCCCAACCGTGCTTTATGAAGTAAGGCTCTTCGCCTCTTTCAGCGCGCCCTTCTCGATGCCCTCTCGTGTACTCGGTGTTTGTTTGTATTAACCGTCTGGCATTTTCGATAGTACGTTCAGCGCCTGGCGTGTTCCCAAACATAGCCTCAAGACATGTGCTTTCTATGTGAAAGTTATGCGAGTTTAATATGCATGACCTGTTTTGCAAATACTGATAGAGTAGTTCTTCTGGGTTGTCAGCCGTCATCAGTACGGGCTCATTCTCTTGGTTGATTACCTCTGGGCTGCGAAGCGAAGGGTATTGCGACTCACTTATGGGACCTGAGTGATCTTCAGGGCTATCGGCTTCTGTGTCATCGATGACTATGTCATCTGTTTCTTCTGTAGAAGATGGCCTATCCTCTTTGTCTAATGGAGGCTGGTCAGTGCGATCAAGCATATCTTGCTCTCTATCTGCCAAATTTTGATCAACTTCTTCTTCAGGAGGAGTCGCTTCGGCATCTGAGGGTTCTGATGCGCTTCCTCCGAACGCAATTGCCGCTGCTGCTGCGACTCCCGCCACACCGGCTGCTAGTCCGCCATACCCGAGCAACTTCTTCCGTTTTTTGACGCTGGTGCTTTCTGTCGGCACTGCTTCATCGTTTGGCTGCGCTTCAAGAGTTGTGCTCGGAGCTGTTGCTGCAAGCTGCTGATCTTGACCCTGTTGGTCTTGCGTTTGTTCTTGCGTTTGTTCTTGCGTTGCATGTTCCCCGGTAGTCGAATCAGAGGCATTCTCCCTTTGACCCACTGAAGAACTAGCGTCTTCGGGGGTATTTTCCGGTAATGGCGGGGGTGTATTCGCAAATTCCTCTTCGTCTGCAGCGCCCAGCACGTCGCCAGGACTACTTGGAGCAAGCCTGACAGATTCTTCGGCCCACTGCTTCCATGGGTCGCTGAACTCATCGCCTGAGGGTGAAGTGTTTGGCGTATTTTCAGGTATTTGTTCGTCTGTTGGATTTTGCGGTTGCGCCTCAACGACAGTGTCTCCAGGCGCTGGGAGTTGTTCGGATGTTTCTGGGCCATACACTTCTGTTGGCTTTTCCGTTGGGTTAGCCTCTTGACCCTCTTGTACTGGTGACAAATTTTCTTCAGGAGTACTCATAGATAATATTTTCCTTGCTATGTAAATACTATAACATATAAAAAAAGAAATGTCCATATAGTTTACTTTTTTGCAAGATTAAATTAATGTTAAGATTGATATAAGAAATATAAAAATGAAAGCACTGAAACTCCTTAAGCACCCTACACTAGTAATATTATGTCTTCTTCTGCTGCTCACTGTTGTGGTTATTGCTTCATCTCTACCAGCTGGTGTATCTGCTCAATCCGGAAGGAGCAGCGACAGAGAAATAGCTGCGGCTGTCTGCCAAGATAATCCTGATGCGCAAGTCTCTCCCGTTACGTGGGAAGAGTGTATAGAAAGGACCGTACGAAGCCTGAATAGACAGTGTGATTTTAGTCCGCATTCTGAGGCTTGGGCGAGCTGTAGGCAGCAGTTTTTGGACTCTAATGTCGCTTCATCAGGGTCTGGGATTTCAACCACCCAGCTGAACGCTGATTGTTCAGAGCAACCGTTAACTCCTGACAACTGCGGCATAATCGGCTACATTAGAATAATAACGGACGGTCTGACGGTTATTGTGGGTATAGTGGTTGTGATGATGCTCATTGTCGGAGGCATACAATATTCATCTGCAGGCAGCAACCCTCAGGCGGTAACAGCGGCTAAAAAGAGAATTTCTCAGGCGTTGTTTGCTCTTGTGATATACATATTCTTATTTGCATTCTTGCAATGGATTGTGCCAGGAGGGGTGTTTTAAGCAATGATTCAAAGGCTCTTTATATTCAGCATCATCAGCACTTCCTTTATTGTTGCGGCAGTATTCTTTATGCCGCAGCAACAAGTATCAGCTTGCGACGACCGTGGGACATTCCTGTCTTTTCCCAGATGGTACGAATATCTGGAGGTTGACAGCGAATGCAATGTGAGTGCTATTCGGTATGATGGTGGTTCAGGAGAGATTAATCTGGGAGCAACTGTCGGCGCTATACTTCTTGCTGTGACGGAGATACTCTTAAGAGTGTCCGGGATAGTCGCCGTAGGCTTTATTGTTTATGGAGGCGTTCAGTTCACGATGAGCCAAGGAGCTCCTGACAGGCTGCAGGCATCTAAACAGATTATTATGAATGGCATCATCGGTTTGGTTATTGCAGTTTTGGCTGTGGCTATCGTTAACCTAGTGAGCAATATAGTGGTAGGGTGAGATTATGGAACTTCGAAAATTATTCGCTAACATAGAAGGAACGTTCGATGGTGTTAATATCCCAGAGGCTGGTACTGACGGCTCCATTGAGGCTGCGGTTGGCTTTTTCTTTATCCTAGCCGGGATTATAGCGGTTATCATGATAATTCTTGGCGGCTACTGGTATGTATTGTCTGGCGGTGATCCGCAAAAGACCAAAAAAGCCAAAGACACGATTCTGTATGCCGTAATTGGACTAGTCATATCTATCAGTGCCTGGATAATCGTAGGGTTTGTCTTAGCGAGCACGTAATGATGAAAAAACTCCTATTAACATTCACTGCCCTGCTTGCGCCAGTTTTATTTTTTGCTACGGCGGCAGCGAATGTAAATCCACTGGAAGACGTCTGTCGTGAAGCTCCGAATTCAGCAGTCTGCATTGAAGAGCGAGCTACCCGAGGGCAAGACAGTACGGATAACCGTGTTGTTAGTTTTCTAGGAGAAGTGGTGAGAATCATGCTGTTTGCACTTGGGGCCATAGCGGTAGTTGCGGTGATGGTAGGCGCGCTGATGTATGTATTGTCCGGTGGCGACCCAGCAAAAACACAAAAAGCAAAGACTACTATTTTGTATGCACTCATCGGCGTAGTGATAGCCACCGTTGCTCAATTGATAATACTGTTCGTTTTAGATAGACTATAGATAAAATAATAAGAATCACAGGAGCAAAACACACAAAATGGAAAACATAATCAAGCAAACCATACACAGTAAGCCGATCCAGCTTATTCTGCTCGGGGCTATTGTTGCCGCGTTGCTGGTAGTACTCATGCCTGAGGTAGGCTTTACGCAAGCGAGTGAAGTTCGCCAAGGCATAGGCGCGACTGGTGTAGATACGACCGAGGGTGAGGCTAGATCGGGCATTAACTCGCTGATTCAGACGACCATAAACATCATTTCTTGGATTGTAGGTATCATATCGGTCATCATGATCATCATCGGCGGACTTAAGTACATAATGTCTACCGGAGATTCGCAAAAAGTAGATTCGGCAAAGAATACCATTCTCTACGCCGTTATTGGTCTTGTTATTGTGGCGTTTGCACAGATAATCGTATTGTTTGTTCTCGACACAACCACAGGTAACTAACGATGATAGTTCGTCTACAACTTCAGTCATAGCGCTAGGTCTAGTTGACGCAGAAAAGCCATAAGTGTATAACTTAAGCAATGAAAGGAACGAATAAAATGAAAAAGAATCTAACAACACTACTCGTAAGCGCCTTGTTTGTGCTCGGCCTGGCAGCGCCACTAGCGCTTGTGTCAGCTACACCCGCCTCTGCACAGAGTGGAATCGCAGAGAACTTAGATGCGGGGGCACAACGTACGGATCCTGATGCTGACCCGGATGCTGAGGAGCGAGTGAATCAGATTATCGTGACAGTGATAAATATTTTTTCACTTGTTGTGGGTGTGATATCCGTCATCATGATTATCATCGGTGGCTTGAAGTACATCACCTCTGGCGGTGACTCAGGCAACGTAACGAGCGCTAAGAACACTATTCTTTACGCAATCATCGGTCTTGTTGTGGTGGCGCTAGCTCAGATAATCGTACGGTTTGTCATAGAGCGCGTTACAAACGCATAGCCTCGAAAAGCTAACAGCACAAAAAAATTGCCACCGCGGAAACGCGGTGGCTTTCTTTTTGTCAGGCTTTGTTACTTGCATAAGTTACATATAAGTGGTATAATGTATAATGCGCATAATTGCGTGTGAGGAGCTATAAGCTGCATGAAAAACACACTACTTTTTATCACGGCTGTTGCTGGACTATTGCTGACGCTTCTAGCAGTACCTGGTGATACAGTTGCTGCACAGAGCAATATAACAGAGGGCCTCACTCGAGGAGCTGAATTGACAGATCCGGATGCCGAAACTGTAAGTCCTGAGGATCAAGTAAACGCAATTATTTCTACAATCATTAATCTGTTTTCGCTTGTGGTCGGAGTTGTATCCGTCATCATGATTATCATCGGTGGCTTGAAGTACATCACCTCTGGCGGTGACTCAGGCAACGTAACGAGCGCTAAGAACACTATTCTTTACGCAATCATCGGTCTTGTTGTGGTGGCGCTAGCTCAAGTGATTG
Organism: Candidatus Saccharimonadota bacterium; assembly: GCA_050486305.1. Lineage (GTDB taxonomy): Bacteria > Patescibacteriota > Saccharimonadia > Saccharimonadales > SLHW01 > SLHW01. The sequence goes on from JBJHDA010000002.1 coordinate 26,559, forward strand.
TTCGATTCGTACTTGCCCGTATTACGGGTGCTTAGTAGTAGTCGTTCCTGTATAAATATAAATACACCCTCTGCAGCGATGCATAAGAGGGTGTATTTTGTTGCTAGAGGTTTGCTTAGTTAATTTGGATTTTCTTAACCGTGTCTTGTTTTACCTTTGTAAAACTGATGGTAAGAACCCCATCCTTTAAGACAGCTTCTACTTCTTCTTCCTTTACAGGAACTGGCAAAGCAATACTTCTGCTGAATTCTCCCCAGTAGCACTCCTGCACGAAGTAATTTTCTACGTCCTCTTCTGTGCCAGCGGAAAGTGTGCCGCGAATGCTGACCGTATTGTCGGCAATACTGACATCAAGCTCTTGCTTGTTTACACCGGCAGTCCGTGCCTTAACTATGAGCTTTTCCTTCGTTTCATAAACGTCAACAGCGAGTTGGCCTGGAACAGCTTCTTCTTCATCCCAGTCATCTGTTGCTTCAGTCGTTTGTTGGTCCTGACCTGTTTCGTCGTCGGCCGGTGCAAGTTCTTCATCGTCAAGAAAGGCGGCAGTTAGCTCATCTTCCATCAATAAATCCTCGTCGCGATTTTTGCGCGCCATACGTATTACCCTCCGATTGTAAAAAATTTATTTGTCGCTTTTGCAATTTTTGTTAGTGGTTAGTATAGCCTATCCTATAAGATATGAGCAACAGTTTGCTAACATATTTACAACAGTACTAATAACAACATGATTTTACTGGATAAGCTTATATCAATCATTGCGCCCACATTATGTGTACGCTGCAGCAAAGAAGGATCAGTTGTTTGTGCATGGTGCTCTCCAGAGCTGATTCCGCTTATAGCAGAGCGGTGCATAAGCTGTAATGCTTTATCCGAAAACTCCCGGACCTGCAAGGACTGCCGTCGGAAACACAAGTTGCCGAAGCATGTCTGGACACGTTCAGTTTATGAGGATTTTTCGAAGCTATTACTCGGGAGGCTTAAGTTTCAGCGATCTGGTGCAACAGCAAAGGTACTGGCATCTCTCATGGCAGAACCCCTGCCCTATTTGTCTGACGACACGCTAATTACTCATGTGCCGACTTCTCCTGCCCGTATTCGGCAGCGTGGCTACGATCAATCAAGGCTGCTTGCGAAGGAGCTAGCAAAGCAAAATAACGTCCGCTATACGGCGATGCTGAGCAGGTTATCGAATGTTCGGCAGGTTGGATCATCACGTATTGAAAGAAAAAAGCAACTACAGGGTGCATTTTACTTAAAGCGGGTTTCTGTACCGAAAAAGACACCGATTTTATTAGTTGATGATATTTATACAACAGGAGGCACATTGTCTGCGGCGACAGTGACGCTAAGACAGGCTGGGTACAAAAATGTGAATGCAGTCGTTTTTGCGAAGGTGCTGTAGTGCGCCCGCTCGAGCCGACTTTACTTTCTAGCCCGACATATCGGTATCGGGCTTTTGCCCTACTTCGCTAATGCTTCAGAGGGCATCCTTCATAGGCAACGAAGTTAGCAACGATGAATGGCGGAAGGGGTGGGATGATTTCATGCTTTGACAGCATGTTCTCGGAGTAAACTCCTGCGAGCAAGCTGTCACGCCCGAACCGCATTGGGTTCGACTCCGCGCTTTCTGGCAAGAAAGCTAAACCCGAGCACGAGGCTCGGGCTTACCTTCCTGGCGGAAGGGGTGGGATTCGAACCCACGGTACCGTTTCCGGCACGCTTGTTTTCAAGACAAGTACCATAAACCACTCGGTCACCCTTCCAACAGGTTGTGATTATAGCAAAGATATAGAAAATGCCGAACGAATTGATGCCCGTATTGCGTGAAAATTCGCCAGTTTTTTGTAGAGGAGATAGGGGTGCGCTTCACTTGCACGGAACTCGCTTATCGAACCTGAGAGCCGAATCACCAGCTTTCTGACGAGAAAGCTAAACCCGAGCACAAGGCTCGGGTCTATATCTTCCTGGCGGAGAGAGAGGGATGACATCGTTGCCACTGCACTGATGCTCGGAGCAAGCTCCTGTGCGTCAGTTTGTGTCACCGAACGCCTCGCTACTATTTTGCTTGCGCAAAATATACTCGGGTTCAAATCCCTCAACAAGACAAAAAGACCGACGCTTGCCGGTCTTTTTGTCTTGGCGGAGAGAGAGGGATTCGAACCCTCGCGGGAGCTTGCGCCCCCCTACAGCTTTAGCAAAGCCGCCCCTTCAGCCACTTGGGTACCTCTCCTCGTCACAATCTGCTCCGAGCTTACCAGAAAACTTTTCAAAACAAGTTTCAAAAGTTGTCAGGTAAGCTCTAGCGGCAGTTGCTCCTCTCAATTGCCCAAACAGGCAAGCCTTGGTTTGGTCAATTGGCTCGAACTCAGCTGATGCTCGTTGATTGTAACAGATGTAGATTATAACAAACAATTTACGGGAACGCGATAAGTCGCCGGTTGTTTCTTGTTGTGGCTATTTCCGCTACAATAAACATATGCAGGAAGACAATTCGTTTAACCCATCCCAACAAGATGAAGCTAGCAATGACAGCTCAAGCAACGATCAAGCGCCTCCTGCCCAAAACGACACGGTGCTTATTGAGTGGACGGCGTCTGAGTATATTGCGCACCACAAGCCGGCTTCTTGGTATGTATTGCTCGGCTCCATAGTTGCAGTCATATCCATTGCGGTTTATTTGTTAACACAAGATGTTGTTTCGACGAGTGTCGTGGTGATTGCTGGGGTACTATTTGGTGTTTTTGCACTGCGAAAACCAGAGGTGCGTACGTACCAGCTTAAGACCTCCGGCCTTACCATAAGTAACAAACATTTCCCTTTTGATTTATTTAAATCGTTTGCAGTTCACGAGGAGCAAGCGCTTCGTTCGATATTTTTGATGCCGATGAAGCGGTTTATGCCTGGTCTCACCCTGTACTTTCCCCCGGACCAAGAAGAGAAAATCGTAAATGCTTTATCCGACTATCTGCCACTTGAAGATCGCGAGCCGGATGCGATAGATAAACTCATGAATAAGATTAGATTCTAAAACTTCGCTTGGATTCACCCCTGTTCTGTGCTAGAATCAACCCTGTCCAAAATCGTCCATTAAGCACCCGTAGCTCAGCTGGATAGAGCGTCTGTTTGCGGTACAGGAGGTCGCAGGTTCAAATCCTGCCGGGTGTACCACGTCGATACCGTACAAAGAGTTTGCTGGTTTTTCTGCAATCAAGTGACAGAAAAAAGCCACAAACTCTTTTTGATATCTTCTCTTCCGATTCAAGAATCCTCTCTTGAATCGGGCTCCGCAGAAATTTTACTTGGCTGGCTCCGATAGGAGCCGTGAACTTGCGAAGCAGGTAGTGGAGTGAGGATACGCGCATCCGCCAGCTGGCGGAGAGTATAGAGAGAAAAGACACGATGTCATCTTGCCGGGTGTACCAGGTGCACTTCAAAGCCCTTCCCAAAAAAGAAGGGTTTTTAAATTTAACAGAGCATCCAGCCGGCTTTATCTTTTTGCTCGTGCTTGCCTATAAAGGCGTAGGTGCGTTTAATTATCTCTAGGTAATTATTAAGGCGGTCAATTCAAGTGAACCAAGCGAAGCTCGTTAGAGACAAAATTCCTGAAATTATTGAAGCCAACGATGGCAAAGAGCCGTCGTGGCGCTTTGCTGAGAATAATGCCGAACATAGAAGCCTATTGCATGAAAAGCTCAGCGAGGAGCTTGAGGAATATCAAGCTGCTAAAACGCGGGACGAACGAGTGGAGGAGCTTGCTGATATAACAGAAGTAATCTACAGTTTTGCTACGCTTGAGGATTATACGGACTTCCACCTTGAGCATCTGAGCAAAGCACAGAAGGCACACTCGGACGAAATTAGGGATTATTCTCTACGCGGTATTGTGGAGCGTTTTTCTGCTTTGCAGGCAGCGCTTTCTGACACGCCGAGTTCTAGTGAAAGGCTAGAGAAGCTTGCTGGCCTGCTGAGCTGCACGCATGAATTGTCTGCTCTCGAAGGCGTCCAAACTCATGAGGTAGAGGAAGTTCGCATGAAGAAACGTGAAGAGCGCGGATCTTTCATCGGTGGCGTTGTGCTGTTGAACTGGTGACTGTTCGGGGTTAGAATTTAAGCGTTCGACACATGGACATGGAGGAGTGGCCGAGCGGTTGAAGGCGCACGACTCGAAATCGTGTATGCGGGGCAACTCGTATCCAGGGTTCGAATCCCTGCTCCTCCGCCATCCTGCGTCGTCCGCCCAAGGCGGACTATGAAGGATTGTCAGGAGAGGAGCGGTCACGGCTTTACAGCTAAGGTTCTGCTACCACGAAGCGCGGGTGTAGTTCCGCTAGCTTTGCAGCCTCGATAGCTTCCTTGTTCGCAGGTACGAAAAACTCATCGTCGTGCAGCTGCTTCAGGGCTTCAAGTTCGTATATTCCGATTGTGCTGTCCGCGTCTATGCCGGCATAATGTATCGGATTGTCATGTGCTTCAAGCGGGTTTTGTAGCTGTTCTGCCGAACTAAAGCAGTAATAGACTTTTCCGTTGATACCTTCGATTATTCCGTGGTATTCCGAGTGCTGTTCGTCGAAAATCGTATCATCGGCAAACAGAGGCCCAGAGTCAATATCTAAATCAAACTCTTCTTGTGGTAATTTTTCGTGTGCGCCTGCTTGCGTATAGCCGCTAAACATAACACTGTCCGGCGATCGGCTAAGCTCTTCAGTAACGAATCGCAATAGCCACTGGCCGATTTTCTGAACGTGCCGCTCCGGCACTCCAATATCACCCTCAAGAGCTATTTTTTCTTCCTGGCTAATCTCAAAGACTTCAGCAGACGATACTCGTATAAACTCGCTCATACTTAATATGTATTTAACGATGATTACTACATAAAAGCAATGTGAGCACTCGGAAGTATATCAGCAAACACGGTGAAGCTATTTGTGCTTCTTTTTCCGAACAATTGTCCTAATAATAAACCCGCCCAACAAAATGATTACTCCGAAAATACCGGCAATAATTGCTGCGTCATCAATCAGCAGATAAAGCGCATCAACTAGTGCGGCTTGAAGTGCTGTTCCCTGCTCTATTGCAAAAACCGACCGCGCAAATAGTGCGGCCGAGCCTGCCAAAATCAAGATGAGTGCTCCGGCAAGCAGGTAGTGATTGCCTGCTCTGCGAACACCCTTCCGTTTAGTTGCGCTCAGAGCGATAATAGCCAAAGACAAAAACAGTACACCAGCCACTAATGGCCAAAACGCTTTCCGGAGCCATTGAAATGTTTTTGGCAGTACCGAGTCTTCATCGGAAGCACCCGTCTCATTAATGATATCGCCTGAAGAAATCGCTATGTCTCCCAGTGGTTCACCTGACCTGAATAATTCCTCGGCGTATGCCTGTGCGAACTGATCGGTATCGGCTCCAGGGGGGACGCAGGTAAGCCCCCATGGATTATCAGCTTGTGTTGCCTGGGCTGCTGTTGTGCAAGCAGGTAAGTCGTCAAGATGTGCACGGGCTTCTTCCGTAATAATCTCCTTGAACGACCCCTCTGCTTCGCTGAAATCTATCGAAAAATGGAGTGCAGCCGTCTCGCCGTTTAGCCAAGCGTATGTACTGTCCAGGGCTGACTCTATCTGCGCCTGTACCACATCAACAGTTAATGCTTGGCGCGTAATTCTATCGGCTGTCTCTTCTTCAAGACCCGGGATTTCATTTGCTTGTTTGCTGAACCGCTTGGAGGTCTCCTCGACCAAGGCGTCATAAACACCAGCTTCTGTAAGGTTTGCTTTCATCGGCTCAGGTGTCTCAAGCACATGCGTAAATACGGTAGTAATAAGCAGAAGAAAGATTGTGAGCTGCAGGAGGATAGCGCACAAGGCAATGCCGAAGATTTTCAGTAAAGACATAAACATCATTGTACAGCGATATTGCTGTGTGTGGGATAATAGACGCATGGAAGACTCGGTATTCACAAAGATTATTAACGGCGAGCTCCCTGGCAATAAGGTGTATGAGGACGAGAGAACAATCGCGATTATACCGCTTCATCCAATTGCCCAGGCACATGTATTAGTGATACCGAAAAAACAAATTGATCAGTTCATCGACCTGCCACAAGAGGATTACGATGCGGTGATGCGAACCGTGCAGCTTGTAGGTAAGCAAATCATGGAGAAGGTCCGGCCACACCGGGTAGGACTGCAGGTTGTCGGGCTAGATGTTCCTCATGCGCACATACATGTTATCGGGTTTAATACCCTCAGTGAATATCGTGAGCAGCCTGATGAATCGCAGCCACCAAACAATGAAAAGCGTGAAGCGCTCGCTAAATTGCTGGCTTTTTCGTAGAATAGACAGTATGACAAGTGGCTTAATCGCATTCTTAATGGCAATCGGTACGGCTACCTGGGTGTACCAGAAGTTTCATAACAGCACGGGCGGCAATACGCAGAACGCGCTTATCGGTGCGGCAGTGGTTGGTGTTCTTGTGTTTGTGCTTGTGTTTACTTTGCTCGGGCTTATCCCTGAATAAACTAGCATCAAACGGCTAGTTTTTACTTGCTTTTTAAAGCGTTAGTAGTACTATAAGGTGTATGAATGAGGAGGCCTTAGGCAAGGCGTTGCAGGCTGCGCGCAAGGATGCCGGATTAACCCAGCAGGAGCTATGCCAGAAAGCAAAGCTAAGCTATTCGACATTGGCAAAAATTGAGCGCGGCGCCATAAAAGCACCTTCAATCTTTACGATTCACTCTATCGCCGATGCGCTCAATATGACACTGGGTGAACTGCTCGGCGATATCATGCCGGATAAGCCGCAGAAAAAGCGTTCAGTAACGGGGATACGGTTTGTTTATTTTGATATCAATGGCTGCCTAGTGCACTTTTATCATCGGGCGTTTACTGCACTTGCTGCTGCAACCGGCAAGCCGGCAGACATGATAGAAACGACGTTTTGGCACTATAACGATGTTGTGTGTCGCGGCGAAATGGGGATTGATGAGTTCAACGCAATCTTAAGCGAGCAGCTGGAGAAGCCAGGGATAGACTGGCGAAAGTACTACCTAGAAGCGGTAGAGCCGATCCAGGAAATGTATGACCTTGTACACTGGGCAGCTGATTACTACCACGTGGGCTTGCTGAGCAACATTATGCCCGATCAGATTGCACAAATGCGTGAAAAAAAGCTGCTGCCCGATGTGCAGTACGAGACAATTATTGACTCTTCGGAAGTAAAAGCTATTAAGCCAGAGAATCAGATTTTTGAGATTGCAGCAGCAAAAACGGAATTCGACCCGTCTGAGCTACTGCTAATTGATGACTCACGAGCCAATATCATGGCCGCAGAGCGGCTTGGCTGGCGTGTGCTGTGGTTTGACGCGTATCGCCCAGCTGAGAGCGTTCAGCGCGTCCGAGACGCCCTCCGCTTTTCCTAGAACAAATGTGTCGTTTTGCTTGCCCGCCTACCAAGCAGCCGGCGCCGCAATACTTTTTCGTATCACGTTGTTGCAATCTCCAGTACTCACTCGACGTATCATAAATACGACTCGTTGCGTGCTTCAACTGCGCCTAGTGCTACGAAATCACATTGATTTTAGAATTCGATATGCACCTCTTAATATCATTTAGAAGTTCAGTAATAATTTTTAATTTTATGCGATGTTCATGTTGTCGTACCACCGTACGGTTTATGTCGTTTCTCGTTTCTGCCTTGTACTTAGTTGTCTCGGATAATTTAGTCTCACGCGCTGCAATGGGCTTTACAGCAGTGCGAGCTATTCAAGTGTCTTAAGAACGGGTTAAATACAGCTCCATTTCGTTTCTAATAGTGAGACGCCAAACTAACTCCGGGTGCGCACCTCTTATTCAACGGTGTAGTTTTTGTTACCCTAGCGATACCGCTGGGTCAGGCGCAGCTATACACCCTGTAGGGCAGATCAAGATAGCTGCTTGAATCGCTCAAGTTCTTCGGCGAGTTTGCCTTTTCGTTCTTTTGCTTCCGCTAGCTGCTGTTTTGACTCTTCAACAAGTTTTTTCGGTGCTTTTTCAGTGTAGCTTTTGCTGCCCAGGCGCTTTTCAAGCGAGCTGATACTTTGGCCAGCCCGCTCAAGACTAGCCTCAAGCTCGGAGACGTATCGCCGGGCGGTTGCCTGATCGATATCCAGCCAGCAAGCACGGTCGGTTTGGGTAAGGTTCAACCCTTGGCCGTCCGCCACACTTTTTACGTTGGTGATTTGAGCGAGCCGGGCAACGAGATTCCCCTGCTCTTCTAGAAATGCATCCCCGCTGTGGTAAAGCGTGACATCAGTCTGCAGTTTGAGTGTGGCCTTGACGTAGCGAATTTCACTAACGATTGCCTTCACTTCCTCGAACGTGGCTGCCTGCTTGGCGTCTGGCTTTTTTACCGTTGGCCAAGAACTGGTTATCAGTAGGCTGTCATTTTCCCATGCCAACGTTTGCCAGATCGTTTCGGTAACAAACGGAGCAAAGGGGTGTGCCAGCTTCAGGATCGTCTCTAGGCAGTAAGCCAGGACATCTTTGTTAAGCTCGGATTTTGTCGCTTCGATATACCAATCCGCAAAGTCGTCCCACACCAGATGGTACAAGTGCTCATAAGCTTCAGAGAAACGATAAGTGTCTAGATATTCAGTCAGGTTGGAAGCAGATTGATGTAATTTATTCAACATCCAATGGTCGGCTATGCTCGTAGGTTTTGGATGCTTCTTTGGGGTATAGTCATCGCCGAGCTTATCTTCGGTGTAGCGGGCGATATTCCACAGCTTATTGCAGAAATTACGAGCGTCTTCTATTTTTCTTGGGTCGTAGCCGCGGTTAACGGCAGGTGTCCGGCCGGCAATCAGACCCATTCGCAGTGCGTCAGATCCGAACTCCTCTATCACTGGAAACGGATCAACGACGTTGCCGAGTGATTTACTCATTTTGGCGCCGTCTTTTGCCATAACGTAGCCGTGTATATACACCTCCTTGAAAGGTACCTCACCAGTGACATACAAGCCGAGCATTATCATTCGCGACACCCATGGATAAAGTATTTCGCCGCCTGTTTCCATTAAGCTGAGCGGGTAAAACTTCTTGAAGTCCTCGCCGTCTGGGTAGTCGAGAGTTACGTATGGCCAGCTTGAGCTGGAAAACCAAGTATCGAATACGTCTGGGTCGCGAACGTACGTTTTGCCATCTTTCGTAATCGTTTCTTCGCTGACTCGCTCGTCAAAAATCCAGTCATCAGGGTTGCTGGCATTTACGAAGGCCGGGATGGGGATGCCCCAGGCGATTTGCCGGGAGATATTCCAGTCCCGCAGCCCTTTAAGGTAAGCAACTAACTGCTCCCCTTTTGCAGCCGGATAAAAGGTGATAGCGCCGCTGCGGATCGCTTTGATAGCTGTGCTGGCGAGCGGTTTCATATCGACAAACCACTGCTCGGTTAACAGGGGCTCAATAACGGTACCGCATTTGTAGCAGTGCCCGACATTGTGGGTGTGTCGTTCAGTTTTTTCTAGTAATCCCAGGCTTTTCAGGTCCTCAACTACAGCCTTTCGTGCTTCCTCTACGCTGAGGCCGCGGTATGCATCCGGCGCTTCATGTGTCATCTTGCCGTCGTGGCCAATAACACTAATCATTGGCAAATCATGGCGTTGTCCGGCCTCAAAGTCGTTTTGGTCATGAGCAGGGGTTAATTTAACCGCACCGGTCCCAAACTCCATGTCTACAAAATCGTCGGCTATGATTGGTATTTCACGATTCGTCAGGGGTAGCTTCACGGTTTTTCCGACAAAATCTTTATAACGGCTGTCGCTCGGATGCACCGTTACGGCCGTGTCGCCGAGCATTGTTTCCGGCCGGGTGGTTGCGACAGTAATGCTGCTGCTGCCATCTGTGAGCGGGTATTTGATGTGCCATATAGTCCCCTGCTCTTCTTTGTGCTCTACCTCGATATCGGCAAAGCCCGTACCGTGGAAGGTGCAGTAGTTTACCAGCCGTTCACCCCTGTAAATCAAGCCATCGTCCCAAAGCTTTTTGAACGTTTTAAACGCTTGGGTTACGACTTTTTTATCTAAGGTAAAGGTAAACCTCGTCCAATCACAGCTAATACCGAAAGACCGGAACTGCTGCTCATAATTCGTACGGTTTTTGGCAACGAACTCCCAGATATTTTCGTACAGCTCTTCCCGGGTAAAGTCAAACCGGCTCTTCCCTTCTTTCGCCAGGTGTTTTTCGTAGACGGACTGTGTTTCAAAACCGGCGTGATCCGCCCCTGGCAGCAGGAGTGTCTCCTTCCCCTTCATACGGTGATAGCGAGCAGGGATATCCTCTAGTGCTGCCGTTAAAGCGTAGCCGATATGCAAGTTGGCGTTGGCATTCGGTGGCGGCATAACAATACTGTATGTTTCCTTCGCGCCTCTTGCTTTTGGCTCAAATGCACCCGATTTTTCCCAGAGCTTATAGATATCTCCTTCATATAACTTCGGTTCATAGACTTTCGGTAGTTTCATGTCTCTTAGGTGTGCCCCATCTTTACAATCATTTATAAATGGCAGAGGTTGCTGCTCTCGCGGTAACGCTTATCTGTGCGTCTTGTAACCCCTGTATATCTTACGTAGCTTATCATATCGTCATCTGTTACGAAAGCGAGAAACATGTTGCAATTTCACGTGAAAAATAGACAAACTACCTCAAAGGTTTTCACATGAAACCCTCTCAAATAGATTGTCTATACTGGTCTGTTTCCAAAGTACCGTCTGGTTGGTGAGCCAGACATTTCCAGTCGTTTTTATTTTCACCTATAACCATAACAAGGAATAAAACAGAGGTCAATATTGACACGAATTGAATAATATGTTACATTATGTTACAATGGGTGAAATGTACCTAAATACAGAAAATAGGTCCGGACAGGCTTTTATTGAGGTTCACGGCCGGCAATCTCAGCTGGCTCTTGAGGCATATGGCAGTGAGCAGCTTGATGCGCCGCCAGCGGGTGAGCGAGTTGTAATAATGCAGTCCCGGACGCAACGGCACCCCGACATCTACGTTCCTGATAAGGGGGTTACTCCGATTTACCACGGGCTACAAACAGTTATTGAAAAATTGAATGATAATCATATCGAAGGAGAGCAGTTTTATATTGCACTTGCGTGCCAACTTCGTTTTAATCCAGTGATGATAGGGCTGTTTCAACAGACAACAAGGCGAATGATTGAAAAATCAATTCATGATACGCAACGCGGATTCCTAAAAATAGTTTCAGAAGACGGTGGTGAGAGATTGCCGCATTCGGCCAATCTACTGGATAAGCAGGTAAATCACTACCGGAACAATCAACACACCAGAGAGCTCGGTCAAGCTACATAGAGAGATTTGGCTTGATGGTAAGCGTGCGCGGATCTGCTGTCGGCTGATCGAGCAGTGCATGATAGCAACCGAGTGCCGCAACCATGGCTCCGTTGTCGGTCATTAGTTTTATATCCTGGTAATTGATGGGTAAGGGGAGGCGCTCAGCCAGCTGGCGGCGGAGCTCCTGGTTCGCTGCAACGCCACCACCGATGACGACGCTTTTTGGTTGATATGCTTCATAAGCTTGGATGGTCTTATCCACGATGGTTTCAACTGCCACACGCTGAAAGCTGGCGGCGATGTTTGCTTTCTGCGTTTCTGAGAGGCGCTCAGCGACCTGATGAGAGGGAAAGTCGTGGCTTTCCCCGATTTCTTGCTGGGCAAGCCGTAAAACGGCTGTCTTAAGCCCGCTGAATGAAAACTCGTAATCGTGTGGCAGCTTGGCCTTTGGTAATGTATAGGCGAATGGATCGCCGGACTGAGCTTTTTTACTGATGCTGGGGCCGCCGGGGTAGGGGAGACCGATAATTTTGGCGACCTTATCGAACGCTTCGCCGATGGCATCATCTCTGGTCTGCCCAAGCAAGGTGTAGTCAAAATGGTCCCGCCAGAGCGCGAGCTGACTGTGACCGCCGCTGATAATTACCCCAAGCATCGGAAACTGCGGGCTGGTCGAGGAGAGCTGATAATGAGCTGCTAATGATGAAGTGGAATTGGTCAAGAAGTTTGCGTAGATGTGCGCCTCGACGTGATTGATTGCGTAGAGTGGTTTCTTTTTTGTAATTGCGAGGGTACGGGCCGTCATGACGCCGACGAGCAGTGAGCCCCCCAGGCCGGCGCCATAAGTTACCGCTATGCCGTCGATATCTTCCCACGTGCAGTTCGCATCCGTGAGAGCTTGCTGAATAACAGGAGTAATCGATTCGATATGGCTCCGTGCGGCTATTTCCGGCACCACGCCACCGAACGCAATGTGTTGGTCCATGCTGGATAAGACAGCATTGGACAAAAGCTTATTGCCGTCTTCTACAATGCCACAGGCTGTCTCGTCGCAACTGGTCTCGATCCCAAGTATTTTCACGTGGTAATCATAGCACAGCAGAAAGAATAAGTTGCAATCATAAGCATATTATAGTATAATAAGAAATATGTCTGAATTTAACACACCAACACCAGAACACTCAAAACAGCACAACCTTGAAGCCTTTCAGGCGGTAAGGGAGGTTGACCCAGCTGTGTATGATATCGCAGAGCTTGCCGCTAAGGTCGAGCCGTTCCATGGTGCAACCCAAAACGTCGCTTCGATACTAGATGACAAGGGTCACCGGATGTGCGATGTGCAAGCCAGCGGCGAATTGTTCGTCAGGGGAGATCCAAAAAAGTCCGCCAGCGTTGAGCTTCGCTCGTACCATGGAGGTGAGCCAGAGCATTCGGTTTATTTATTTGCAGATAATCTCGAAGTTCCACTGAAAGACCGTACCGTTACCGGCATGGCTGCCTGCGAGGTTATGGCTGATGGCCGAAAAGGCGTCAAGTTGGTGCACAAGCAAGCTGGCGAGTTTGAGCTTTCTCCAGAAGACGAAACGATGGTTCGGCTCAGTATGCTCAAGCATTTCAATGCTGCGCTTCTTTCTATGGATTAGGTATTGCAAATAGTCTGCTGTGTGACTATAGGTGGTATGCGGTAAAATAGGGGCATGAACCCGAAGAAATTTGCCCGTAAAGTACTGCCGTCAGCCGGAGTGAAAACCGCCGAGGAAACGTATCGGAAGGGTCGGATAAAGGCGCTTCAGCTGCGTTACGGCTACCCAGCACGCGACTTGCAGATAATTGCGGTGACGGGTACCAATGGCAAAACTACGACCTGCATGATGATAAACGCCATGCTTAAATCCGCTGGCTATAAAACAGCGATGTTCACCACGGCAGCGGTTGAGGTCGCCGGCAAGAGAGACATCAATACAAGACACACGACCGTACCCGTTACGGCCGATTTATTACGATTTTTTACCGAGGCAAAAGACCAGCAGGTCGACTACGTTGTTTTAGAGGTTACGAGCCATGCATTGCACCAACACAAAGTCTTGAATATACCCATTGAGGTGGCGGTTCTGACGAATCTTTCGCAAGATCACCTCGACTATCACGGCACCATGGAAGAGTATGCTGCCATGAAGGCGAGGTTGTTTAATTCGTATTTAAGTCCGATGTATTGCGTGTTGAATCATGATGATCCGAAGTACGGTTTTTTTGAAAAGCAAAGCGTTGGCTTGGTGCGCAGCTATGGCACGAAGCGGGGAAGCGATCTTGTGATAAGTAATGTTCGGCCAACAAATGAAGGGAGTAGTTTTTCTTTATCTGAGGACGGGCAGAAAGTGTCGGTTAATCTGCCGATGATGGGGGCGTTTAACGTTGCGAACGCCGCTGCGGCTGCGGCTGCCGGAACAGTGCTCGGGCTTAGCCTAAAAGCAATCGCCAAAGGGTTGGCTGCTGTCGAGCCGGTGCCGGGCAGAATGGAGCGAGTGGAAGCAGGGCAGCCGTTTACGATTCTGGTTGATTATGCAGTAACTCCGGATGCGCTGCAGCAAGCGTTGAGCTCGCTCAAAGAGCGGAGTAGCGGCAAAATTCACCTTGTGTTCGGCGCTACAGGTGATCGGGATAAAGCAAAGCGCCCGCAGATGGGGGAAATTGCTGCAGAATACGCTGACAAAATTTACCTGACCGACGATGAAACGTATACGGAAGACCCGGCCAGCATACGAAAAATGGTCATGAAGGGAATAAGAAAGGCTAGAGGAGCTAGTAAAACCAAAGAAATGGCCGATAGAAAAAAGGCGATAGAAGCGGCACTAAAGGCGGCAAAAAAAGGCGATATCGTCTACTGCACCGGTATCGGCCACCAGGATTCTCGCAACATGAGCGGCAAGCTAGTACCATGGAACGAAACAGAAGTCATTAAAGAGCTACTGTAACGGAGACAAATACTTTACAAACCAGCAATAATATTATACAATACAAAGATATAGTGGAATTATTATGAGAGAAATAACATCTATAGAGCGACCCGACGGCGCAACATGGCGGTCATTCGAAACGGACTCCTGCGAAGTTTTGTTAACGAGTCGCGGTGCTGAACTAGTTGATTCAACCCCTGATATTGAACGGGTCATTTCTCTCTATATGCGTAAAGCATTAGGCAAGACAATGCTTGCGGGCGGCGGTATTCGTACGTTTTTTGCCGAAGGATCGAATTCAAAAATCTATACAGTATCTGACGATATTTTGATGAAAGAGACGAGGGGCCATTCCATGCAGGCAATGCTAGAGCGCATGGATGTTATTGACTATGTGATTGATGCAGGAAACGTACCGAGATGGATCGATATGCCCGATCATTATGGAATAATCATACCGAAGCACGATGATATGCAGTACGTTATGATGCAGCGGATAGACGGTGGCGTAAACGTCGATCACATTTTGAACCCTGATGAGTCGAGCGAGCTCGAACGGAGGGGTGTATTGTCTGAGTTTGGCGGGGAGATTACGGCGCAAACACAAAATGAGGTACGGCAACGTTACGCCGACTGTGAGAAGATATTGCATCAGGCTATCGCAGAAGAAGATCTTATTCCGAGCGACCTCTTGAGTGACTGGCATCCTGGAAATGTACTAGTTGAAAGGCTTCATACGCCTATCGCTAGAAGCCCATACAAGATGTGGGTCATTGACCAGTAGCCCGACAGCACATTATTAAATTCAACAAGTAAATAACAGAAAAAATAATTGTAAAAATAGCAAAAATATGCTATTATATTCACCTATGGGAAGCTATTCCGACAGGCCTGGCGGCAACAGGCACATTTCCTCTTCAGAATCTGACCCAAGTCAGATGGAGTTTTTAATTTCGCCGGAAATTGACCCCAAGATTGAACATTACGCGCTAGGCGCAAAGGATGTATTTGATTTTGCTGAAACGCTGAAGCAATTTAATTATCGTAAAACTGATAGTCAGTTCGACATATCGAATACCGAATTATTCGGCACAGAAGCAATTGATGTAGTGAACCGCGACACGAAAAAGCGGCTGTACATTACACCCCGCCAAAGCGATCATTCGACAGAGGGCACTTTAACCGAATTATTCGGGTACAACGCAATCCTGCAACGAGTCGGTACTTATGCAGGAAAATTTGACGCATATGATGTTCCGCGTGGTTCGCGCTCCCTTTATAAAACTTTACGAAGCGGCCCGTATGAGCGAGAGTACATGGAATTTTTGACAGGAAAGGCCGTTCGATTCGTTGCCCTGCTTCGTTCCATGGATCCAGAAACTTTTGGCGTAGATATAAAAAACCTTGCCTTAACTCATAACGGTCAAGATACTGATGACGACGATGTTTATCTTACTGTGGTGCCACCCGTCCGTGAGCCATCCAGTCCGAAAAGCCTAAAGAGACTCCGTTATCTCGCTTCGCGGCCGCAAGACGCTCCAGTGAATAGTATTATTGCAGAACTTGAGAGGGGTGCAGCGTCAACGACTGATATAACCCCCGAGCAGGTAATTCTCCGGCATTTTAAAAAGAAAAATAATTCTGAGGGTGACAATGGCTAACAACAAGGGCTTCAGCCGTGAACATGATCCAACCCTCCTCTCAAGCGGCAAGCTCCATGAGCCTGACTTAAGACGTAAACATGACTTATCGATTTATTCCGGTGAAGATGAGCCGAACCAAGACCACATCGATTCTCTTTTAAGCGGCTATCCTGTTGTTCATGAATCGCATGTTGGGCATATCAGGCGTTCGATGGATGCGGTTACATTAAACAAGATTATCGAAAGCAAACGCTCAGCTCATGGGGTCGGATTCGGCAGCTTTCGGCTGATTGGGGGCATTGCAGCCGGCGCTTCAGTAGAAAGACAAAGCATTCCAGTAGCGTTCAAACCGTTTAACGGCCCGGAAAAAGCACTCCATGAAATGTATGGTTATGGTGTTTTACGGGCAATGGGAATCGAAACCTTTGACCCAATAGGCGTATTTCCGGCGCGTCACGGCGATCATTTTGTACTGGCCTCCCATAAGCGTAATGACCTAATGAGTTTAGACCGAGACCATTGGGTAATCGGCGGCTACGTTAAAGACAGAGAAAGCGCTGAGACCGTCGAGAGAAATTCCGAGGTAGTAAAAGGAATATCAGAAATGCTGGGCTATCTGCATGTTCATGGTGTTCACCATCCGGACGGGCAAATTAAAAACTGGTCTGTTACACCAGAGGGCGATATAGGTGTTATCGATACTGAAAATCTAATCGCTGGGCAAGCGAATGGCCCTGACGCAGTGAATTTGGCCTGGAATGACATCGAGAAGCTGGTGAAGTCATTGGTCTTTGCCAATACTGACGAAGAAACCAAGCTTTTTGGGGTTGGAATGTTTGCCGGAATGTCAGTTGAGAGGGTTCGCTCACAAATCGAGAGCCTAATAATAAACCCGTACATAAACAGCATTTTTTCCAACTCATTGCACAGTGAGACAAGTAATCCCGATATACTTGATCACGCAGAAGCCCTCATTTCTGGAGTGCAAAAAACTTTTGACAACAACCCTGATTGGCCAGGCCATATTATTGCTATGCAACATGTGGCACACGAAGTTGTGAAGCAGTCGATAATCCGACCATAACAGCTTTGATCTAGCTGTGAGCGTCGAAGGTCTTGACAGGGCGGTTAGCACTCTATTATTATGAGTGCCAACGGGTTAGCACTTAGTTTTGGCGAGTGCCAAAAATTACTTGCGAGAAGTGCTAACTCGAGCTAAGAAATCGGATAGAACTAAAAATTTTTAGGAGGAACGGATGGCAGCAAACATTCAGCCGCTTGCGGATTATGTTTTGGCAGAACAGGAAGATGTCGAGACAAAGACAGCCAGTGGTCTATATGTCATGGAGAAATCACAAGAAAAACCGAAGGTAGCAAAGGTGCTAGCAGTCGGCGCGGACACGAAAACTATAAAAAAAGGTGATCGGGTTATATACAAAGGCTACAGCACGAACGACATCAAAATCGATGGCAAAGAATACATACTGATTAAAGAAGAAGACCTGCTAGCAACGGTTAAGTAATCAAGGAGGAGATTCACGACATGGCAAAAAAAGTTTTTTATGATGAGGACGCTCGGCGGCGAGTGCTTGCCGGAGCAGAAATTTTATACGACGCAGTAAAGACCACCATGGGGCCAAAAGGTCGCAACGCTGTCATAAGCAAGAGCTATGGAAGCCCGACGGTTACGCACGATGGCGTGACAGTCGCTAAAGGCGTTGATATTGAAGATGTTGACGATGAAACGCTCGGCTACAAGGTAGGTGCGGAGTTAATTAAGCAAGCTGCCAGTAAAATGAATGATGTAGCAGGTGATGGTACGACGACCGTTACTGTGCTGACTTATCACATATTGTATGAGGCGAATAAACTGATCGCTGCCGGGCACAACCCGATGCAGCTTCGAAAAGGACTCGAAGCAGCTGCGCATAACGTCATTACAGAACTCGGCGGTCAAGCAGAAGATATCAAGGCAAACAAGAAGCGCGTGGCTGAGGTTGCAACGATTTCAGCTGGAGATAGCCAGATTGGTGAACTTATCGCTGACGTCATAGATAAGGTTGGTAAAGATGGTGTTGTTACCGTTGAAGAAGGCCAAGGACTTGAACTCGAGAGTGAAGTGGTAGAAGGCTTTACGTTCGATCGCGGCTTCGTGAGTCCGTACATGGCGACAGATACGTCCCGTATGGAGGCCGTATATGACAAGCCGGCAATCGTGATTACCGATAAGAAAATCAGCTCGATCCAGGATATCTTGCCACTTCTTGAGAAGCTTGTACAGGCTGGCAAAAAAGATGTATTGCTCGTTGCGGAAGACGTTGAAGGTGATGCGCTTGCCAACCTTGTCCTGAACCGGCTGAAGGGAACGTTCAACTGTGTAGCAGTAAAGGCGCCGGCATTCGGTGACCGCAGAAAAGACATTCTGCAAGATATTGCGATTTTGACAGGCGCAACGGTGATTAGCGAAGACCAGGGCCACAGCTTTGAAACAGCTGACATGGATATGGTCGGCTCATCCCGCAAGGTGATTGTAGATAAGGACGAGACGACTATTATCGAAGGAAGCGGTGATGTATTAGAGCTGGATGCGCGAATCAAGCAGATTACTTCACAAGCTGAACAAGCGAGCAGCGAATATGACAAAGAGAATCTCGAAAAGCGCCGTGCTGCACTATCCGGTAAAGTTGCAGTTATTAAGGTTGGCGGTGCGACCGAGACCGAAATTGAGGAAAAGAAGTTCCGAGTTGATGACGCTGTGGCAGCGGTAAAAGCCGCGCTCGATGAAGGTATCGTACCTGGCGGCGGTGTTACGCTGATAAACCTAGCAGCTACGATACAGGAAGATGCATCTGATACATCAGCAGCAGGCGCGCAACTTTTGAAGAACGCGCTCGAGCAGCCGTTTAGAATTTTGCTTGGCAACGCTGGCCTGAATGCTGACGAGTGGTTACCGCAAGTCAAGAAAGCAAAAGCAGGGCAGGGAGTTAACGTAAACGACCCAAGTAAGCTGGTAGACCTAAAAACCGCCGGTGTGGTTGACCCAGCACGGGTTACGAAAGAAGCGATCCAAAACGCAGCATCAATTGCAGGAACTGCCATGACAATGGGCGCTCTTGTGGTTGAGGTGCCAGAAAAAGAACCGGCTGCACCAGCTGGCGGTGGCGGTATGCCAGGTATGGGCGGTATGGGCATGATGTAAGAATCATGAGAGGAGCCGGGCAATCGAATGAATCGGTCGCTCGGTCTGCTCTCCTCCCGTAGCGGTAAAAACAACCGAGGAATGAATCCCCGGTTGTTTTTGATTTAAAATATTTTCATTGCACTAAAGCATAAGCTTTCATATGAGAAATATAAGTTGCTAATATTGCCATATTGTAGTATTGTATTACTCAACAAGCAGGAGTTTTGAACATGGCATTATTTCGCAGAAAGAAAGATAACGACGTCCTTCCAGAAGAAGTGCAGGATTACTACCGCGCTGAAGAGCGTGACCGTACGGGCAGGGCTTGGCTGTTTGCAGCCGGCGGGTTTGTTTTAACGGTAGCAGTAGTACTTGGATTGTTTTTTGCGGGTCGTTGGGCATACCAGGCAGTATTTAACGATAGGGACAATGGCACAATCACAGACGTTGATGATGCAAATGATAACGATAACGATGAAGAAGCTCCAGTAGACGAGAACGATGAGCAGCTCCCTGATTTCTTTAACGATGAAGACGATGCTGAAGAAGCAAACGATGAAGACGAAGCTGAGCCAAGCGAGCCAGAAACACCTCGCACCGGCCCTGAATTACCACAAGCAGGCCCTTCTAGCGAAGAGTAGTCTTTAGTTTATAGATAATTAAAAATGCACCGGCATGAAAATCGGTGCATTTTTAATAGCTGCCTACTAACAAATATTAGCTTGGCTGTTCTGGTGGCTGTTCTTCTGAAGCGTCATCCTTCGTGAAGTAGTTTATTTCGTTAATTATGTCCAATAGAGCTTGAGCACGCACTTTGTCATCCTCAATCTGTCGAGCGGCATCGTACGCATCTTTCACGAGTGAGTGATTATCAGATGCTTGAATGATGCGCATGGTTGTATGAAACTTCTCTTCTGGTGATTGTTCAAGCTGACCAACGAGCGGACTTAATTGCTGGAGAGCTTGCTGTTTAATATTGAGTAACTCGTCATCCTGGACGGGTGCAGCAGGAGGCTGAGGTTGACTAGTAGCCACGAGATTGTCGTCTGACGGTGCTGGGCTGTCAGCTGCTGGCTGTTCGTCAAAAACCGAATCATAGGCAGGCTTCGGCGGCGCAAAATCATGGTCGGCTGGCGGTGCTGCCGGGCTTTGTGATTGGCTGGCAGGGTCATTCGTGCCCTGGTCGTTTGTACTCGTATCTTGACCTTGTTGTTGATTGTTTTGATCGTTTTGCTGATCGAACATGCCACCCCCTATTGCTTTGGCTTTAGTATATAGTAGTTAGTAACAGTATAAACCATAAGCAAAAAAGGAGAAATGATTTGTCTGTACTTGATGATGTAAAAATGATCCATCAGCGTGATAGCCAGGACGCGCTTGGCGTTGCCGAAAAGCAATGGCAGCAGATATCCTATGAGTTCGACACCGACGTCTCGGCGATTGACTTTGGTCGTGTTGAGAATATCGTATACGCGGGTATGGGCGGATCAGCGCTCGCGGCCTCACTCTTTACTTCGTGGCCGGAAAAAACGGTACCGTTTGAAATCGTTCGGACATATGACTTGCCACCGTACGTTAATGAAAAAACACTGGTAATTGCTGCTAGCTATTCTGGCAACACCGAAGAGACGGTTAGTGCGCTCCAGCAGGCGATAGACAAGAACTGTCAAATCATAACAATCAGCTCTGGCGGCAAGCTTGCAGAAATTGCCAGAGAAAAGAATTGTCCGTTATTTGAACTGCCAACTGGCTTTCAGCCACGTATGGCAGCCTTGTACGGGTTGAACGCACTGGCCACCATGTTCGATAAAACGCCAATCGTTGCTGGAGAAGCCTTGCTTTCAACGTTTCGGTCAGCCTCAGATTTTATAAAACAGGCGGCCATAACGTTCCGGCCAGACGTGCCGACGACAGACAACCAGGCAAAACAGCTGGCGCTTGATCTTGCGGGCAGCTCCATCGTCATTTATGCCGGCCCAAAGCTGTTCCCAGCAGCGTATAAATGGAAGATCAGCTTTAATGAAAATGCTAAAAATGTAGCCTGGTGCAATGAGTACCCTGAGTTTAATCACAATGAGTTTTTAGGCTGGACAAGCCATCCAGTACAAAAGCCCTATAAGGTGGTCAACTTGTTGGCCTCGACCGAGCACGAGCGGGTAGGAAAACGGTTCACGATTTCTGAGCGCTTGCTGTCCGGAAAGAAGCCGGCGGCGCAAACAGTCGAGGCAAACGGTAGTACCGTGCTCGAGCAGCTGCTTTGGACCGTACAGCTCGGTGATTTCGTGAGCCTTTACACTGCTTTATTAAACGGACTAGATCCGACGCCAGTCGATATCATCGAAAAACTAAAAAGCGAATTAGCAGCTAGCTAAATGGCGGATTTTTTGAGGCCGAGCAAGTAGCCAATATAGCTGACTAGGACATGAAGGCCGCCGTACAGTACGATCACCGTGAGTACTAGCGGCAGGGTCAGTACGCCATGCGCTACCGGGTAGGCTAAAGCGAGGCCGCCAAGTATATAGTCTGTCTGGTCAAACGGAATCCAGCTTTTTCCTGCTGGTACTCCGCGCTGGCGTTTAAAAAAACTAGCAATCGCATCGCCGGCCAAGGCTCCAAAGCCAAGGCTAAGGCCGAGCAAGATCGCCTCACCGGCCGCACCAACGTAGGGCATGAATAGGTAGAACTGTAAGAGCGCAACCAGCCCGGCGCACAGCGTACCGAACAGTAGTCCGCGCCAGGTTTTATTCTTTCCGAACAACGGTTTACCACGCCACGTTACCCCCAGGTCAATCGGGGTTTGCCAATGCCTAAGAACTGGCAAGCGAGCCGCAATTACCGGTGCCATATTTGCGATGCCGGCTGGCAAAAAGAACCAAAGCGCATCAAAAAAAATCATTTCCGAAGAACCTTCTTTTTCATTCGATGGAAGCTCGGATATAACAGAGAAACGAATTGTGGCCTATCTACGATTAACTTCGCGGTTTTTATGAGATGCGGCAAAGTTTCTTTGTTTGGGATATCAGAGAGGAGTGTGTAGGTACGGCCAAGTCCGCGGATACCGTGAGCGTCACTGCTTGCCGCGCCTGGGATGTGGTGTAGTCTTGCCCAGACGACAGCTTGCTGAGAACGATTTTGTATAAACGCTCGGCCGTTGCAAGTTTCTATTATGTCTATCATATCTATCAGCTCTTCCAGCAAAGAGGGACTAAGACCTTTTCTAATGGTTTCAAACGGATGCGGAATATAAACAAGCCCGTCTTGCTCTTTTATAAGGTGCATCGTTTTTTTAGCAGACAGCCCTTCCGGTACCGGCTTGCTGAGAAACAGCCCAACAACTTCACCTTCTGCGGCCATTATTTCCTCGCCGATTATTATTTTTTGCCCGAGTTCATCGTGGAGTGCTTGCGCTGTTCTGATTGTGCCGTGATCTGTAATTGCGACACAGTCTAGTACGCCGTCTGCCAAAAGTGTCCTGTATTGATCAGGAGATATCCCGCCATCATGAGATGCGGTTGAGTGGGTATGGAAGTCAACTTTCTTGTGCATTACCGCCCGATCTTTTTTTGAATCCGTAGCAATCTGGAAAACGCGGTATAGGTGGACAATGCAGTGACAGCGATGACAGCAAGCAGTAGTTGATGGGTAAGCAAACCAATGATGATAAAGGCAATTCTGACCTCAAAGCGCATTAATCCGTCAGCGAAAAGCGCGTTGATTTCGGCATGGGAAAAAGCTTGGTTCTGAACGGCAGTCTCACCCTTTGCCTTTACGTAGCTGACGCAAAGACTGGCGCCACAAGCGGCTACTGCCCAGACTGCGCCGATTGGTTCACCGATAGCAACGAGCGCGTAAGCGGCGCCGATATAAATGAACACTTCTTTAATGCGGTCTGTACTGGCATCCAGGAGCATGCCTGCTGCAGAGGCGCGATTTTGGACGCGGGCGAGAGCGCCGTCCAGCGCATCAAATAAGCCAAATATGACGAGCAGCCCGGCAGCCCAGTAAAAACTTTGCGTTGCGATTAGGAGTGCGACGGGGACGTGCATCAACAGGCCGATGTAGGTAATGACGTCCGGGTGAAGCTTACCGTTGCTGCTCCGATCGAGCGTTTTCGCTAATCGGTCCATATGTTTTCGGACCCAGCTTCGGGCTGCATCGAGTGGTTTTGCCAAGTTCATTGCTTTTAGTATATATGCGTCTTAAAAATATAGTTAGTTTTGTAGTTTGTTGGCAATTGAGGTGAGCTCTTGACACAATCCATCGAGCGACTTATTGGTTTTCTCTTCTGCTGCAGTGCCGTTTTCATCGATTGCGCTCTTCACGTGCCCGATATGGACTGCTTTTGGCAGTGGTAACAGCTTGACTCCTTGGCTCATGAGCCGCAACTGTTCGGTTGCTCGTGCACCACCAATCGGCCCAGAACTGTAGCTGATGATACTGAGCGGCTTATAGTGCCACCCTTCCCAGCCATAATCGATCGCGTTCTTTAGCGTTGCTGGCGGGCCGTGATTATACTCACACGTTACAAATATAAAACCGTCAGCTGTTTCTAACTGCTCGTTCCAAGCTTTGCCTTCCGGGTGATTAAACCTTCCGTTTAAGTCGCCCACTGAGGCCGGTTCGTCATAAAACGGCAAATGAACGTCGCGAAGATCGACGATTTCATACGTTGCATCGTTGCGCTGTTTGAGCTGAGTCTGCAGCCATACTTTCACCCGATCTGCACTCCGGTTAATGCGGGTGCTTCCAATAATTACTAAAATTTTCATGTAACCTCCCTCGGCTCTACCTCCAGCCTAACATCTTGGTGCGTAATCAGAAAAACACCGGGTACTCCAGTAAGGAGCTGGTATACTTATAGGCAAGTATTATGCATGAACTTCAGGCTCATATCAGTGAGGTGTGCCAGCGTTTATTCGCCGATGCGGCGGACGTTGAGCTTCAGATTCCAGAAAAAGAATTCGGCGACTTTACGACGAACATCGCGATGCAGCTGGCAGGACGGCTGCAAAAAAACCCTCGCGATATCGCAGGAGCGATTGTAAACGAACTCAATCATCCGGCTGTTGCTTCTGCGGAAATCGCCGGACCGGGCTTTATTAATATCAGGCTTACTGATGAGGCTTTGGTCAGCAGTATAGAAACGGAGCCAACACAAGCAACGCTCCAGAAAAACACGGTCGTTATCGAGACGAACAACCCTAACCCGTTTAAGGCAATGCATATCGGCCACGCCTACAATGCGATTATTGCCGATGGTATTGCCAATATATTAGAGCGTGCTCAGGCGCAGGTGCACCGCGTTAGCTACCACGGTGATGTTGGCGCTCATGTCGGCAAAAGCATGTACAGCTTACTTCGGTATGTTGGCGGAAATCCAGCTAAGCTCGATGAGATTCCGGCTTCGGAGCGTAATAGCTTCATGTCAAAGATGTATGCTGAGGGCGCAAACGCGTACAAAGAAAATGAGACAGCAAAAGCGGAGATAGATGCGTTAGCGCAGCAGTCTTTCGTGCTTGATGATCCGGTTTATAAGCAGGTGTATGAAACGTGCAAGGCGTGGAGCTTCGCTGACATCGACACATTAGTTGAGCGGCTTGGTAATCAACCAGTAGAAAAGCGATACCTGGAGAGCGAGGCGGATAAGCTCGGCGTTGAGACCGTGCAGGCTAACGTCGGTACCGTTTTTGTAGAGAGTGAAGGTGCGCTAATCTTTCCTGGCGAAAAATATGGCGTGTTTGATAATGCATTCGTTTCATCAAAGGGAAGAGGCCTGTATGGTGCGCGCGATCTCGGGCTTATACAGTTGAAAGCTCAGGATTTTCATCCGGATAAAAGCTATATCGTGACAGCACACGAGCAAAAAGATTACTTCCGGGGAGTATTAAAGGCTGCCGAGCTCTGTTTCCCTGAGCAAAAAGACGTTACGATAAATATTTCTACCGGTACGGTTACCCTGTCAACCGGCAAGATGAGTTCACGAACAGGTGATGTCATAGAGGTTCGCTGGTTGTTTGATCAAATCGAGTCAGCGCTCACGGAACAGGGCGGCTCGGCTACTGAAGCCGTAGTGCGAGGCGCCATCCGATACCAATTTTTACGACACCGGGTGAGCAGCGACATAGTGTTTGATGTAAACGAATCAATTAACACGCACGGGAATTCCGGTCCGTATCTACAATATGCTCATGCCCGTGCACGGTCTATCTTAGCGAAATCAAAATTACTTGCGGGCGCAAGTAATTTTGCGCAGCTAACTGATAGCGAACGTGAATTGCTGCGTAAAATCAGCCATTATCCATACCATCTTGCTAAAGCCAGCACAGAACTCGCGCCGCACATAGTTTGTACCTACCTGTATGAGCTCGCACAAACGTTCAACCGGTTTTACGAGAGCAGCCGGGTAATCGGTGATGAACGCGAAGCAACCAGAGCCCAAATTGTTAAGCTGTATGCAGATGTACTTAAGGACGGCCTGGAGCTTCTTGGTATCCCGGCGCTGGAGGAGATGTAATGTCGCGCAAGCCTGTATCTGACGAAGCGGTACAAAAATCAACAGGAAAGACACTAAACGAGTGGTTTTTACTGCTCGATAAGCACAACGCAAAAGACTGGTCAC
Source organism: Candidatus Saccharimonadota bacterium (assembly GCA_050486305.1). GTDB lineage: Bacteria > Patescibacteriota > Saccharimonadia > Saccharimonadales > SLHW01 > SLHW01. Next base: position 52,287 of record JBJHDA010000002.1, read on the forward strand.
ACAAGCAGATCGCTGACTGGCTCATTAATGAAAATCATATAAAAAACGGCTGGTGGGCACAGACCGTCACTGTCGAGTATGAGCTTCACCACGGCAAGCGTGTCGTCGGCCAAACCAAAGATGCCGGGTTCCAGATAGGGGTGCAAAAAACGATTCCGATCAATGCGGCAGTGTTATGGGACATATTGACCAGTGGTCATGGATTGAGTCTTTGGCTGGGCAAAGATGCCTCGCTAACCTTAGAAAAAGCCGGAAAAGCTTCTTCTGTTGACTGGACGGGGGAAGTACGGAGCATAGATCCAGAAAAGAAATTGCGGCTCCGGTTGCAACAGCCGAACCGTCCGGCTTCAACGCTCCAGCTGTATTTCATGCCTTCTGGCGATGAAAAGACATCACTCCGTTTTCACCACGAAAAACTACAAGATCAAGAAGATAGGGCTACTATGAAGCTTCACTGGCAGCAGGCGCTCAATAGCATTCATGCCTATGTTACGAACGGAAAGCCATGAAGCAGATGCATAAAATTAACGTCACGTATAAGTAAACACCAAGGAGGAAGTACTATGTTAAAAACAGCCCAGGAATTCATAAAGCGAGCCGGCAGGGAAATCGGCTTATCGGATGAGCAGATCGACAAATTTTTGCAGGCGGACCATGAACATCAGTTTGACATTTCTCTCAGCGACAATACGTACAAAGCCTACCGGGTACAGCACAACAACCAGCGCGGTCCGTACAAGGGAGGGATTCGCTTTCATCCGGAGGTCGACTTAGATGAGGTACGGGCACTCGCCACCCTTATGTCGGTAAAGAACGCGGCCGTCGGCTTACCGTTGGGTGGCGGTAAGGGCGGTGTGGCCGTGAACCCGAAAGAGCTTAGCAAGCACGAGCTAGAGGAGCTGTCCAGGGAGTATGTGCGAGGGCTCAAGGATTACATCGGCCCCGACACTGATGTACCGGCCCCGGACGTGAACACCAACGCTCAGATAATTGACTGGATGGTAGACGAGTACGAAAAGCTCACCGGCGACAAAACAAAAGCTAGCTTTACCGGAAAATCAATAAAAAACGGCGGCTCAGAGGGTCGTGAGGCAGCAACTGGCTACGGTGGCGCCAGCGTACTGAGTGAGGTGCTGAAACAATACGGCGAAGATACGGCTGACCTAACGTATGCAATTCAAGGGGTTGGAAACGTCGGGTCGTTCTTTATGAAACGCGAGGAAGAGCTATTGCCGAATTTGCAGCTCGTCGGTGCTTCTGATTCAAGCGCTGGCATTAGCTCGGGCTTTGGATTAAGCCCAAGTGAGCTGATTGCTTATCGTGCGGAAGGCAAGAAGTTTATTGATTACAAAAGCGAAGATACTGTCCAGCTTGCGAACGGTGAGCTGTTAACCGAAGAAGTTGACGTGCTCGTCTTAGCGGCGCTGGGCGGAGTTATCAATAAAGACAATATGAAAGACGTAAAGGCAAAATATATACTGGAGCTCGCTAACGGCCCGCTGACGCTCGAGGCACACGACTATCTCACTAAGCAGGGCGTGACGATCATCCCGGATATAATTGCGAACGCAGGCGGTGTGGCCGCAAGCTTACTGGAGTGGCAGCAGAACAGAGCTGGTGAGCACTGGGACGAGGCTGATGTGCTGAAAAAATTAGAGGAGTATCTACGGACAGCAGTAGATGAAGTAACGACGGTTGCCGATAAACACGATGTCTGCATGAAAGAGGCAGCGTTCATCACTGCCCTGAAGCGCCTGAGTGAATAAGCCCATCCTGCTACAATGAAGGGTAAGTGAAGGAGAGGCTATGTTTACCGTAAGGATTCTTAAGCGAAAAGACGCAGTGTCGATTATTTTGGCGGTGGTACTAGGGCTAGTAGTGGCGCAGTTTATTAGTTCGGTGGCCCTCAGTTTATCGGCGCTATTGTCAGAGCTGATTAATCAAGCACCTGTGCAAGGGGTCCGGCAGTTTGAGTGGCGTTCGGGAATCTTCGACCCGGCAATCGCTATGGTGTTGCAGATTCTTGTTCTAGAAATTTTCCTTCAAATAGTTATTCGTACAAATAACTTACTAGAAAAAGCGAAGGAACATAAAAAACAGTGAGTAAGCCGGGAGACGGTAGACGACAGCTAAGTGACGCACAGCGCAAGGTTTTACGAGAAAAAGAAACCGAGCCGCCATTCAGCGGTAAACTGCTTCATAATAAAAAAGAAGGCGTCTATGTCTGTGCAGATTGCGGAGCAACGTTATTTTCTAGCGATCATAAGTTTGACTCAGGGTCAGGATGGCCAAGTTTTTTCGATGTCGCACAATATGGAGCAATAAAGCTTGTAAGTGACACAAGTCACGGGATTGAGCGGACTGAAGTGCAGTGCGCCAGCTGCAGCGGTCATTTGGGGCACGTATTTGATGATGCGCCGGAACAACCGACGGGCAAACGTTACTGTATAAACTCGCTCGCACTATCGTTCGAGCCAGCTAAACGAGGAAAAAAGCAGAAGTAAGATTAGAACGGCAACGTATTCTTGTACAATAATAACAGCGATAGGAGGCAAGTATTATGGCACGTGACCGAGCAAAAAAAGAACTGAGCAGCTTTATGGACTTTGTCCGGCAGCAAGGGGTTGTCGGTATTGCGGTGGGGCTGGCTGTTGGGGTTGCGGCAGCGAACGCCGTCCGTGAAGTAGTAGATGGGCTTATCAGCCCGATCGTGGGGTTTATACTGGCCGGAACAGAATTATCAGAGATAACGTGGAACACTGGCCTTACTCGGCATGGTGTCGATCTGGTGTTTGCTTGGGGCTCAGCCTTAAACGGCATAATCATACTACTGGCGACTGCGTTTATCATCTACATAATCGTACATAAGTTTCGGCTGGATAGGCTGGATAAGAAAAAAGACTGAGGAGTATCATGCGGAACAAGCGGCCGATTATATTAATAACTGTACTGTTGGTGGCGGGAGCGGCTATTGGTGCCTGGATTTTAATTAACGGTGCAGGCAATGATCAGGCAGGACGGACAGATAACGGTGCTGAACAAGCGGATGAGTCAAGAGATTTTCTGCGTATCGTTGCGACAGGCGACATGATAGCGCACGATTCCGTCATCGCGAACGCAGAAGGCAACGGCAGCTATGATTTTTACTCACTCATGGAAAATATGCGTCCATATTTTGAACAAGCTGACGTAAGATTTTGTAATGAGGCTACGCCGGCTGGAGGCGAACAATTTGGTATCTCAGGTTACCCGATCTTTAATGCTCCACTTGAGTGGCACGATGGGATGGAGCAGGCAGGTTGTAATGTGATAAACCTTGGTACGAACCACACATACGACAAAGGCGAGGCACTTGTCGATGCTATGGTGGATGATTGGCAGGGTAGAGATGTGCTCGCTACGGCCGGTGCGTACCGTAATCAAGCTGAGCGTGAACAAATCAGTTATTTCGAGGTGCACGATGTTACTTTTGCTTTCCTGTCATACAGTACGTATACCAACGAGCCGGTACCAAATAGCTACAGTCTTGTTCAGTACGATGAGCCAACGGCAACGCGTGAGATTACCGAAGCCAAAGAAAACGCAGACATTGTGTTGGTAAGTATGCGGTGGGGAACCGAGTACGCTGATTCGGCCGATGAGCAGCAGCAGCGTATTGCTCAGGAAATAGCTGATGCGGGAGCAGATTATGTGTTCGGTCACGGGCCGCATGTGCTCCAACCGGTAGAGCGGATTAACAGAGAGGATGGCGGCGAAACTATCGTCTGGCATTCGCTTGGTAACTTTCTGAACACACAAATTCCGGCTGACACGTTGATTGGTGGTTTTGCCGTTATGGACATTAGCTTGGAGGATTTTTCGCTGCAGCAACTTGGCTTTTTGCCAGTGTATTCGCACTACGAATGGTCGGCTGAAGAAGCTGCCGCACAGAACCTATTGGCGCGTCGTAATCTACAAATGTTTACGCTCGCGGAGACGGACGACAGCTATTTTGCACGCAACCAACTTGATACGACTGTTCAAGCCGAGACAGAACGGGTGCGAAATGTACTCAATCGCCTGAGCGACGTCACAATAATGACACCAGAAGATTATCTGAGTAATTAATTTTTTGCTTGAAAGATGCTCAGTTGAGTAGCCAGCTGATGCATGGATAAACAGGAGCTAATTACAGATACGGCTGCTTGACTGGACAATCTGCTAATGCTACTGTTTTACTACTGTTATTTGTGAGAAATATTGATGATGTGAGCCGTCACATCAAACGCTAAAACACACTGAACTGAAACTAATTTTGAGGTACCAACAATGAAACAAACGCAGCAGCAGGCGCATAACCAGCGCTTCTTTGCGACTGCACTGCTAATTGGTGTTCTCATTGCTGTATCAATTACCGGGCTTATCGTTACCGCATTTGCTTATACTCTGCTCGGTGACAGGGAGATTCGGATGGGCAGCTCCCAGCCTGGTGATGTCACCGACTACACGGTTGAGTTTGAGGTATCGACCGGTGGCAACCTCGGTGGTATTGCAATCACATTTTGCGCCGACTCACCAGTGATTGGTGATCCGGAGTGCGTCGCTCCTACCGGCTTTGACTTAACGGCAGCACTCGATAACCTTGACGCAGGTGACGTTGACCTTACCGGTTATCAGATAGCTGTATCAAATCATGCCAGTTCAGGCGGAAGTGGTGACAATACGGCAGTGGTAAGTTCAGTAGCTCCGGCAAGCGTCTCTGCTGGCGAAACGGTCTCTCTCGATCTTTTGGGTGTGACGAATCCTTCAGATAATGGAACATTTTTTGCACGCATATACACATATGAAGAGGCAAACCATGCGTTAGGATATGATTTAGAGAATCCTTCAGAGGAGGGTGACGTAGTGGATGCCGGTGGGGTGGCGCTCAGTACGGCAGAGACAATCGACATTACCTTTATGGTGCAGGAGCGTATTACGTTTTGTGTCTTTACGAACGAACTAAGCGCTCCAGGCGATTATCAAACTTGCAGCGGCACGAGTGCCGGCGCGGTGGTAATGGGTGATGATAACGGATTTTTAAGTGTAGATGAGCCATCTATTAGTAAAGATACTAAGTATAATATTGCGACCAATGCTTCTGCCGGAGCGACGATTCGAGTGCGAGGCAATACGTTAGCATCAGGGTCCGCGATGATTGACCCGATTGGCAGCACTGCAGCAGGCAGCGTTCCTGGCACTGAGCAATTCGGCTTGTGTACGTATTTGCATCCGAATAGCCTCAGCGGTGGACTGGTTCCAAGTAGTCCTTACAATCACGCAGATTGTGTAAATACGGTCGCTGGACAGGGCAGCGGCAATGATGCCGGCGCGCAGTTTGCATTTGATGATACAGGAATAGCAAGTCCGTATGGGCAGGCTATTGCCACAAAAACAGCCGGTGATTGGTCTACTGGGAAGCTGGTACTGCTAGCAAATGTAAGTAACGTGACCCAGCCGGGCATCTATACGACGGAATTTTACGTTGTGGCGACTGGCCGGTATTGAGCTACACCGGTTAGTAGCGAGAGCTTATTTCTGTGCCTTTAGCCAGTCCAGGTAAAATTGTAACTCGGCGATTGATGCCTGGATATCATCAAAGGCTCGGTGAATCTCTTTTTTTTCAAACATAACGCCGTATTTTCCCTGCATCAACACTTTAAGGGCGCTAACGTCCAGCATACGGTAATGAAGCTTTAAGTCTAGATTCGGCATCCAGTACTTTAAGAAATTCCGGTCGTTATGTATAGAGTTGCCGGCAAGGACGGCCGGCTCGTCGCCAAAATGTTTTTTGACAAGGGCGAGCAGGTCGTTCTCGACGTCTGATAGCGGCTTGCCCTCGCTTAGTTTATCGACAAAATCATCTCGGTTCTCAGGAAACTCACGCCACCAGATATTCTTTTGCATTCTATCGATGACGGTTTGCTTCTTCTGCTGGATGCGCGCTTCGTAATTACCAAGCGTCTTGAATTGAAAATCCGTTACTTCTACCGCTACTTCCAAAAGAACGTCCTTTTCCGGCTCGAGCCCGGTCATTTCCAGATCCATCCACAGTAATTTTGTCGGGAGTGCTTTTTTGTCTATCATCTTGGGTGTTAGTATAGCGTGTTTCTGGGCATCTCATAAAGTAACGGATAGTGTGGCTAACGTGTCGCCCGTTCATTTACATACGCGCTATACTGGTAAGCATGAATAAAAAAAGAGTGCCATTACTGTTAATTGTCGTTGTCGTAATCTTGGCCGGGGCGCTATTTATATGGGCTGACCGGGCAGGCGCACCAACGAACAACGAGGCAGAGCCAGCACCGGACGCATCCACGAATGAAGCTGAGGCTGATGATTCTGGTTTTGACAGGAGCTTATACAGTATTGATGAGCCAGGCAGCCCGTGGTGGATCGTGAACCGGGAGCGGCCGCTACCAGATGGCTACGTTCCGCCAGATTTAACGGTGCCTGACGTACGGTTACGGCTCGGGGCGGGCGAAGAGCAAATGCAGTTTAGCCAACAGGCCGTACCTGCTCTTGAAGATATGTTTGCGGCAGCAGGTGACGATGGCGTGGAGCTAGTTTTTGGCAGCGGCTATCGGTCTGAGCAGCTGCAGGCGCAATTTTATAATTCGTATGTTGAGCGGGATGGACAAGAAGCAGCGGATAGGTATTCCGCCCGGCCTGGCACGAGCGAGCACCAAACAGGCCTAGCAGTAGATATCACGACACCAAGCGGGGAATGTCACCTGGAGGTTTGTTTTGAGGATTTGCCGCAAGGTCAGTGGCTTAGCGAAAACGCTCACCGATACGGCTTCATTATCCGGTACCCTGAGGGTAAGGAGGATATAACCGGTTATCAGTACGAGCCGTGGCACCTGCGTTATGTCGGAGAGGAGCTAGCGACCGAGCTGTATGAGACAGGCCAGACTATGGAAGAATTCTTCGATGTAGTGGGATATATGCCTCAAGTCCTTGCTTATGCCCGTATGGCTGGCTGCACCTGCTGCTGCTAGATTTCTTATCTAGCTAGAAAGAGGCTTACTCTGACTCAACAGTGAGGGTAGAGTAATAAAATTGACAAAATTATAAAAAATGCTATAATAAATTATATGTATACTTTTATCAATGGATTGGTAAAGATTCAATCATGAGCCGCGCTGTTTACATAGGTGGCTTTAGTGGTGGCGAAGCGTATGCCGGCGAGGTAAAAGAGGCGCTTGGTAATCACTTTGAAGATGTTGATTCCTTTAGCTTCCCTGAAGCGATGGCTGACCCAGAGTCTATACGTAAAGCAACAGAGCGTATGACCGTAATTACTCACTCTGCGGGTATGTTAGCGTTACACGATGCAGTACGTCCGGCAGAGTTACACGCATTCGGCGCACCGCTGCCTGCCAATAGAATGCAATTAATAATGCGAACTTTTGCAAAATCTAACCAGATGATTGGTCGCATCCGGTCACTCGCTGATGCAAAAGCCGTTGCTAAATTTCATGCGAGGAGTGGGGCAGAATTGTTTCTTCCAACGCGAGCACTTGGTCACTGGAAGCCGTTTTTTGCGGGTGATATTAGCCGGTTTGACTCACTTGTTGCCGGAGAAGGCATAGCAAGCCAGAGCGCGCGTGTAGAGTTGAATTATGGTGACGCTGACAGATATTTTACCGTTCCAGAAGATGTAAGGGTACGAGCAAGTAAGATTCCTGGCGTTACTTTGAGCATGCTGCCCGGACAAACACATGATGATTTTGTTATGCGACCGGACGAAGTGTTAAGCGATTATCTATCGAAGCAAAAGTAAGCCCATTCCTATAAAAAGGCTGCCTTTACATTTATGGTTTGAGAACAATACCGCATGAGAACAATACCGCATATGAAAAAACAGACTATTTTCAAAATGTTCGTTGAGGAGTACAATGCGGGCATAAATTTTTAAACTCAAAAGGAGTTAACAGATGAGCGCCAATGGAATAGAGCTAAGAGGTAAGTGTGCAGATACGCAGGTTGACCCATATGATGTTGCTGAGCAGCTAGTACAGCTGACAGAAATGGATCCGGAAGACAGAAAAGGGCTGAGTCTTGAAATAGCAAAGCATTGCCTAAACTGCACGGTAGAAAACCCAGGTGCACCGGATATCGTTTCTGCCGACCGTCTCCGCTCTGATCCAGATACAGACGTTTGCCCGATTTCTGCCCGCCGAGCCGCTTTACTGGCAGTAGAGGAGCATGTGGAGCTTGTGCCACGCCAATGCACCGGCGTATCAATTTAGGTTTCTTTAAGTTGAGCAAAAAAATACTTGCCCGGGCAAGTATTTAAAAATAGGTAGCTAAAAAGCTATCTATTTTTAAAGACATAACAGGGAGAGTGACAATCCGTAACGTGTGGTTTACACTGGACAGGATATGGATCATAAGATAGTAGAGGACTACATACTGAGCATGCCGAATAGCCGGCTAGATTACCCATTTGGTGAAGGGGTTGCCGTGTACAAAACCGGTGATAAAATGTTTGCGCTGATTCAAGAAGGGAAAGCGCCGGTGCGCTTAAGTCTCAAGTGCGACCCGCAGCTTGCAAAATTATTACGCGAAAAATACGAAACTGTCCTAGAGGGTTATCACTTGAATAAAAAACACTGGAATACCATGCTATTGACCGGACAGTTGCCGTGGGAGGAAGTGCAAGCGCTTATCCTGCATAGCTATAACCTCGTTACGAAAACTGATTCTGAAACACCAGAAGTGCTTGGCTAGAGGTCTTCGATTGCGTTATGCAACAGCACTGCTTCATCGAATAACTCCTGTAGCAGTGCTAGATCATTTCCGGTTGCTTCATCTGCGGCACGACGTATTGCCTCAATATAGCTTGCCAGTTCATTTTGCATAATCTCGACGAACACCGCGTCAAATCTGTTCGCTTGTTCTGCAGATTCCAGTTCAGTGGTTGTTGACTGGCTTTCTAGGAGACGCAAATCGGCTGTCCGAAGACTCCTGCCTTTACTGGCCACATTGCTGATCACTTGTCGCTGAGATGACTCTACTGACGCTTTGGTGGTTATAGCGATGTTGAGTGCTTGCTGGGAGCGTGCTTTGCTGGTGCCGATGTCGGCGATTCGGGTGATTTCTTCTTGGCGCTGTGCGAGGTTAACGAACCGCTCGGTCATGTCAGTGCCACCGCCAAAAATTAGCGCCATCATTAGAGAAATAAAGAGCAGCAGTATTCCGCCGCCAGCAGCCACAATAATAATCCTGGTTTTTTTATCAGCGCTTGTAAAGAAGCCGGTCTTTGTTTCTTTTTGCTCAAGAAAGCTATAGTCAGGTGCCGGGTTATTTTGTTCCATCCTATGCACAATAATAGTTCAATTTAAGGATAAGGGCAAAGCACTGTCCGGGTTTGCGCACATAAGGGAGGTCTTTTTCGTAAACCACTTAAGCTATCACCTGTCACGCATAACCTATATACTAAAGATAATATGGATGCAGTCGAGGATATTAAAAGCCGGCTTTCTATCGAGGATGTTGTCGGTGACTATCTCGAGCTTAAGCGGTCAGGCCGTAATTTTAAGGCGCTTAGCCCGTTCACGAACGAAAAAACACCGAGCTTCATGATAAGCCCGGAAAAACAGATTTGGCATGACTTTAGCTCCAATAAGGGTGGCGACATGTTTTCATTTGTGATGGAGATGGAGGGGCTTGATTTCAAGGGCGCGCTAGAACTGCTGGCCCGCAAAGCAGGTCTCGATATCAGTACGTATCGGTCTGGCAACAACAAAGGTGCCGCAAGATTGAAAGAGCGAATGTATGAAGCGCTCGATCAGGCAGCAAATTTTTATCAACGGTATTTGACGAAGCATGAGCAAGCACTCACGTACGTACGCAAAAAGCGCGGTTTTGATAAAGAGACAATGTTGGAATTTAGGATCGGCTATTCGCCAGATAACGGCACGGAGCTGTATTCGTATCTACGCGGCAAGAAGTTTACGGACGAGGAGCTGCAAAAAGCCGGTTTAATGGTAGTACGATACAACAAGCCAAGCGATATGTTTCGAGGGCGGATTATGGTGCCACTCATGGATCCGCAGGGGAGGGTTATCGGATTTACGGCTCGGCTGCTCCGCGACGATCCGAATGCTCCAAAGTACATAAACACCCCACAGACGATACTGTACGATAAAGGTCGCCACGTTTTCGCCTTCCATCTAGCGAAAGAAGCAATACGCAAAGAAAAAGTGTGCGTGATGGTGGAAGGAAACCTAGACGTGGTTTCAGCTCACCAGGCAGGCACAAAGCACGTTGTGGCCACAGCCGGTACTGCTCTGACAGAAAGCCACCTGAAGACTGTCTTACACTTTACCGATGACGTTAGAATTTGTTTCGATCAAGACGCTGCCGGGCAAGATGCTATTGAACGGTCGATTGCTGTTGCGAGCAAGCTCGGTGTTTCGTTATCTGTTCTGCCGCTTCCGGAAGGAAAAGATCCAGACGATGTTATTCGCAGCAATAAAAAAGATTGGCAGGCAGTATTAAAGCAGCCAGTTTACGCGATTGATTGGTTGCTTGAGCGGTACGAAAAGCAGCTCGATATCACAACCGCCCAAGGGAAGCGGGGGTTTACGGATATCGTGCTCCGGCGACTAGCAGATATACATGACCCGGTAGAGCGGGAGCACTATATTACTGTGCTGGCTCGCCGATTGGAGGTGTCACCCGATGCGCTACGGATGAAGTTGGCCTCTGAAACTGCGGTAAAGAAGCAGCGCTATCACAAAAAACCAAAGACAGATGTAGCGAGCGCAACGGCTGACGAAAAAAAGAGCCGAGAAAGGGCGAAGCTCCAAGACCACCTATTGGCCCTTGGGCTTATGCAGCCAGCGCTGCGGAAAACCGTGGTAGCCATTCCTGAAGAGGTTATGGAAGGAGAGGCAGCGCAGAAACTATATAAAATACTGCAGCAACATACAGACGGTGCAACAGAGATTTTAACTGATGGTTCGTTGAAGGGGGTGACAGATTATGTTAAAATTTTACAATTGCAATTTGAAGAGCTTTACTCTGGGAGAGATTTGGTGGAGCTTCGAGACGAAGCAAAGCGAACAAAAGCTCTATTGACGAAAAAATATGTCGACTATAAGACAAGCGAGATCACAGCGCAACTTGGTGATGTTGACGAAGCAACAGAAAAGGCGTTATTAGAACAGGTAAATCATTTAAACACGCTCCTAAGGCAGTAAGTAAGAGGGGACACTTATATATTATGGCGAAGCAAAAGAAGCAAGAGCAAGACAAGGCAAAGACGACAAAGCCTGATGCCAAGACCAAGAAAACAGAACAGGACAAGCAGCTTGATCCACAAGCTGTTGTTCAGCTCGTTGAAGAAGCGACAAAAAAGGGAAAGATTGAACAAAAAGATATCTTCAAGGTTATCCCCGATACTCAAAAAAACGAAGATGTTCTAGATGCGCTTTATACTCAACTTGATGAATCGGGAGTTGAGATTGTTATCCCGCCAGAGATAAACAAAAAGAGTGATGAATGGGTCAGTGACGATGATGAAGAGGTCGTGCCGCAAGATACCTCCTACCTGGACGATATTTCTGATGATTCCGTTCGCTTGTACCTACGTGAAATCGGTAAAATTCCGCTATTAAGTGCAGAAGAAGAGCTGGAGCTGGCGAACAAGGTTGTTGCCGGAGAGCCTGGTGCGAAAGATAAAATGGCCGAGGCAAATATGCGACTTGTTGTATCGATAGCCAAGCGGTATGTCGGGCGTGGCCTGGACTTGCTCGATCTCATCCAGGAAGGCAACACTGGTTTGCTCCGGGCTGTTGAAAAGTTTGACCCAGACAAAGGGTTCAAGTTCAGTACGTATGCGACCTGGTGGATCAGGCAGGCTATCACTCGTGCTATTGCTGATCAGGCCAGAACAATACGTATACCAGTCCACATGGTCGAAACGATCAACAAATTGCTTCGGACCCAACGGCGATTGACGCAAGATTTAAACCGCGAGCCAACCAATGAAGAGATTGCTCAAGCGATGGAGCTGGAAGTTGAAAAAGTTGAACACATTATGAAGATCAAGCAGGACATATCGAGTCTAGACGCATCCGTGCGGGATGACGAAGAGGACTCGGTGCTCGGTGATTTCATCGTTGATGAAGACACGATTACCCCTGAAGAGTCAGCGACTGGCTCACTCCTAAAAGAGCATGTAAAAGATTTGCTCGGTACGCTGACAGAGCGTGAACAAAAAATCCTGAAGCTCCGTTTCGGTCTAGAAGATGGCAAGAGTCATACACTTGAAGAGGTCGGGCAAGAGTTTATGGTCACTCGCGAGCGAATACGGCAAATCGAAGCGAAGGCACTGGCGAAATTGCGCAAGCACCGCGATAGCCGACGTATGCACGATTACTTAAAATAAAAATTCGTAGTATTCTAGCGTTATGAATATTGTAGGGATTGCTGGCTTGCCGAGGAGTGGCAAGGATACGTTCGCGGAGTGGTACTTAGATGCCGGTTATTACGGCGTGTCTCTTGGAGACGTGGTTCGTGAGGAAGCACGCCACCGGCATAAAGATAAACCTGATCCGATATCCGTCGCTCACATGACAGAGACAGCCAATCACCTCCGCCAGCAATTCGGCTCGGATGTGATTTTAAGGAAGGCCGTTGAGCAATTTCAGGCTGCTCAAACGGATAAATCGTATAAAGGGCTAGTACTCTACAGTATCCGTACACCGGTAGAGGCTGACTTTATTTTAAAGAATAGAGGACGCTTGGTCTGGATTGAGGCAGCTGATGCGGTTCGATACGCTCGGGCAATCGAGTTTGCACGCGAGGGCGAGAGAACAGATATAGATATGGAAACGTTTTTAGCTCACGAGGCCTTGCAGTGGCAGCCGAAACCAGGCATACCAAAGGAAGCCCAAATGGATGTCTCGTATGTTAAAAGCCATGCTACCGATATAGTAGAAAATAATGAGAACGACATTGAAGGCTTTCGCCAGAAATACCTGGAGCTGATTGCTGCCGAGCGCTCGTGACAACTAGTATTCTGCCGAATCAGATATAATAGAAGTTCATGACAATGGATACAGCGCACTTTCAGAGCCGGCTGAAACAGTATCAGCAAGTCATCGATGACGATATAGCGTCATACGCTGATTCGTTGCGCGAAAGCATACGCGAACAATATGGAGCATACGCGGCGGTCGAGATCGATGCATATTTACAGATACTGGAACGAGGGGGTAAGCGTATAAGAGGTGCACTGACGATTGTCGGCTATGAGATGTCAGGGGGCACAGATACTGACATGATAGTAAAGGCCGCTCGTGTTATCGAAATGATGCACGCCTATATGTTGATTATTGACGATATTCAGGATGGATCGCTGATTCGCCGCGGCGGTCCAAGTGCGCACGCTCATTTAGCCACGCTTCACGAAGAGAAGAAATATAGTCAGTCTAGCGAGCATTTTGGGGTGTCGATTGCGCTTAATGCGGCTATCGCAGGAGCTCATGCTGCACAAATGATCCTGGCAAACATTGATGCGGATGAATCATTACGAATTAAGGCAATCAGCATACTAAACAGAACGATTGCGATTACTGCGCATGGGCAAACGTACGATATTATGAATGAAGTTGTTCCAGAAGTAGAGCAAGCCGATGTGGAACGAACACTTGAACTAAAAACTGCTTACTACACGGTACTTAACCCACTACATGTCGGTATGGTGTTGGCCGGTGCGGATTGTCATGCAACTGATGCTATTACTGATTACGCGGTTCATACTGGAAAAGCGTTTCAGATAACGGATGATCTACTCGGCGTCTACGGAACAGAAAAGGACAGCGGTAAGAATCCGCTTGATGATATACGTGAAGGCAAGCGCACCCTGCTTATTATCCATGCTCTTAAGCATTGCAGTGCAACTGATAAAAAATTTCTCCTGAGCGTGCTCGGGAATAGTGACCTCACCCAAGAGCAGTTTGAATCAGTCCAGGAAATCCTAAAGACATGCGGTTCGTATACGTATGCGACGAAACAAGCCAGAAAGCACGTAGAGGCTGCGCTAGTCGCGCTTGAGGCTGAGGCACACCGTTGGGACGAGTCAGGCGTACGGTTCTTGCGCGGACTTACTCAGTACCTCCCGGGCCGTGCTGCCTGAGCGCCATATCGCTCATGCTCAGGAATGGACTCCCGGGGTGGTACACTTATAGGTACATATGGCAGGTGAAGCGAAAAAGTTAAAAAAACTGGCGATTATTGACGGGAAGTCAGTTTTTTATCGTGGATATTACGCGATGAGCAATCTTGCCACGAAGGATGGTACGCCAACCGGTGGTGTATACGGCTTTGCGGTTATGGCGTTAGAGGTACTAAAAAAGCTTGACCCTGATTACGTCTGCGTCGCCTGGGATAAGTCAAAAACAAATATAAGAAAACGGCGAGAAATTTATTCTGAATATAAAGCGGGCAGAAAGCCGCCTCCACCGGATTTCTTTGAGCAAATACCAATTCTGCATGAGCTGCTGGATGCTTTCGGGTGGCCCTTGTATGAAATAGATGATTATGAGGCGGATGACATCATGGGTGCTTTGGCCGTTCAGGCAACCGAGCAAGGGCATGAAACGATGCTAATCACGAGTGATCTGGATGCACTCCAGCTCCTTGATAAGGATGTACATGTTTACGCGCTGAAAAAAGGGTTAAGCAATATCGAGCTGTATAAGCCAGATTCATTTGAGAAAAAATACAGTATTAAGCCCAGTCAATTTCTTGACCTAAAAGCGTTGATGGGTGACTCGTCTGACAATATCCCCGGTGTTCCCGGAATCGGTCAGAAAACCGCAACCCAACTCCTGCAGGAGCATGGATCACTCGACGGTATTTATGAAAACCTTGATCTGATAAAAAATTCGACTCGGGAAAAACTCGAATCTGGCAAGAAGCTCGCCTACCTGAGTAAAAAACTTGCAAGCATTTGGACAGATGCGCCGATAAAGCTGGATGTCGCAACGATGAACGGCGACAGCGCAAAGCCCGACAAAATACAAAAAATATTCGCCAGGCTAGAGTTCCGCGGCTTACTGAAACAATTACCAGAGTCGCTGACAAAAGGAACAGCAGTGAAGGAACCGTTGCCATCCGATGTGCCAATCCATGCTGAGGCAATTGTTCGTATATCGTCAGATAAAGCACTGGAAAAAGAAAGATTCTCTGGTACCGTCTACCTCCATAGCCGGGCAAAAGGTGCACATGGGCGGCAACCGGAGTATATCTCGTTATCGACCGGAAAAGACGGCAAAACGTATGTTATCGAAGCTGACAGCATCAAGGCCGAAACGCTGGCAGCTTCGCTTAACGGTGTAACGGCGGTTGTGGGTCACGACGTAAAGTCCAGTCTGCAGGTACTGTACGAGCTTGGACTGCCATTGCCAGCTGTCGGGCATGATGTTTTCGTCGGGGCGTATTTGTTGAACTCGCTACGGCGCGAGCAGTCACTGACAGAGCTAGCGAGCAGTGATCTCGGTTATGACGGATCGTCATTCGAGTCGTTTTCCAGCGATGAGTATGCTGAGCGTGCTGGGGAGATAACTGCGGTTATCAAGGCGCTCCACGAGCAGCAACAGAAAGCCCTAAAGAGCGAGCCCAAGCTGGCAAAGCTGGCGGCAGAAATAGAGTGGCCAGTTATTCCAGTACTGGCTCGTATGGAGCACGCTGGCGTAAAGCTTGATACAGTTTATTTAAAGAAAATGTCGGTTGAGCTAGCGGACGATATAAATGATGTACAGCAAGAAATATTTGGGTTAGCGGATAAAGAATTTAATATAAATTCACCACAGCAGCTATCTGAAGTACTGTTTACTGACCTTAAGCTGCCCACAGAGAACATAAAAAAAGGCAAAACAAATTACTCTACTGCGGCCAGCGAACTAGGTAAATTACGAGACCAGCATGCAATTATTGAACTATTGCTTCGGTACCGTGAGTATACGAAGCTAAAGAGCACATATGTTGACGCCCTGCCAAAGCTTGTCGACGAACACTCTCGCCTCCATACGACATTTCATTTGACGATTGCTCAGACGGGTCGCTTAAGCTCCACTGACCCGAATCTGCAAAATATTCCCGTTCGTACAGAGCTAGGCAAGCGGATTCGCCGAGCCTTTATTGCCGAAGAAGGCAATGTACTGGTGAGCGCTGACTATTCTCAGTTCGAGCTCCGGCTCGCCGCATACTTAGCAAACGATAAAGAACTCATAAAATTATTTAACGATGGTGCTGATATCCATACTATGACCGCTTCGCAGATTTATGGCCGTGATCCGGAAGACGTGACAAAGACGATGCGACGTGACGCGAAAGTTATAAACTTTGGTGTTCTGTACGGAATGAGCCCGCACGGTCTTGTGGCGGCAACCGGTATGACCTACGAGGCGGCTAAAAAATTTATCGATACCTATTTCGAGATCAGAAAACCGATACTCAACTACATCAATGAGCTGAAACGCAAGGCTAAAGAAGAGGGCTACGTCGAGACGCTTTTTGGCAGAAAACGGCCTACTCCAGATATAAAATCGAGTAATTTTGTTGTTCGAAAAGCGGCTGAACGTGCAGCTGTTAACATGCCAATCCAAGGTACCGAAGCAGACATCATGAAGCTGGCAATGGTTGCCGTTGACGAAATTTTACCAGCCGGTGCTGTTCAGTTATTGCAGATTCACGATTCTATTTTGGTGGAATGTAAAGCAGCTGATGCTAGCGCTGTCGCGAAAGCCATGCAGCAAACCATGGAGAGCATTTATGAGCTTCCGGTGAAGCTGCAAGTAGATGTCTCGATAGGCAAGCATTGGGGAGAGCTATAACACTGCTTCAGGAAGCTTGAAATTTGCTACAACAGTGGTATAATATAATGCATGAAGTATCTTATCGGAGGCTTCGGTGTCGTGTTGGTGGTGGCTGCTATTTTAGCAGTCATTTTCGCTTTGATGGGGCGAGATGAAACCCCTAACGATGTTATGCCACGTGATATCACATTAACTGATCACGCAGACGCGAGCTCAGAAGTCTCATTCACGACGTATGGCAGGATTGTTGGTCAAGATGAATTTCAGGCGATACGGATTACTGTCAATCAGAGCCAGCGGACGCTGGATATATTAAGTGGCTACGAGCTTTCAGTCGAAGAGAGGGTGCAGTTCTCTAATACAGCGGCTGCTTATGAGGCATTTTTGCACGCACTGGAAAATGTCCGTTTTACTGATGTTATCGAAGGAGAACCAGAGCGAGAGGACGGCAAGTGTCCGACGGTCAGACGGCATGTATACCATTTGCGGGTTGATGGCGATGCACGGCTCCGTACCTGGTCAAGCCCGTGTCGGGGTGAGCGTGGAAATTTTGGTGGCGAGCGAAGGGCTGTTGAGCGTCTGTTCCAAGAGCAGATCACCGACTACCGGGATCACACACGAGGCATTCGGTTGTAGTCTATTGTGTTCTCGCGGTACAGTATACGGTGATGATACGTGCAATAGTGTTTGATTGCTTTGGTGTGTTGGCAAAAAGCAACACATGGGATGATTTTTGGAATGTTTTGCCTCCAGATATTGATGAGCAGGCAATCTACACGATTCATCATGAATATGATGCCGGCAAACTGACGAAGGATGAATTTGTGTACCGGCTGCACGATCTAACTGGGCATGAGCCAGAATTTATCGAAGAAGCTGCCTCAGTAGAAGGCATGAAGAACGTCGCATTACTACGCTATATAAAATCACTCCGGGTCAGAGGACATAAGATCGGGCTTTTGAGCAATATTGCGAGCGATTGGGTAACCAAAGATTTTCTTACTACCGATGAGCAGAAGCTGTTTGACGCGATGGTGTTTTCTTTCGAGGTTGGTATGACGAAGCCAGATCCAGCAATCTTTCAGTTGACGTGCCAGCGACTCGGCGTAACGCCAGCCGAAACAGTATTCATTGATGATATGCAGACGAACGTTACCGGAGCGCGCGATATCGGGAGCAAAGCAATTTGTTACACCAGTCTGCCGCAAATGAAAGAAGAGCTTAACACGTTGCTTAATTAACGGAGCCGATGCGAATTACGAGCTTTCTTGCACCCCCGCATAGCTGATGAAGCTCATGGAGCCGAAGCTGCAATTGGCTCGCCAGGGCACCACTGTTCACGGTAATGGCGATTGACTCATGGTAGATTGTAACCTGGCAATTTTCTTGAAATTCTCGAGCAACGAAATCTTTAATAACAGCGATCTCTTCCGGCTGTTTTTGTGGCCGACTGCCGCGCAAGATTGAGCTGACACTATCCATATCCAGCAGTATAGTAAAAAAGCCAAACAGCAGAAAGGTATAATAGACAGCATGCCGGAACTTCCTGAGGTTGAAACAGTACGCAGAGGCTTGGATGCGCTTGTGCCAGGCCAGCGTATTCGTGATGTTGAGCACGATTGGACGAAGAGCTTTCCGAACGCACAGGTTGATGTTCAGCGCTATTTAATCGGCGCCCAAGTGCTTCGTATCCGGCGGCGAGCTAAAGTGCTGATTGTCGATCTTGATACGAAATACAGCCTCATTATTCACTTAAAGATGACTGGTCAGCTTGTTTTTATTGGGAAAACAGAGGCGGCACAAACAGAAAATGTGCGGTTTGGGGCCGGTCATCCAACTGATAGTCTAGTTGGCAGCCTGCCAGATAACTCAACTCGTGTTTCGTTAACATTCCAAAGCGGCGACAAGCTGTACTTTAATGACCAGCGTAAGTTCGGCTGGGTAAAACTAATGCCCACGATTGAGATCCCGAACATTGATTTTTTCCGTAAGGTCGGGCCAGAGCCGCTTGAAGCGTCATTTACTGAAGCGGTGTTTCGTGCTCAGCTTGCACGGCGGAAAAACTCGACCATCAAAGCCGCCCTATTAGACCAAACCGTAGTTGCTGGGGTCGGCAATATTTACGCAGATGAATCGCTGTGGGCTGCCAGGATACACCCCGCTACACGAGTGAATGAAGTTTCCGATGACGCGCTGGATACATTATTTTCTAAACTGCGGCTCGTTTTACAAAAAGCTATTGACGCGGGCGGCTCAACGGATAAGAATTATGTAAACGCCGAGGGGAAGAGAGGGGGCTATCTCTCGTTTGCCGAAGTCTTTCGGCGTGAAGGAAAAGCGTGCAGCCGCTGCGGCTCAATTATAGAAAAAATCCGCGTGGCAGGGAGAGGTACTCATATTTGTTCAGAATGCCAGAAAGTACGAAAATGATATATACATTAACCGGGTCGAATAATTTTTTGTTAAAGCAGAAGCTTAAACAGCTGACATCCGCGTTTGTTGATGCGTATGGCGACCATGAGTTTGAGCGGCTGGATGGCGAAGAGACGGAGTTGCCAGACTTGCAGGCAAGGCTGCACAGCGTGCCTTTTTTCTCAGATAAAAAATGTATCGTTGTGTATGAACCTGGTCAAATTGCCGGATTCCGCGATAAGTATGAACAGGTACTTTCTTCTGCCAATGATGCAATCGACGTTATTTTAGTCGAATCAAAGCTTGATAAAAGACTTGCTTACGCGAAATACTTAAAAAAGCATACGGAGTTTCAGCAGTTTGACGAGCTGGATGAAAGCGCGCTGTCGCGTTGGCTGGTTGAGGCTGCGAAGGATAGAGGAGCTAGCTTGAAGCAGTCTGACGCAGTGTATCTTATTCAGCGTGTCGGCACTGATCAGCATTTATTATTCAACGAGATTGAAAAGCTTACATCGTATAGTTTGCACATCACACGCGAAACCATAAATATGTTGAGTGAACCGGCGCCGCAAAGCAGCATTTTTGAGCTGATTGATGCAGCGTTCTCCGGCAAGGTGACTCGGGCACTTCAGCTGTATGACGATCAACGCGCCCAAAAAGTAGAGCCGCAAGTAATCCTTTCTATGTTGGCGCGGCAGCTGCATATTATCGCGCTTACAAAGGCTGCGCCAAAGACGAAGACAAGGCAGCAGATAGCACAAGATAGCGGTCTGCATCCGTACGTCATACAAAAAGCGATGGAAAGTTCACGCTCGTTAAGCAGCCGCAGCATAAAGCACTGTATTTCAGAGCTGCTCGATATTGATAAGCGACTGAAAAGTCAGGCAATCAATGCAGATGAAGCGCTTCGCTCATATGTCGTAATACTCGCTCATGCCCAGAACGGATAGATGAATATAGTACCTGGGTAAAGCGGCACTATTTTTTTGTGGACTTTTTGGTTGCCGGCTTTTTAGCTGCTGGTTTTTTGGCGGCCGTCTTTTTTGCGGCAGGCTTCTTGGCCGTTGCTGCTTTCTTAGGTGCGGCTGCCTTTTTCGCCGGGGCTTTTTTAGCTGTACTGGCCGCCTTTTTCGTACCGGTAGCGAGTTTAACGCCTGCTGCCTTCGCTTCGTTGGCTAGCTGGCTTTTCTTTCGGGCGGCTCGGTTTTTTTGCAGAAGTCCTTTTTTTACAGCGATGTCGATTGTTTTTTGTGCTTCTGACAGGGCAGCTGCACTGTCTTTGCGCGTCGTGAGGCTGGCGCGGAATTCTTTGATAGCTGTTCGCATCGTGCGCTTTGTTTTGGCATTACGAATCGTCGCTTTCTTAGCTGATCGGACTCGTTTTTTTGCAGATTGAATAATGGGCATAGCTTAGATAGTTCCTTTTCTTTAAATGATTAACAAGCTGGCTTTTTATCGGACTTGAATGTATCACTGTTTTACGCGTTTGTAAAGTGATTTGCCTCTGTTTGCTTTATGCTTTTTTTGCAACGGTCAAAAAGTAGTAGACAGCAAACAGTTATATGTAGTAATATGACAAATAGCATAAGCAAAAATAAAAAGAAAATTATGCAAGAACAAAAACAACAACTTGTGACCCGGCTAAAAGAGTCGACTAACGTGCTTATTACGGTAAGCAACAATCCTTCGGTTGATCAGCTGGCCGCTGCAATCGGCTTTACGTTGGCAGTTAATAAGCTGAACAAGCATGCCACCGCTGTTTTTAGTGGTGAAGTACCCTCGGCAATCGAATTTTTAGATCCGGAAAAAACCATTCGAAAGAATACGGATTCGTTACGTGACTTCATCATATCGCTTGACCGCGATAAGGCAGACAAGCTGCGCTATAAGGTTGAGGATAAGGTCGTTCGGATTTTCATTTCACCGTACAGAACAGCGATCAAGCAGGAAGATCTGCACTTTGACCAAGGGGATTTTAATGTTGATCTTGTTGTTGCACTCGGTGTCAAAGAACAAAAAGACCTCGACGAAGCAATCACTGCCCACGGGCGTATTCTGCATGATGCTACCGTAGCAACCGTTAATACTTCAGAAAACGGCACAGTCGGCACAATACATTGGCAAGATACAAACGCGAGCAGCCTCAGTGAGATGCTCAGTTCACTCACCGCTGACCTAAAAGAAGACCTGCTGGATAATCAAATAGCAACGGCGCTGTTAACGGGCATCGTTGCAGAAACCGATAGGTTTAGTAACGACAAAACCAGGCCATCAACGATGGCTGTGAGCTCTAAGCTTATGGCCGCAGGAGCGAATCAGCAGCTTGTTTCTGCCAAGCTGAAAGAGGCAGAAGAAAAGCCGCCGGAGCCAGAAGCGCCGCCAGAGCCAGAAGAGGCAAACGAGCCAGAAAACCCGGAAAACAAAGACGAGAATGACGATGGCACACTTAAAATCGATCACGATGAGTTGGAAAATGCCGCTCAAGCTGAAAGCGGTGGGGCGGCGCCCGATGACGAAGATGATTCGGACGATCACCCGATTCATATAGACGATTCCGGAAAGCTGTATAACGGCGGTCCTCCGCCTGATGAGCTTAAAGATGCGTTGCGGCCGAGCAGTTCGGATAAAAAAACTGATTCACCGCCGCAAATTATCCGCAAACCGCAAAGTGCGATGTTAAATGATCCGCCGACGAACCAGGATGGCATGCTAACTCCTGGAGGTGGAGATAATGATGACGAAGGCGTTGTAGATCCGCTCGCCGATACGGCTCGCCGAAATGAGAGAATTTTAAGTCACGATGGCCCAGCAGACGATGAGCCGGAAGACGAACAAAAGCCCGACGGAGATAACTCGCCCGATTCAACTACAGCAAAGCCGCCGGAGCCAGAAGCGCCGGCACCTCCGACTGAGCCAAAAGCGGAGGAAGCGCCCAGCGAACCGACGGAACAGCCGTTAAAGGCTGAACCTGGTCCGCAAACGCTGACGGATATTGAAAAATCTGTCGGAGCACATCAGGATAAAGAAGAGGATAAGGCGCCACCACAGGCGGAAGCAGCCCCGCAAGCACCAACAGATGCGCCGACCGCTAGTGGCACGGAGTCTGGGCAGCCACCTGAGCTCGATCAAGCTCGGCAGGCTATCCTAGATGCCGTACATGACGAAGTTCCAAACAGCGATAAGCCGCAGCCGCCAATCCAGGCACTAAACGCCCAGCCGGTTGATTTAGACTTACACCCAGAGGACAACAATGCGCAGCAACAGGATCAAAGCAGGGGTCAACCGCCACCGGTACCGCCGCCAATGATGCCGCCAACACAAGAGAACGGCAATCAACAAAATAATCAGCAACCCCCAACGTAAAGCAGCTAGAACAGGCCTGCGCGACGGGCATGGCGTACAATAGCTGCAATGGACGGCATACTGCTTATCGATAAACCAAAGGGGTGGACATCGTTTGATGTCGTAGCAAAAACGAGAGGACTCATCCGGCAGCAGACCGGGCAAAAAAAGCCAAAGGTCGGTCACACGGGTACGCTTGATCCGCTTGCTACCGGTCTGCTGGTGATTGTTATCGGTTCGTACTGCAAACAGGCTGGTTTATTGTCTGGTTTGCGAAAAACTTATCAGGCGACCCTTCATCTTGGATCCGTAAGCACCACAGGTGACGACGAAGGAGAAAAGACGCACCGAAGCGATAAAGAGCCGAGCCGGAAAGCGGTAACGTCGGCAGCACAGTCGTTCGTCGGTACATATTCGCAGATGCCGCCGGCTCATTCTGCCCGTAAAGTTGGGGGGCAGCGGGCATACAAGCTGGCCCGTCAAGGGAAAGCGGTAACGCTGGAGCCAAGAGACGTAACAATATCGCGACTTACTATAGATACATACGATTATCCGCTGCTTGCTATTACTGCAGTAGTATCGGCCGGCACATATATTCGGTCGCTGGCCGAGGATATCGGAGACGTGCTTGGCGTTGGTGCGTATCTTTCGCAGTTGCGGCGTACTGAGGTAGGTGATTTTTCTGTCGGTGACGCGGTAGCTATCGAAGCACTCGAAAGCGGAGTTGCCCAGCACATAAAAACCCCAAAACTTGACAAAAGTTGATATTTTATAGTATAATGATAAAATAAGAAGAGTGTTGTCTAATAAATACACGGTAAAATAGCCACCACATCAGCAGATAAGATTGCTTCTGGTTGGCTGTTTTGGTACAATGCTGCGAAGCGCCATCAATCTCTTATCAATTTTTAAGTAGAGTTTCACGGAAGGAAAGCACCAACAGAATGATTTCTCATGAGAAAAAGCAGAAGGTAATAAAAGATCTGCAAGTCAACAAAGACGATACTGGCAGCAGTATTGTTCAGGTCGGTATTTTAACCGAGCGAATCAAAGAGTTAACGGAGCACGTTAAGCAAAACAAGAAAGACTTTATGGCCCGGCGAGGTCTTCTGCAGGCAGTCGGAAAGCGAAAACGGCTTTTATCATACATTGCTGAGAAAGACAGCAAAGCGTATCTAGACTTAATAAAAAAGATTGGCATCCGCCGATAATGTACCGAGGCAAACTCTCCGGGTGTATCGCACCCTGGGAGCAGCTTATGCACATTAAAGAACAGTAACCGTGGGCTTTTATGCAAAGACCAGATATACAGGCATCTTATTGATTCGTCATAGACGATCTCCATGCATAAGATAAGAAGTCGTTTGTATATTTGCACCTTGCATAGAACCTCCACCGATAAAAGAAAGGACCAGATTATATGGGACAAACCATAAATCCATTCGGAAAAGATATAATTACGGTAGAAACAGAGTTTTGTGGCCGAAAACTTAGCCTAGAGGTTGGCAGAGTTGGCTTCCGAAGCTCGGCATCTGTCATCGTACGCTATGGCGACACGGTAGTGCTCGGCACAGCGATGGTTGGCAAGGAGCAAGTTCATCACCTGGATTACTTCCCGCTTAGTATTGATTACGAAGAAAAGATGTACGCTGCCGGCAAGATTAGCGGATCGCGCTTTATTAAGCGAGAAGGCCGACCGAGCGATGATGCCGTATTGATTAGCCGGTTGATTGATCGGCCGATCCGACCGCTTTGGCCGAAGGGGTATCGTTATGAGGCGCAGGGAATCGCAACGGTACTGAGCATGGATCCTGATTTTCGGCCCGACATGATAGCGATGATTGCCGTGAGCGCAGCCTTTAGTCTGACTGGAGCACCGTTTGATGGTCCGGTAGCCGGGGTACGGGTCGGTATGGATGAAAACGGCGACTACAAAGCCTTTATGGGTGCGACCGAATTGACGGAAGGAAAGCTAGACCTTGTTGTTGCCGGAAAGAAAGACGCTATTATGATGGTAGAAGCAGGCGCTCGAGAGGCGACAGAAGATGAGGTGGCTGATGCGTTGACGTTCGCACACGATGCGATTCAGCCGGCAATTGCACTCCAGGAGGAGCTTATTAAAAAAGTCGGTGTTACCGAGCAAAAGTACGAGCTTATTCTGCCCGACGAAGAGATACAAAAAAAGGTCGACGATTGGGTCGACGGCAAACTAGGTGAGGGTTTACGTGCACCGTATCCTGAGCGCAACCAGCTTGTCCAAAATTTGCGTGATGACTTTCATGCATATCTTGTGGATGAGCTAGACGAAGAAGCATATGAAGAGCTGCGTGATGATTACGACGAAGCTTTTACGACTGCGCTTCATAAGGATGTGCGAAAGGGAATTGTTGAGGACAACGTCCGGCCTGACGGCAGAAAACTGAACGAAGTCCGTCCATTATCGAGCGAAATAGGTGTGCTGCCGCGAGTACATGGATCGAGTATTTTTACTCGTGGCGTGACCCAAGCGATGAATATTGTCACCTTGGCGCCACTAAGCTACGCGCAAATGATAGACACGATGGAACAAGAAGGTGAGCGGCGCTACTTGCACCACTACAATGCTCCTGGCTGGACAGTCGGCGAAGTAAAGCGGCTAATGAGCCCGGGTCGGCGAGAGATCGGTCATGGCTATCTTGCAGAACGAGCACTGATAGCTGTACTGCCTGATGAAGCAGAATTCCCCTACACGATACGATCCGTAACGGAAATCATGAGTCAAAACGGTTCGACTTCAATGGCTGCGACGTGCTCAAGCTGCTTAGCATTGATGGATGCAGGAGTCCCGTTGAAACGGCCAGTAAGTGGAATTGCTATGGGTCTTATGCTAGATGGTGATAAGCCATATATCATGAGCGATATAGCAGATGCAGAAGATTTTGCAGGTGACATGGACTTTAAGGTAACTGGAACCACTGAGGGTATTACTGCATTGCAGATGGACATGAAGGTTCATGGGCTGCCACCGGAAGTACTCAAGGCTGCTTTACTGCAAGGACGTGAAGGTCGGCTGGAGATTTTGAAGCACATGCTAGAAACGATTCCGGAGCCGCGCAAAGAGTTGAGTCCGTATGCGCCACGCATCGAATCAATCAAGATCGCCCCAGACAAGATACGAGAAGTTATTGGTAAAGGCGGCGAGATGATCCAGAAGATTACCGCTGAAACCGGCACAGAGATCGATATTGCTGACAACGGTACGGTAATGATTGCAAGCCCAGATAAAACATCGATAGATGCAGCGAAAGATTGGATTCAGAAACTTACCGAGGAGCCGGAAGTTGGCAAAACGTATAAGAACTGCCGTGTCGTATCCGTGCTTGATTTTGGGGCGTTTGTAGAGATTCTGCCTGGTAAGGAGGGTCTTGTACACGTGAGCGAAATGAAAGAAGAGAGAGTCGAAAAGCCAAGCGATGTTGTGGCTGAAGGAGACAAAGTAACGGTAAAGCTGGTGGCGATCGATGATCGCGGCCGACTGCAACTTAGCATGAAAGCTGCAGCAAAAGAGAGGGGATAAAGCAGCATGGCAACCAAGAAAAACGTAAAAATATCGACGGTTGAAAACAAAAGGAATTTACTGATCCGGCTGGTTTTGGCCGCCTTGTTTACGTACTTGTTTGCCTCGCTTGCGATTGACTCCGGCAGCTATTGGCACTATTTATTAACGTTTCTTTCTATCGGCATTGCGGTGAATGCTGCCGGCAGGCTTGTGAAAGACGTTTTACGAAACCATGGACCACGACGAGCAAAGTAAACAAACGCAGCTTGATACGATTAAGCAGCGCATAATATCAGACGGTATCTGTTCTGAGCTTGCCGCCACTGCCCAGCAGCTTGTTTTTGGAGCTGGGAGCTCAAATGCTGAGTTGATGTTTATCGGTGAAGCTCCTGGTAAAAATGAAGATATGCAAGGACTGCCATTTGTTGGCGCTGCCGGAAAGCTGCTTGATGAGATGCTGGCGTCAATCGAGCTAGACAGAAATGACGTATATATCACTAATATTGTGAAGTATCGGCCACCGAATAATCGGGACCCATTACCAGCAGAAAAAGAGGCGTTTTTACCGTATTTATGGCAACAAATCACCGTGATTGAGCCAAAACTTATTATCACACTCGGCAGGCATAGTATGGAGTGCTTCCTGCCAGACCAGCGGATTAGTCAGGCGCATGGCAAGCCAAAGCGTATTAGAGTAAAGCAAGCGAGCGGGAAGCTAGATCGGCTGATAATTATGCCACTGTATCACCCTGCCGCCGCCCTTTATAATGGCGGGCTGAGAGAAACGCTGTTTACAGACTTTGCAGATATACCGACGATAATCCAGAGCATTGAAACCTTAACACCAACGACAACGAAAGAGGAGAAATAATGAATAAATCACCAAAAAGTAACGGTCCGCGAAAGGACCAGTCGAAGAAAAAGAATAACGGGCCGACAAAGAAAGCATCCCGTGGCGCGGCCATACGAGCACAGCGCCGAACGCATGATGATGCTCAGCGTATCATCAGTCAATATGCGACTGCGCACGAGAACGGCACAAGCAAAGACAAGGGCAACGGGAAAGGCAATCAGCAGGCCAGCAAAGGGCGGGCAAATGTAATAGACGACAGTCCGCGCTTAAAAATTATTGGGCTTGGCGGTATGGACGGTGGCGGCTCGAAGAACATGATACTCGTAGAGTACCAAAACGATGCTGTCGTTATGGACTGCGGCAATGATCTAAGTGTTGACTTGCCGGGCATTAACTACGGTATTGCCGATGTAAGCTATCTAGAAAAGATAAAGCATAAGCTTCGAGCTTACATTATTACTCATGGTCACCTTGACCATATAGGCGGTTTGCCGCATATCGTACCAAAACTGCCGGCGCCGATTTACGGATCGAAGTTTACCGTTGCTCGTGTAGAAGAAATTTTTGGCAACTTCGGTCCGCCACTGCCGGAAGGATTCGCGCTGGAGACCGTTGCGATGAACGAGGATACTCATGAGCGCTTAAAGATTGGGCCATTTTTTGTGGAGTTATTGCGGGTAACCCATTCGATTCCCGGAAGTACCATAATTTCATTAGATACCCCGGTCGGCAGGATTATTAATACCGGTGACTTCCGGTTTGACCCGAATCCGCTTGATCACGAAAAAACTGATACGGACCGCTTGAAAGAGCTCGGCAACGAGGGTGTACTTGCACTGTTGAGTGAAAGCACAACGACCGAACGTCCAGGACGGACACCGAGCGAAAGCACTATCGAACAAAGCTATATTGATATTATTGAAAACGCACCTGGCCGAATTTTTGTTGGGGTGTTTTCAACGAATATGAACCGTGTTCAGATGATCGTGAATGCGGCAGTGCATCATGGACGAAAGGTCGCGATGGACGGCCGCAGCATGGTTAGCACGCTGGAAATGGCCGTACGGCATGGCTTTATGAAGATACCAAAAGGAACGTTCGTTCCAATTGCTTCTGCTGCCAGCATGAAAGACGACGAACTGGTTGTGGTGTGTACTGGGTCCCAGGGTGAGCCAAGCTCAGCCTTGCAGCGAATGAGTAATGGTGAGCACCGTCACGTAAAGATGAAAGAACAAGATACGGTTATTCTCTCTAGTACGCCAATTCCGGAATCCGGCAATGACGCTCGCATAGGAGCCATGGTTGATGATCTGATGCGCAAAGGCGTACACGTGTATCGTCACGAAACACATGAGATAGAGGATTGTGGTCCGCTCCATGTATCCGGTCATGCGAGCACCGATGAGTACAAAGAGATGATTAATATGACAAAACCGAAATTCTTTATACCGATATACGGTGCTTACCGCTCAAAACAGCGGCACATCGAGATAGCGGTGGAGGAGGGTATTCCGCGGAAAAACACCGTAAATGCTGAAAACGGTGAAGTAATCGAATTTACAAAAGATAAAATGCAGATAACCGGCAAGGTTCCGGTAGGTACGGTATTGGTCGACCAAACTGGTGCTACCGTTAGCGGTATTGTCATTAAAGACCGCTTGTTATTGGCCGAGGAAGGTCTGGTTGCTGTCATACTGACGATCGATAAGAAGACGAACAATCTGCTGACCAGCCCTGATATCATTAGCCGCGGATTTATTTACATGCGTGATAATGAAGAGCTTATGTCGAATTTGCGGACTGAACTAAAACGAGCAGTAACTCAGCGTTTTAAGCGGGTAGAGCTCGACCGCTTTAAGCAAGAGCTCAAAGATCATGTTTCGCACTTCTTGTACGAGCATACGCAAGGGAGCCCAATAGTAATACCGGTGGTTAACGTGGTAACAGCAGGCAAAGCTTATGGTGGGAATGGGTCCGACAACGGACGCAAAAAGAATGGGAAAAAGCCTCGAGAAAAAACAGCTGAAGAAATCGCCCAGGAGCAACAGAAGCGGTTTGAGGATATGCGAGCCAAGCTGCTCGGCCAAGACGCTAGAACGGACTAGTGCTTGACAAAGGTTGTAATTTCTGCTACAATAGTGGCGTTATGAATACGCCCGAACAACAACCAGACACACCAGAAGTACCACACGCGGAAAGAGAAATACTCCGCAGAGAGGCTGGTGCTGAAGTGTTCGGCGAGCCCGATCAGTTACTACTCGGCTTTATCATCGCTCGCGAAACAATAATTGACTCGCTAAAAGCAGCAGGAATTCATCCGCCAGTAAAGGAAGATGATGAGATGTATTTACCTGTCTGGGATGCCTATAGAGCAATCGGCGACATGATTAGTGAGCGAAAAAGTGAACTAGGTATTGGTGGGTTTCAGCCCCCTTCCCAAGAATAAGTAACGCACGTATAATAGAAAATTGATATGCCAAAGAAAAAACAAACAAAGCGTAAGCCGGCTCAGAAAAAAAAGAAGCAATCCAAAACAGAGGATGCTTCTAACAGTTTTTGGCCGATAACCGGTGCGATACTGCTGCTTATCGCTGCGTTTTTAATTTTGCTTGGCAGTTTTTCAACTGGCGGACCATTGCCGGTAAGCATGTTCGCAGGTGTTTTTTGGGCGCTTGGTAATGCGGCGTACCTTGTTCCTCTGGCGTTAGCTTGTCTAGGTGTATGGAAGATAAAGAGCGAGACGCATAAAGTTCCCCTACAGGAGTTTGTGAGCATAACTGGTTTTTTGATTTTGTTTTCTGGATGGCTATCCGTTACGTTTACACCTAATGCATCGCCAAACGGCACAGTAAGTAGTGGTGGAGAAATCGGCGCGGTCTTTGGCAGTGTCGTGCTGCAGGCGCTTGATCGATTTCCGGCAAGCGTTCTGCTCTTTATTATTGGCTTTTTGTTGCTGTTACTGTCATTTAGGATTTCTCCGAAACGGGTATTTGCCGCGATTGGAGAGTTCGGCGCAAATGTCGGCAAGAAAGATACTGGCCTGGCCGAATTAAAAGAAAAAGCAGAGCAGAAAGGGTTTAAGCTCAACGAAGGTGTGCCTGTTGAGTACAACAGTACTAGCGACCAATCAAAGCAGCGTACGACACTTAAAAACACGGCACAGAAATTGTCCGACTCTGAAAATCATGAAGCGCTTACGATAGAAAGTGATCCTGATTGGAAGTTTCCAAGCGTCGATTTGCTCAATCAGAAGCAAGACAAGGCAGATGCTGGTGACGTGAGCGGAAACGCGGAAATCATCAAGAGTTCACTTGCAAATTTTAATATAGAAGTTGATATGGAGGGAGCAAATATTGGCCCTCGTGTTACGCAATATACACTTAAGCCACCGACAGGTGTAAAGCTGACAAAAATCACCGCGCTTGAGAATAACCTCGCATTAGACTTAGCGGCGACAGCGATTCGTATGGAGGCGCCGATACCCGGAAAGCGCCTCGTCGGTATTGAGGTACCGAACGTAAAATCCGCAACTGTGCGACTGAGCAGCTTACTGCAATCCAAAGAGTGGAAAGGCTTGCCTGGCCAGCTCGGCTTTCCGGTCGGGAAGGACATCTCTGGCACACCGATAGTCGTTGACCTTGCGAAGATGCCGCATCTGCTTGTTGCAGGGCAGACTGGTTCTGGTAAGTCCGTCATGATTAACTCCTTATTGACCAGTCTTGTATACCGTAATAGCCCGGCCGATCTAAAACTGATATTGGTTGACCCGAAGCATGTGGAGCTTCGGACGTATAATGATATTCCCCACCTCTTAACTCCAGTTATCACTGAGCCGGAAAAATGCATCTCAGCACTCAAATGGGCGGTAGCTGAAATGGAGCGCCGGCTTAAGACGATGTCAGATTCCAATGCCGGAAATATTGACGAATACAATAAGGTTAAAAAAGAAGCTGGAATGCCGTATATCGTCATTGTAATTGACGAGCTTTCAGATCTTATGATGATGGCGGCCAGAGACGTCGAGGCGCTCATTGTACGGTTAGCACAAAAGTCTCGTGCGGCGGGAATACACCTCGTACTGGCTACTCAGCGACCGAGCGTCAACGTGATTACCGGCTTGATTAAAGCGAATGTTCCGGCCCGCATCGCCTTTACCGTAAACAGCCATGTTGATTCAAAGACTATTCTTGATATGGGCGGCGCAGAGAAGCTGCTAGGAGCCGGTGATATGCTGTATACGACATCGGATATGCCGAAGCCGCGGCGAGCTCAGGCAGCACTCATAAATAAAGAAGAAGTCGTGAAGGTAACCGACTACTTGCGTAATCAGCGCCAGGCTGAATATGACGATGAAGTTGTGAGCCAATCTGTCCAGCTGAACGGGCGAGGCGGCGTAGTCGCCGACTACGGGGCGAACGAAGCAAACGATGATATGTTCAAAGACGCCGTTAAGATTGTAGTCGGTGCCGGGAAGGCGAGCACCAGCATGCTGCAACGCCGTTTACGTATCGGTTATGGCCGTGCAGCCCGGCTGATAGAAACGATGGAAGAACAAGGAATCGTTGGGCCGGCAGACGGTTCGCGTCCTCGTGAAGTTCTTGTGTCGTCTGCAGACGATGTCTTTAATCCTGGAGTTGCCAGTGCAGGTGAGGGCGATGTCTACGATGATATGCCGGACGAAGATTAATTCTTGTCTAGGGCTGCTGTTCCGTATACCATGAAGTTATGAAATAAACGTAACTGGTATACATGAAAGAAAAACTAGAAACACCAACTTGCGAAATTACCGGGCTGCCACTCCCGATACGCATGACTGAGCATCCGCAAGGAGCTCAGTTTTCGTTTTCTGACTATCATCATCATTTTCATCCAGATCGAAGCCCGCTTCTTTCAGGGGTATCTGGTCGCGCACTTCGCTATTCAAGAGGACAAGACATTCCACGAATGTTTCACAACCGCTACCACAGAATATTTGATGGCCCGAAATTGCCTAAAACGAATACCGAACGGTTCCGGCTGAGTGTACTTGCGTGCGCTGGTGTTGTTCCTCGGCAAGCACTTGACTTAAGTGAACCGAGAGACTTTAAGATCGTAAACCTGAAGGACGAAGAGCACGATGCCTTATCAGGAAATGGCGTTATTCATATCGAATCAGCGACTCGTTACGATAATCGCCTAAAGATAAGGAATACTATCGGCAGATTTTTTGCTCAGTATGCATTAAGTCAAAATGTAAAGGAGGCGTTATCTGACAGTGTAATCGAGCAATTTCTTGACCCGATGATTTCCCCTGAGCGTCAGAAGGAACTGGGTAACTTTATTTTGCACGAGGCGCTTGGATCAGCGCTTTCGGACGTTATTCCGTTGCATCAGCAAGCCAAGCAGGAAGGCTTAATCGGCGATAACGTGAAGCATAAAAAAGCTCAGAGCGTTGTCCGCGAATTCTTTATCAAGCCAAGGTTTGCAGACTATCATGCGGAAGTATCCCGTTTGCTGACCGCCTGAGGGCAATCCAAGGTGTTGACTAGTTAATAAGTTGAACGTATAATTAGTAATTACTTATTAACTCAGCTTACATCTACTGGAGTGTGGGCGTTAACCAAAGGAGTTTCACATGCGTGAATACGAATTAGCAGTGTTATATCATCCTGACCTAGAGGTTGATTTAACAAAGGCAGAGGAGCGGGTTGCTTCTGTCGTCAAGAACAATAAAGGTACGATAAAAAATACCGATAACTGGGGGAAACGAAAGCTTGCCTATCCAATTAAGAAGTTAGAGCACGCTGTTTACGTATTTTATACAATTGATTTGCCTGCTGAACGTGCTCAGAAAGTCGAAGAAACGCTCAACATTACCGACGAGGTTATTCGATTCCTGCTTGTCAAGATTGACCCGAAGGAAAAAGCAAAGGCAGAGGCTGCCCGCGCAGAAAAGGACGAGAAAGCGAAAAAGCGAGCAGCTAATCGGCCAGATGATAAAGCTGAGGAAGAAAAATAGCGTACAATAGTAGTATCTAGATGAACGAGAGGATTATGATATGGCACGTAGCGTAAATAACGTTATATTGATGGGCAACTTAACGCGAGACCCAGAGCTTCGGCAAACACCGAACGGAAAAAGCGTAACCAACTTCAGTCTCGCGCTAAATAGTGCTTACCGCGACGCGAGTGGCGAGTGGCAAGAAGTGACAGATTTTGTTGATATTGTTTGCTGGGGACCGCTGGCAGAACGCGTTTCACAGTACATGAGTAAAGGGCGTCGCTGCCTCGTACAGGGAAGACTGCAGAGCAGGAACTGGGAACAAGACGGACAAAAGCGTACGAAGGTGGAGGTCATGGCGAACGACGTGACATTCCTAGACGGCGGCGGAAACAGAGACGAGAACAACGACATTGGTTCAGACAGTGACAGCTCGTCTTCGCAAGCAAACACAAGTTCAAAGAAGACAACAACTACAAAGGCTAAAGATAAGGTTATCGAGGACGTTGATGACGAGCCGATTAACCTGGATGACATACCTTTCTAATGGCTCAAAGGAGAAGTAGCAAAATGGCAAAGATTTTTAAGCAGCAAACTGATATTCCGTTTTTCGACTATAAGGACGTAAAGACCTTACAGCGTTACGTAAATCAATTCGGTCAGATCGAGCAGCGTAAAAAGACCGGACTAAAAGAGCAGCAACAGCGTCGGTTAGCTGTAGCGATTAAGCGCGCACGGCACTTAGCGTTGCTTCCTTTCGTCGCCAGAAACGAATAAGAAACGCTAAAAGAGGAATTTAAATGGCGCTCGGTGTAACAGATCTAAAAAAAGGTCGGATTATTGAAATTGACGGTAAGCCGTACAAAGTTCTTGAATACGCCCAAAAAGTGATGGGTCGCGGTGGTTCTATTGTTAATGTGAAGATAAAATCGTTACTTGATGGAAAGGTGCTAGATAAAACCTTTAAAGGTAACGAAACGATAGAAGGTGCTGATATCGTTAACAAAAATGTTCAATACCTATATTCCGATGATATAAAACACTACTTTATGGACAACGAAAACTATGAGCAATTTGAAGTAAATTCAGAGCTAATCGCTGATAGTGCAAACTACATGAAGGCAGGGGACGTTGTAAAAGCACAGTTTTTTGATGGACAACTGATCGCAATAGAACTACCAAAGAATATTCCGCTGAAAGTGACATACACCGAGGATGTAGTAAAGGGCGACACAACCAGCTCTATTCAAAAAAATGCTGAGCTTGAGACAGGCATAACTATTAAGGTTCCTGCTTTTATCCGGATTGGCGATACAGTAAGTGTAGATGTTGATACCGGGAGCTATCGGGAGAGAGTCAGCTGAGCTGACGAGCAAAGATGCGCCTTGATAAATACGTTGCAAGCAAAGGCTACGCCACGTCAAGGAGCCAGGCTGAGCAGCTTGTGAAACGAGGCGAGGTCGTGGTAGACGGGAAAATCATCAAAAAGCCTGGCCATATGGTGACAGAGAAGAGTGTTGTCAATGTTCGGTCTTCCCAGCAATACGTCTCTCGTGCGGCGTTAAAATTAGCCTCAGTCGTAGGTGATTTTAACGTTGATTTTACGGGTAAAACCGTTCTGGATGTTGGAAGCAGCACCGGCGGTTTCACTGATTATGCACTGCAGCATGGAGCCAAAAAAGTAATCGCGGTAGATGTCGGGACAGAGCAGCTGCACCCGCGGTTGCGAGAAGATAGGCGGATAGCACTGCACGAAAAGACAGACATCAGAGATTTTCAGCCGCAAGAACGGCCGGACATCATCTTAATAGACGTCTCTTTCATCTCTATCTTGAAAATTTTGCCGAGTGTGCTGGGGTTTGCACACGATAAAACCGTTATTATTGCCATGGCAAAACCGCAGTTTGAGTCTTCAAGTTCTGACCTGCTCCACAAGGGAATTGTTAAAAACAATCGCTATCGCCGTGAAATACTGAGGCAATTTGAGCAATCAGTACGAAAGCACTGTGTTATCAAGGGCAGTAGTGACTCGGCTGTAGCCGGAGAAAAAGGAAATATTGAGCGGTTTTATTTACTGAAGCCTATTCGATAATGCCCCGTAATTTATCGACGTCTTTTAACGTAATTTGCATTTTATTCATCGACAGCAAGTTCTTTTTCTCAAGAGCGGACAGCTCCCTGCTGGCAGTTTCGCGTGATGTATTTATTGAGCTGGCAATGTCCTGTTGCCGGAGCGGCGCCTCGATAACGATGCCATCATCTGTTTTTTTGCCAAAACGGTCACTCATAATAAGCAAGAAAGAAACCAGGCGCTCTCGTGCCGTGCGGTAACCAAGGTTAATAATGCGTTGTGACTGGATGCGATACATCTTTAACGTTATGTCTAGAAACGGAACCAATAAGTCAGGATTTGACAGGATTTCTTCGATATATCTTTTTCGGTTAATCCGATAAACTACCGTCGGGCTAATGGCTTCGTACATGACGTGCCATTTACTGTGAGTCACTGCCCATATAATAGGAAAAATTTCTTGGGGCTTTCTGATGATCAGAAGATTTTCTTCACCGTAACGAGTAATATCGTAAGCTTTGACGAGTCCGGACTCAATGTAAAAGACTCCACCCGGCGTATCGCCTTCTCGAATAATAAGTTCACCTTTTCTGTATTCGAGCCGACTGCCTTGCTTGAACAGGTCTAGCAGAGCCTTGTTTTGCTCTGGTGAAGCCAGCATGTCCTTAGTATGACAAAAAAGCTACGGTTATGCCATTTTTTTGTGATAAAAATCTCAAAATTTTTGTGTTTAGGTTCACTGCAATCATGAACAGCTTGCCGTAGAATTGGAATGACCAACTAGAGGAGGACTGAAATGACGGATGTTTATAGTGTACAGGAACAGCTCAGGAGAATCGGTTCAGACTTTCGTTTCTGGGGAAGGTCAGAAGTCAAGGAGTTGCCAAAAATTTTATTTCCCGATGAAGCAATTATGCATGCACTCAATGGGCGCTATGAAAAAGGCTTTGCTCTATTTTGTGCGACAGATCAGCGGCTGCTGCTGCTCGATAAAAAGCCGTTGATTCTTTGCTTTGAGGATATGCGATACGAAATGATTTCAGAGGTTGATTATACGGAGCAGCTGCTTTCTGCGTCACTATCGCTAAGAACGCCAGGTAGAACACTCAAGTTTGTGAGCTATCGTATTGCGCGGCTCCGCAACTTAACGAGCTACATTCAAGAGAAAGTAACGTACTTCCGTCACTTAGCCGCAGGAGAGAATAATCAGCCACAGGAGAACTATAATGCCTATCTCCAGGGCACACAGCAAGAAGAAAACAGGGGTTACCAGGGGCCGGTCCAGCCGTATGCGTATCCGGCTACCCATAAGTCTTACCGTAACCCAGCTATGCGCATTCGTCGGCAAGTACCGAAATTTGCACACCCTACGGAACCTAGCAAGCCATAAGCATTTCTCGTGCTACAATTTTTAGTAAGATGTACTTCAAGAATCGGGCGTACGCTGGACGGCAGCTAGCTGAAAAATTACTAAAATACCAAAAAGATAACGTTGCGGTTGTCGCGCTGAGCGAGGGTTCCATCATTGTGGCTGCTCAGGTTGCAATGCGTTTGCATGCGAGTTTATCTATTTTACTCACAGAGAACATTTATCTGCCAGGAGAGCCGGATGCCATCGCAGCCGTCACGTCAGCCGGCACGTTTACGAAGAATCATATGTTTAGCGCTGGTCAGCTAGAAGAAATGATGGTGGACTACCGGACTTACATAGAGGAGCAGCGGTTGCAGCAGTTCCATCATATGAACATGTTGATGACACACGATGGAGAGATTAAGAAAGAGCACCTCCGCCGACATGTTGTTATCCTCGTGTCCGACGGGCTTGTAAACGGCTTTTCTCTAGATGTTGCGAACGATTACCTTAAGACTGTTGCACTCAAAAAACTCGTGGTAGCCACACCCGTCGCGAGCGTGAAGGCGGTAGACAGGATGCACCTTGTAGCGGATGAGATTTACTGCCTCGACGTAAAGCCGAACTACATCAGCACCGATCATTACTATGACGAAAATATTATTCCGGAACACGAGAACATATTTAAAATAATGAGGCGGATATCAATTAACTGGCGAGTCGAGCCAGTTAAGTAACCTCTATGTGTTAAAGCGGAAGTTAACGACATCGTCGGGTTGCATGACGTAGTCTTTGCCCTCGGTGCGCATTTTTCCGCTAGATCGAGCATTCGCTTCGCTACCAGAGTCAACTAGGTCTCGGTAAGATATCACTTGGGCTGCGATAAAGCCTTTTTGAAAATCACTATGTATAACACCGGCCGCCTCTGGAGCCGTAGCACCTTTTTTGATTGTCCAGGCGCGAACTTCTTTTTCGCCTGCAGTCAGGTAGCTCTGCAGGCCAAGCGTATCGTACGCAGCGTGGATTAATTTTTCTAGGCCAGAGTCGGCAACATCGTAACTTTCCAAGAGCTCACTCCTATCGGTTTCGTCAAGGCTCTGCAGCTCGTGTTCTAGTTTGGCGCAAATAAAAACACACTGATTCGGATGTACGCTTGCCGCGAGCTCTTTCTGTTTGGCCTTATCGGTCAATCCTTTCTCATCTACATTGAACACATAAATTACTGGCTTTAGCGTAATAAGCTGAAGCTCTTGCTTGATCCAGACGAGATGATCTTCATCAAAACTCTTCATCTCACTATAGAGCGGTATATTTTTATCGAGTATATCTCTTACACGTTCGAGCGCTTCGACATATGGTTTAAGTTTTGGATTGGCTTTTGCTTCTTTTTGTGTTTTTGGCAATCGATTCTCTACGGATTGTAGGTCTGCTAGAACGAGCTCAGTTGTGATTGTCTCGATATCTTTTTGCGGATCATGTGACTCATCAACATGGGTGACATTTGCATCATC
This sequence comes from Candidatus Saccharimonadota bacterium, assembly GCA_050486305.1. Classification (GTDB taxonomy): domain Bacteria; phylum Patescibacteriota; class Saccharimonadia; order Saccharimonadales; family SLHW01; genus SLHW01. The sequence goes on from JBJHDA010000002.1 coordinate 90,201, forward strand.
AAAGGCGCGAACGACGTGAGCAATTGCACTACAGGTTCGGATATTTGCCAAAAACTGATTACCAAGACCTTCGCCTTTGCTGGCGCCAGCAACCAAACCAGCGATATCAACAAACGTTACGGTTGCCGGTATTACTTTTTTACTGTCGTATAGCTCAGCAAGCTTATGTAACCGTTCGTCAGGAATCGGTACGCTGCCGGTGTTTGGCTCAATCGTTGCGAAGGGATAGTTAGCGGCTAGAATGTCATTGCTTGTTAGCGCGTTAAAAAGTGTAGATTTGCCGACATTCGGCAAACCGACGATACCTATGGATAAACTCATAATACTATTGTATACTCCAAGCAATCGATATACATAAGCGAAATGTAATTACAATGCCTGAAAAAACTCCAAAAGAAAACACTACGAAAGAATATGAATCTGCAAGCCAAAGCTCCGCTAAGGAACGCAAAAAAAGTGCTCGTAAAAAAATAGGGAGCGTTGCTCTTGCGTTAATAGTATTAGCATCTGCCCTATTCTTAGCTTATGAGTTCGTTAATCAAGATGCTTCAGAAGACGAACAGCAAGAAAATGGTCTAATTGAGCAAGAGCGTACAGCGAGTGAAGCGGAGTCAGAAGGCGACATAGAGGCTGCCCTCGCAGCATATAGAAATATGATTGATGAATCAGATGACGACAGCGAAAAGGCAGCTTATTATCTTGCAAAATCGGGTATAGCACAACGCGATAATAATACCGAACTAGCTATAACGTATGCAGAGAGATCATTAGAGCTAGACGAGACGGCAAATGCATACGTTTCGCTTGCGGCGTTATCTGATGAAGGGGGCGATAAAGAAAGTGCCATCACCTATTATGAAAAAGCACTTGAATTAAAGAAGTCATTTGAGGAGGTTGAGTTGGATGAGCTCGATTATCTTGAAGAACTAATTGATCAGCTGAAAAGCGAGGTGGCGGAAGCATGAAGTACTATCTATCGTGCTTTTTATTGCTTGCAGTATTTGCTTCTAGTTTAGTCCTGACATTAACTGATGTTGTGGCAGCTGGTAATCGCTATGGCACAGCTGTTGGTCAGAATTACTTTACTGGCTCCACAAGCGGTAGTATTACAGGAACTGTATTGCCTGAAAGCAATGCATCTGGATCAGCGTGTAGTGGTTATGGGTATGCTGCATGGAACGCGGCAGGGAGACCGACGAATACGAACAATTTTGCAATACCTACTGGTGCAGTACGTTCGGGTGGCACCCAAGAGCAACGGAAGGCAGACCTGCTAAATTACCTAAGAACTACCTATAATGCTGGAAGCTTGGCCTCCGGTGCTACTTGTCTTCAAAGGCAAAAAAGAATAGGTGCAGCGTTTGTGGTAAAAACGCTTCTTGGCATAAATTCTCCTACATCACGTTCGGTGAGCGCAGCTCAGTGGAATGAGCTTGAACTTAGACTAAGCAATCCTGCGATTACTATCAGTTCTGAGAGCCGAACAAGCAACTTTAATTCAGCCAGAGTGCATAATAGTACAACTGTTATCGACGTGCGTTTTTATAATATGAGTAGCGCTCAAACAGAGCCTACGATTGTTATAAGAAACGGCAGCTCAATAGTTTATGAGTTGCGTCGTCGTTGCGGGAACCCATTCGGAGCAGGAGCAGGGCTGCCGACGTATACGCCTACTAATTGGAATTATGTACACAACACCTATTCAATTAACCGGAGCACCTCTACTAGCACGTCTCCGGGGACATCGTTCCGCTATGCGCCTGGCACCTCCTTCACGATACGCAACCAAATTCGGAATAACGGGAACGGGAGAGGAAACAGCTATACGCACCAAATCCAGGTGAGTACGAACGGAGGCTCTTCTTGGTCGAATATAATGAATCGTTCAGAAACTGCTATAAACGCTGGCTCAAATAAAACAGAACGGTCAGCCACTTATTCATTGCCAGGCAATGTACAGAATGATACCGTCGTTTGTTTTCGCGGAAGGATATCACCTTTCCGTGGACAATCTGAGCCGACCCTCAATAATACTGGGCACCCAAGCGGCTCCGGTACAGGCTGGCGTTATACGGCTACGCGGTGTGTCCGAGTCTATATCACCCCGCCATCAATAACGAGTGCTTCGGCAAACTGCAATACGTTTACCTACCAGTTTAGCGGTCAATCCGGTAATACCTACAGAGCGCGACTACAAGAACTAGTAGACGGCTCGTGGGTATACAGAGGGAGCTGGAATAATAATTTATCTCCCGGAGGATCATCAAAGACATTCGACCTTCAACCTTACAGGGATTTTGGGTCAAGAACATTCCGGGTACGGGTTGAATACACAGGAAATATGCAAGGGATATCCGCCGTACACACTGGCTCGAGAACTGTTGGTCCATGCGCCAGTATATCGTGTGGCAACTTAACGACGTCTCCGAATAATGTCGAAGCAGGAACGCCGTTTAGCGCTACATTTAACTTTGGCGTCTCGAATCTGGGCTCAAATGCGCGGTCGAGAAGCTTCACTGTTTTTATATCGGGTAGCGGAGTGTCTAATACCGGCCAGATGACTGCTAGCCCGAGCACTATAACATTTAGCAATCAGGACAGTGCACGGTCTGGCATAACGCGAAACAATCTTGTCGTAAACAGTGCTGGAGAGTATGAGCTATCTGTGAGAGTAAACAACCTGAACCCAAATCCGCTTGATTGCCCTGGATCTGGGGATGAATATACCGTGAATGCTTATGATAAGCCGTACGTATCAGCTTTTGGCGCGGACGTAATGGCTACAAACGGCTTTGTCGGTGCATGTGATTCAAGTAATCCTGGCGTTATCAGCGCACTATTTGATACAGATAGAACACACGGTTCTGGCGCACAGTTCGCGGCATTAGCAATGAGCCAGATTTCCCAGTTTGCAAGCGCAAAAATGCGGAATACCGTCCCTCAGCCAACAAAAGGGCTTACTTTCGCAAATAGCGGTAGCTCAGTTGCTAACTCAACTTATGGAGGCGGCTACCAATCCCCAAGCTGCACACAGGATTATTTTGGACAAATGCCTGATGCTACTCCGACAACCAATAATCTCGCGAGCATAATAAACGGTTCTTCCGGGGTTTACTTTCGTGATGGCGGCTTTGTGACAGATACAGGGAATAACACGCTTAGTAATGGTAAGGATATCGCCCTGTATGTTAATGGTGATGTTCAGCTCCGTCGAAACGTAAGGTACGCAAGTGATTCTTGGTCGAATACGGGACAGATCCCTTCATTTTATTTGGTAGTCTCAGGTGACATTTATATAGACTCAAGCATTGAAAGACTCGATGGTATATATATCGCGCAACCGCGGTCTGATGGCACAGGCGGCAATATATATACATGCGCTAGTGGCGCTGCTGCGGTTGTACTTTCTTCAGCTTATGATGACTGCACCACAGCATTGCAAGTCAATGGGGCATTTATTGCGAGTAATGTTTTCTTGAATCGTTATGCGAGCTCTTCTCTTCGTTTCGGTTCACCTGGAGAGTTTCCTTACAACAGCAATGAGACCTGTGAAGGCGGTGTGAGCCGGAGTGTCTGTGCTGCAGAAACATTTAACTTTAGCCCTGAACTCTACCTGACGAATCCTGCTATTCCGTCTACAGGAGCGCCTGGGCAAAGCCGCTATGACTCAATAACGAGCTTGCCGCCGATTTTATAGGGACAAAAAATGATAAAAACGTTATTAAAACAAAAGCATTATGATAAGATAAGGATAATATGAGCATACTGAGTGGGGTATCAGATTTCTTTGGCCTCGATATCGGAACAACAGCGATACGAGTAGTCGAACTAAAGGGCAGCGGTCCGGTCAAAACGTTGCACCGCTATGGTCAGGTGCCGATTGATCGTCGAATAGCAACCAGTGATTCAAAAGCAGACCAGCAAAAGCTTGCGCAGACAGTGAAGGATTTGGTCCATCAGGTTGGGGTAACGAGCAAGAACGTAGCAGTCGGTTTGCCTTCAAACCGCGTTTTTACTGCTGTGTTTGATGTAGAGCGCCTTAGTACCGAGGAGCTAAAGAAAACCCTTAAGTATCAGGCAGACTCAATGATACCGACGCCTCTTGATCAATCTAAGGTAGACTGGGCGCTTATCGGCGACTCTCCTGTTGATAAAACAAAAGTAGAGATATTGCTCTCGAGTGTGGCTAATGACCTGGTAGAAAGACGACTCGATGTATTAGAGTCGATAGACTTAAACGTTGTTGCGTTTGAGCCAGATAATTTGGCGCTTGTCAGGGCTATGGTGCCACAGGATGCGACTGAGCCGCAGATGGTGCTTGATATCGGTAATACGAGCACCGATCTTGTCATTGTTATGAATGGCGCACCAAGGTTAACTCGAGCAATTCCAACCGGTACAGAGGCATTTGTGAAAGCCGCTACACAAAACCTGAGTATTGATCAAGCGCAGGCAGAGCAGTTTGTTTTCAAGTTTGGTTTGTCAAAGGACAAGTTAGAGGGTCAAATTCACCAGGCAATCATCAGTACCGTTGACCTGCTGGTAGCTGAAATAGAGAAGTCCATAAAATTCTTCCAGACACGGTACGTTAATATGCCGGTCCAGCGGATTATCGTAACCGGCGGCGCATCCCGGCTTCCTGAATTCCCATTGTATCTTGCGAATAAGTTCGGCATCAGTATCGAAATCGGTAATGCGTGGCGGAACACTTCGTTCGATCCGAGCCGGCAAAATGAGTTGCTTTCCGTATCGAATTACTTTGGAGTTGCCACTGGGCTAGCGGAGAGAAAAGAATGATTCAATTTAACTTACTACCAGATGTAAAGCTCGAGTACATACGCACAAAACGAACGAAGCGGCTTGTTATTACGGTGTCAGTCATTGTTATTAGCGCCTGCGGCTTTTTGTTGGCGGTGTTGGCAGGTACGGTATATGGACTACAAAGAATTCATATTTCTAACCTGACAGAGGACATCGAGCAAGACACTCGAACCATTCAGGAAATAGAAGACATCAATCGTGTCCTTACTGTGCAGAATCAGCTAAACACGATAAACAGCCTACATGATGATAAGCCGGTTGTATCAAGACTTTTTGACTTCATCACTACAATAACTCCTTCTGATGTGAGCATTAATAGGTTAGATGTTGACTTCGAGGAGAGTAGGATAGAAATTTCTGGCGAAACTGCAAGCCTTGCTACAGTAAACAAGTTTGTAGATACTATAAAGTTTACGACGTACACAGTTTCGGTAAACGGGTCTGACGCTGAAGAAAATCTTGATAATAATGGTGAACGTGCATTCTCTGATGTTGTTCTGTCGAGCTTTGGCAGGGCAAACGACGAGACGTCCTATACGATTGAGCTTTCTTTTGACCCGGTAATATTCGACAGCAACCAAGATGTATCACTGCAGATTTCTGAGCGGATTACGACTAGATCTGAGGTTGAGCGTCCTCAAGCACTGTTTAGGACACCGGATGAGGAGGATAACGAATAATGGCTAAGAAGATGAACGTGTCTCTAAAGCACGTGCAGATTGATAAAGCGAACTCAACTGTGGTTATTGCTGTTGCCATCGCTGCTTTTGTGCTGGTCTTTACCGGTTTTGCTGTGAATGCTCTGTTAACCCAGCGAAGCTATCAGGCGCGCGTGATTGAGAAAAAAGAGACTGCGAAGCAGCAGCTTCAGGATAATATAGCGGCCGCAGAGTCATTGAAAATCTCTTATCAAGCATTTGTTTCGACACCCCAGAATGTCATCGGCGGTGCTAGTGACGGAGATGGAGAGCGTGACGGCGACAACGCACGTATCGTATTGGACGCCTTGCCAAGTTCCTACGACTTCCCGGCACTTGTGACGAGTGTTGAGAAAATCCTAAACGCTGAAAATGTGGCAATAACGTCGATAACCGGACGTGACGATGAGCTGTCCCAGCGCGACCTGGCTGGAGATTATGTCGTAGATATTCCATTCAGCGTAGCAGTTGCTGGTAATTATGAAGCTATCCAAGGTCTTGTCTCAGCGTTTGAGCGATCTGTGCGTCCGTTTAATATTAATCGTCTTTCCTTAAGAGGAGATGACGATTCGCTTCGTCTAGAAGTTATTGCAAACTCGTACTTCCAGCCTGAAAAAGTATTTACCGTAGAGAAGGAAACCGTAAGATGAAAAAGAAAGACATAACGTTAATCCTGGTAATCGTGATAATAAGCGCAGTGTTTTCTTTCTTTATCTCCGGCTATTTATTCGGTAATCCAGAAACAGAGCCACAGCAGGCAGAAGTAGTTGAGGCTATAACAGATGAGTTTATAAGCCCTGATGAGCGTTATTTTAATGACGAGTCGATTAACCCTACGCAACTTATTCGTGTCGGAGATGAAGAAGGTAACGTATCACCGTTCGGTTCATCAAATTAGCAAAGGAGAGTAAGCTGACATGAGCGTGCTTTCCCAATCATCTCAAAGACAAGTAGAAAAGCAACTTGTTGAGGATAGCCTCATAACCGAGGACAAGCTTGATGAGCTTCGTAAAAAAGCCGAAGAAGAAAAAAAGCCGTTATTCGCACTACTCGTTTCTGAAGGTGGCATCAGCAACGAAGATCTCACGCGAGAAATATCCGTCGCCTCCAAGGTTCCGTACGTGAACCTGCAGGACACAACTATAAAGCCCGAGGTGCTATCTCTGCTTCCACGCGATATCGCAGAAAACTATATGGCGGTACCGCTTGGCGAGATGCAGGGTAGGCTTGTGGTAGCGATGCTGGATGCAGGCAATGTACAAGCGGTTGACTTTCTTTCGAACCGGATTGGTCGTCCGCTCAAGGTGTACGCAGCTTCCGAAGAAGGCATTCGCAACATCCTGAAGCAGTACGAATCAACAATCGGCACGCAAGTGAGTGAGACGTTTGGCACCAAAGATCAAGACAAAGCAGATGTTGAGAGTGTAGACAATACTAAAAAAGGCAAAAAACAAGACGATGGCATAAAGACAATCGTCCAGGACTCCCCGATAAGTAAGGCGCTGACGATGATTTTAGAATATGCGGCACACAATAGAGCGAGTGATATTCACATCGAGCCGCTGGAGCATGAATTAAAAATACGCTGCCGGATAGATGGTGTGTTGCGCGAGATCATGAAGCTGCCGAAGAGCACCGAAGCTCCGCTTGTGTCCCGCATAAAGATTTTGTCGAACTTAAAGATTGACGAGCATCGGATTCCGCAAGATGGCCAGTTTACGGTAATGGTAAAAAACAACCCGATTGATTTGCGTATCGCGATAGCGCCAATCGTCTGGGGTGAGCAAGTTGTGATTCGTCTGCTGGATAAGTCTGGGACCAGTCTACAGCTGGAGGAAATGGGCTATCATGGACGGGCGCTTCGAACGATTAGAACTGGGCTGGAGCGGCCGAACGGCATGATTTTGACATCAGGACCGACGGGATCCGGTAAATCAACCTCGCTCTATGCACTGATACAGGAAATAAAAAACGATTCCATTAACATCGTGACACTCGAAGACCCTGTCGAATATAAGATGGAGGGGATCAACCAAATTCAGGTAAATGCTGACGTTGGCCTGACATTTGCGTCTGGCTTGCGGTCAATCTTGCGGCAAGACCCTGATGTCGTGATGGTTGGTGAGATTCGTGACAAAGAGACCGCTCAGCTCGCTGTACAGGCAGCCCTAACCGGCCACCTTGTCTTTAGTACACTTCACACGAACTCGGCTGCCGGCATATTGCCTAGGCTGCTTGATATGGAGATAGAGCCGTTCCTTATTGCGAGCACCGTACATACGGTGATTGGCCAGCGGCTCGTGCGTAGAATTGCAGATGAAGGCAAGGAGTCTTATCAGTCATCAGACACAGAAACGGCAGCTATACAAAAAACAATTGGAAGAATGCTTCCAGAAAAAGAAGAAGATATCCCGCCTGTTTCCGAAGATCTTGGCTATAAGACCTTGCCACTTAAGGGTCAAAACGCTTATACTTTATATAAAGGCACTGATAACCAGAAAACACCAGGTGGTTATAAGGGTCGGATGGGATTATACGAAGTGTTCGAAATAACAGACGAAATACAAAAACTGATTCTCAATCGTGCCACTGCGAGCGAAATCCATAAGCAGGCGCAAAAGCAAGGCATGATTAGTATGCGTGAGGATGGCTACTTAAAAGCACTGGCAGGTTATACAACATTAACTGAAGTAAATCGGGTCGCGGCCGCGGAATTGGAATAAAGAGGGGGCACATAATGGCAGCATCACAACAACTTAGGATAGAGGTCTTACTAGAGGAAGTTATCAAAAAGAAGGCTTCTGACTTACACCTTCAAGTAGGCTTGCCGCCGTATCTTCGTGTAGATGGCTCTCTTGTGCCGGTAAGCGGTGGCGTAGATCCGCTTACAGAAGAAACCGTGGAGTCGCTCGTTTTCGCTATCTTAGATGAAGACCAAAAGCAGATTCTACTAAAAGACAAAGAGTTCGATTTTAGCTTTGCGTTTGGTGATTTAGGGCGATTTCGAGTTAATGCTTTTCATGAAAGGGGCAATCTGGCTGCTGCGCTTCGTTTAATTCCAAACGAACTTCTGACCATCGAACAACTAGGTTTGCCGCAAGTAGTGAATAAATTTGCAGAATATCCTCGAGGGCTGGTATTGGTAACCGGGCCGACTGGTTCCGGTAAGTCAACTACGCTCGCTGCGCTATTGCATAAAATAAACCAGGAACGGTCCGAGCATGTGGTCACCATTGAGGACCCGATTGAATTTACCCACAAGTCGATAAAATCAGTGGTGGTACAACGAGAAGTCCATTACGATACATACTCGTTCTCTGCAGCCCTAAGAAGCAGTCTTCGGCAAGACCCGGACGTCGTGCTTATCGGTGAGATGCGTGACCTTGAGACGATTGCTTCAGCTATAACCATCGCAGAAACCGGACACTTGGTGTTCGCGACATTGCACACCAACTCTGCAGCGCAGAGTATTGATCGTATGATTGACGTATTCCCGCCTCACCAACAGGGGCAGATTCGCACCCAGCTTTCAAATATACTAATGGCTATATGCTCTCAGCGGCTTATACCGTCAATAGGTGGTGGACGTGTCGCAGCCGCGGAGATTCTGGTGGCGACACCGGCGGTTCGTAACATTATCCGTGAAGGCAAGACTCATCAGCTAGAGGCAGTCATACAGACGGGTGGCGAGCACGGTATGCAATCCATGGATAAGACACTTGTGGAGATGATCCATAATGGCGCGATTACATATGATGACGCTAGGATGGTTGCCGTTGATCTTGAAGAATTAGATAGGCTGATGCGAGGGTAGAATAAAAGATGCTTGCCTTTAGATATACAGCTCGTGACTCGGCTACTGGCCAAAAAGTTTCTGCTGAGGTGCAGGCTGACAGTGAGCAGGCAGCTGCGAAGTTGATCAAGCAGCAGGGGCTAGCTCCACTGGAAATTGTCGCAAAAGACGCGAGCAGCGGTGGAATTGGCAAGTTTTTTAAGCGGGTTAAGGCAAAGGACAGAATTCTTTTTTCCAGGCAGCTCTCTACACTTATAAATGCAGGCTTGCCGTTGCTTCAGAGTTTGCGTAATGTCGGCAACCAGACAGAGAACAAAGAGCTTAAATATATTATTTCTCAGGTAAGCTCAGATATCGAAGCAGGCTCAACCTTCTCGGATGCGCTTTCGCGGCACCCGGATGTATTTAATGAAATTTATGTCAGCCTTGTTGCAGCTGGTGAGGCCTCAGGTACGCTGGATAAGTCACTCCAGCGTCTTGCAGACCAGCAGGAAAAAGATGCGGAGATACTTAGCAAGGTTCGCGGCGCGATGGTATATCCACTGGTTGTCTTACTCGTTATGTTTGGTGTTGTTACATTTATGCTTGTAGCGGTTCTCCCTCAGGTACGTGAGCTGTACGATGGTTTGTCAGGGGCTCAGCTGCCGTTTTTAACACGTGCGCTGCTGGCACTTTCTGACTTCATGATTAATTATTGGTGGGCTTTTGTGATACTGCTTGGGCTGGCAGTCTTCTTTGGTAGCAGGTGGGCGAGAAGCATGGGCGGAAAGCGCTATATCGATAAGTTCAAGATGCGCGCATGGCCCATCGGTGAGCTTTTTATGAAGATGTATATGGCGCGCTTTGCACGCACCGGTACAACACTGGTGGCGAGCGGCGTACCGCTTATTCAAATGCTTGATATCACTGCCAGTGCAGTTAATAACTATCATATTGAAAAATCACTCAAACGGGCCACCGAAAAAGTCCGGGGCGGGAAGGCGCTGTCAGATACACTTGAGCATGACCCGAACTTTCTTGAGTTGGTGCCAAACATGCTTCGAATCGGTGAGCAATCTGGTGCAATTGAGGATATGCTTGAAAAAACTGCCAGCTACTACGAAAAAGAAGTAGACAACCAGATAAAGACCATTTCTACGATTATTGAGCCTATCCTAATGATCGTACTTGGTGTTGTTGCCCTTACTATTGTCGCCGCTATACTGCTGCCGATATACGGATTGGTTGGCACTGATGCATTCAATTAAGCCCATCTGCAGTAGTCGAACTTGCATTTGCTTTATAACTTAGCTAAAATTACAACCATAAGCATAATTTAAGATGAAAAGGGCACCATAACATTATGAAAAAAAGCGTAAAAAAAGATGAAAAGGGCTTCACAATTATCGAGGTGATGATCGTGTTGGCAATCGCAGCACTTATTCTCGTGGTTGTGCTTGTAGCTATACCTCAGCTACAGAGGAACCAACGTAATCAGGCACGTCAGAGTGTCACCTCTCGAGTCGTCGCAGAGCTTGGCAACTATGCCGGCAACAACAATGGCCGTTATCCACAGAATCAGACGCAGCTTGATGAATTCGAAGCTAGATACCTAGGTAATGTTGATATTACTGACCCGCAAACGGGCAACAATTTCGAGTTTGATTATGTATCATCTGTATCAAATGATGATGGTGCTGCAACAGGAGCTAGCGTGGGAACATTCCAGTATGCTGTTGGGCACGAATGTGACGGCGAGCAGGTTAACAGTAACTCGAATACACGGCAATTTGCACTCTTTACTGAGCTAGAGGGTGGTGCTATCTACTGTCTCGATAACCGATAGAACGCCAGGTTTGGTTTATCGAAACAAAACAGCGGTGATTTCACCGCTGTTTTTGGTATCATAGTGATAATGGTTTATTTAATATTGCTTATTGTCGGCCTGTCGTTGGGCAGCTTTGTTAATGCACTAGTGTGGCGGATGCGCCAGAACAGTAAGCTGACTAAAAAAAAGACACAAAAGCTCTCCGTTCTAAAAGGCCGTTCGTTCTGTACACATTGTAAAAAGATTCTACAACCAAAAGACTTGCTTCCGATCATTAGCTGGATTAACTTACGCGGCAAGTGTCGTTATTGCGGAAAAAAGATTGAAGATACACCTGTTGCTGAGCTATTAACCCCAGCGCTTTTTCTTATATCTTATGCGTTTTGGCCATTTATGCTTGATGGTTTCGGCTGGGCAGTATTTACCGTTTGGCTAGCAGTACTAGTGGTAGCAGTCGCTCTATTTGTGTACGACGTGAGATGGATGATATTGCCGACCAAACTGAATATCGCCCTGTTTTCACTGGCAGTTATCATTGTCGTGTTGCGAGCGGTTCAACTACAAGATGCCTTCGTAATAATTAGTGCCATTGGCGGTTCATTAGTCGTCGGCGGTATTTTTTATGTGCTGCATCGTGTATCTAGAGGGGCATGGATGGGAGGCGGAGATGTTCGGAGCGGCTTTGGTATAGGTCTGCTTGTCGGTAGCCCAATTCTTGGATTTATGACTATTTTTGTGGCATCTTTGCTCGGTTCATTCATAGCTATTCCGCAGCTGCTTCTGAAAAAGACTAGCCTTGGCGGAAAGTTGCCGTTTGGCCCCTTTTTGCTCACGGCGCTCTTCATCGTATTTTTATTTGGTGAGCAGATCACACAGTGGTACCGCGACGCGTTCATTCTGTACTGATACACTGAGCAGTTTTACGATCACGCTTATGCTATACTAATTCCATGAAGCAGAAGACCTCTAACAGAGGTTATACAATTTTAGAAGTACTTATTTTCTTAGCTGTCAGCGGGTTTATACTTGTCGCTGCTTTGATAGCAGTGAATGGCCGGCAAGAGCAAATCCAGTACCAGCAAGGCGTTCGAGACGTAGATCTAGCCATACAGGCAACAATAAATGACGTATCAAATGGCTATTTCCCTCGAGATGACTTCAACTGCGAGGACGACGGCTCGAGCATTTTGTCTATCAGCGCCTTCTCGGGAAGTGAGCAGGGCACACGTAAAGACTGTGTCTTTGCGGGTAAGGCGCTTATATTCAACGAAAATAACGTTACCACATCAACTATCGCCGGTCTTCGGCCAGCCCTTGGCAGTCCTGGATCTCTCAGTAGTGCGAAGTTGACACCCCTTAACGGCCCAGCAGTTAATCTGGATGTGTCGATCGAGAACCCATGGGGACTCCGAGTCGTAAAGTTCACTGATGAGTCTGGCGCAGATGATTTGGAATATGTTGCGTATCTATCTGATTTTGGTCGGCAGGCGCAAGATGGAGGCATTGATTCTGGCACACAGGCGATAAGCTTGTATAAAAGTTTTCAGTCTTTAAATGAAATCAACCAATCAGGCAGTCTCCAGCGCGTGAGTGGCGACGATGCTATTTATGTCTGCATGGAGAGCAACAATGGCAATAGAAAAGCTGTTATTATTTTAGGGAAGGATGGTCGCCAGTTTACGACTACCATAGACCAAGATGCCGAAGGGAAATACGAAGATCAATGTGGGTTCTAAACAAACAACAAAAAGGTGACACGATTGTTGAAGTACTGATTGCATTGGCAATAATCGGTGCTGTTATAGCTGGGGCGTATGCTACGGCTACGCGGAGCATTCGGCTCACACAGCAGTCACAGGAGAGGACAAGGGCAACGAAATTAGCCGAACAGCAGCTAGAGGCGATTAGGTCAATCGCCTCCTCTGGTGACGCTAACAGTCAGATAATCTATGGCAGCAGCGACGGCTTTTGTGTGGCAAACCCTGATGCTGGCAGCTCTGATACAGTGGCACAATTTGATGCGAGCGCAACGATTCCGCAAAATGAACAAGACGCAATTTTAACTTCTGGTGATCCTGACGGAAACTATCCTGCAGCGTGCCTGTACGACGACTTTTATCACGTCCATGTCGCAAAGAGCGATACAGTCGATAGGTTTACCGTTACGGTTCGTTGGGAACGTCTAGGCGGCGGTATCGATCAGATCCGCGTTGTTTACGGTATTAACTCGAGGGATGGGTGATGTACATAAAGCGGCGAAAGCACACCAAACAAGACGGCTTTACGATAGTAGAACTGATGTTGGCAATGACCGTGTTTTCTTTAGTTCTCGTTGCTGCTGCAGCTGGCTTGATCCAGGTCGGAAGGATGTATTACAAGAGTGTTATCGCGACTAGAACACAAGATACAGCTCGCTCTATCATGGATGAGGTAAGCCGGAGCGTTCAGTTTAGCGGAGCAGAGCCTATTATTGAGCGAGATGGCAACGGTCAAGTGAACGCTTTTTGCATTGGCAATAATCGGTACTCTATCGAGCTGGGCAGCCAAGTTGGTGATCAGGATAACCCCGGCGCATACGGCATATTTAAGGACGAGATAGATGCCGGTTGCCCAACAGGAAGCTTATCCGATGATGGTGCAGAGCTGCTTGGTGAGAATATGCGGTTAACTCGTTTTGATATAGAGGCCGTACCCGATACTGCAGACCAGTACCGCATCGTTTTATGGATGGTGTATGGTGATGACGATGTGCTGCAGGGTGTTGATGCCGCAGGTGATTTTGTGCCACATGATTCAGCAGATGCTGTGCGGGTCATCTGCAGGACCGGCGCAATAAGTGCAGAATTTTGTGCAATATCCGAACTCTCTACCACTGTTTCGAGGAGAATTTAATGAAGAGTGGTATTATAAGCATAACGATTAAAAGGTTTACTACGAGCCATGCCTAGAAGCACAAAGCACGAAAAAACAAACGAGGACGGGTTTGCAGCAATTATTGTTACGCTCATTATTATGGCGATATTGGTACTGATTACGATTGGTTTTGTCCGTATCGTAAGTCGTGAGCAGCGTTCGGCGCTTGACCGGCAATTAAGTACACAAGCTTTCTATGCGGCGGAAACCGGCGTGAACGACGCTGCCGAAATGCTGGCCTCCAGGCTTGAAAACGGTGATCCGCTAGAAGATAAGACAGATTGTGACGTAGATTCCAGCTGGCCAGCTGATCCACTATTAGACGGAGATGACGTGAGGTACACCTGTATATTGATTGATCCTGCTCCGACTAGTCTCGAATATGGCGCTATTGACCAACAAACTCCTCAAGTGATTCATATTAATGGCGTTGATGAGAATGGTGATCAGATTGCGATTGATAACTTACGTCTTAGTTGGCAATCAGAGCCATTTCCGGGTGCACCAGCGCTTTCGGGGGCAGGAAGTGACTTGCCAAGTAATTTTGGCAATGCTGCGCCAGTATTACGGGTTACATTAACGCCGTTATCTAACATGAGCCGACAGGCACTTATAGAGAATACAATGACGGTATTCTTGCGTCCGGCAAGCAGTGGTGGGGCAGCCTCTGCAACTGGATTTTCTGCAGGAGCTGGTGAGTTTGCTAATCAGGGGAGAATCATACAGGTGACATGTGATGTCAACGATGACGTAAACCCAAGAATATGCAACCATCGTATATCTGGCCTTGCGGCTGCCGGGACTGCTGGTTACCTCATGACAGTGCGTTCTGTGTATTCAAATGCCTCGCTGTACATTGAAGGGCAAGGGGTCGGTAGTGACGTTCTGCGTTTTGCAAACCAGCAGGCAATCATCGATTCAACAGGGCGTGCAAGTGATGTGCTCAGGCGTATTCAGGTACGGGTGCCTCTGCGTGAGACATTCGACTATCCTGGCTTTGCTCTTGAAGGGGCATCTATCTGTAAACCGTACTCAGTCGGTCCTGGTTTTGGCGAGAGCGAAGATGGCGATTGTAACTTTTAGTTACTAAGAGCCAAGAGGTCTACTCTGCTGTTTTTCTGTGGAATTTTTTGTGCATTTCACGCAAGTGCGGGTCAGTAACGTGGGTATAAATTTGGGTTGTAGCGATGTTGCTGTGGCCGAGCATGGCTTGCACGCTTCTTATGTCTGCGCCATTCATGAGCAGATCGGTTGCGAATGAGTGTCTCAATGTGTGTGGACTTACTTGTTTTGTGATGCCAGCAAGCTTTGCATATCTGCTCACCATTCGCTGGACACTCCTAGCTGTTAAGCGTAAAAAATCTCCACTGGTATCGGCCTCTTTATGGCCGCCGTAGCGTATAAAAAGGGCAGGGCTCGTATCTTTGCGCTTCTCCAGGTACTTTTCTAGCCAATCGGCCGCCTCTTCACTGATAAAGACCGGGCGGTCTTTCTGGCCTTTTCCCCTGACGGTAAATTCTTTCCGCTTTAGGTTTACGTGATCTATATCTAGGTTTATCAGCTCAGATACTCGCAGTCCAGACGAGAACAACAGCTCGAGGATAGCTCGGTCACGAAGGCCGATCGGCGTTTCTGTTTTTACGACACCAAAGAGAGATTGAACCTCCTCATAAGACAAGTGCGTTACCTGTTTTCTATTTGTTTTCGCCAGTTCGATTTTATCAGCGCTAATGGCAGGGATATCCCGCTTTGCACAGAACCGCAAAAAACTTCTAAGCGCGATTAAATGATAGTTCTGGGTGTTTTTTTGGAGTTCATCCGATGTATTGGTGCCAAGTCTGTTTAGCCACAGTCTCCATTTTCGAATAAGTTCGGGTGTAATGTCTTTTACTGTTATGTCACCAGCAAAATCGAGCAGCCGAGACAAGTAATGGTCATAGTTCCGGATAGTTTTCTGCGACTTGTTTTGCTCTATCTCGAGATATTCTAAAAAGTCTGTTTTTGTTTTTTCAAACTGCATATGTATATTGTACGACACTATCATTCTTGATGCACAGTATTCTGTAGCAATCTGCTACAATGGAGGGCAACAAAATTAGTTAACGTAAACAGAGGTATATAGCATATGGAACGAACATTAGTAATTATAAAGCCGGATGCGATTCAGCGGCAGATAGTCGGCGAAATTATTACTCGATTTGAGCGAGCCGGGCTGAAGCTAGTCGGCATGAAGATGCTTCAGGCAACATATGAAATGGCAAAGAAGCATTACCCTGACGATCTTATTCCGATTGTCGGCGAAAAGACAAAGAAAGATTGGGACTCCTACGGCGTTGAGTACGATGAGTCTATTGAGGAGATTGGCGCGATGATAGTTGAAGCCACTCGTAAATTTCTTATCCAAACGCCAGTTGTTGCTATGGTGCTTGAAGGCGGGCATGCGGTTGAGATTGTGCGGAAAATGGTCGGCTCGACCGGACCGAAAGACTCTCTGCCTGGCACTATCCGTGGCGATTACGCACACTTGAGCCTCGGCCGTGCATCGATTATGAAGAAGGGCGCAGCGAACATCATTCACGCATCCGGTAATCCGAAAGAAGCCAAAGAAGAAATAGATCATTGGTTCAAAAAATCAGAACTATTTGAGTACAAAACTGTTCATGAGGAGCACACCCACGCGTAAAAAAGTGTGACACATACAATCTTATCTAAATGCACCAGTCGACTGGTGCATTTAAATGTTTTTTGGGCGGGAGTGATGCGCTGCGCTTGCACGGACATCGCTTTTTCGGAGCTAGCTCTTGCACGCTCAGTTTTGTGCGGACCCTAGGGGTTGAGTCCTCTTCGCGAACGACCAATAAAAAATAGCCGACGTAGAGTCGACTACTTTTATTGGTATCCCGGGAGGGATGATTCCATGCATCTACAGATGTGCTCGAAGCAAGCTTCTGTGCGCATCTTTGATGCCCGAACCCGAGGGTTCGATTACGCTGCACGTGTATCCAAGCAAAAAGCCAGGCACAAGACCTGACTTTTAGCTTGGTATCCCGGGAGGGATTCGAACCCCCGACGCCCACCTTAGGACGGTGGCGCTCTATCCAGCTGAGCTACCGGGACAGATATGCTTACTGCGGCGCGCATCGTCAATTTAGCCAGCATTAGGACTGAATTATCAGTGCGACGTAATGATTATCTCATACACAATCAATTGTCTCAGCGAAGGTATCTCCAGTATACTACTACGTAATGAGTGATAAGCAGTTCGAAGAACAGCTGGACGGAGAAAAAGTACTCTTTATATTTCGGAAGCATCCGGTTGTTATGCGCAAAGGGCTTATCATTGGCTTAATTGGCCCCGTGCTCGGGATTACCCCTGTTGCTATCTGGCCTGAGCTTGGCTATGGTTATTTCTTTGGTGGGCTTTTGGTCGGGATGGTCGTTGGTTTTTTTGCCTTCCTGCCGTCATTTATTGCTTGGTACTTTAGTCTGTTCATTGTGACGGATCAGCGCTTTATCCAGGTCACCCGAAAAGGTCTGTTCAGTAAGAGCATCGTCGACATGAGCTTAAAGCAGATTCAAAGTGTAAATTACGAGGTAAAAGGCCTACAGGAAACACTGCTTGGTTATGGTACAATACTCGTGCAAACTTTTATTGGGGATCTTATAATTCATGATGTCGAGAAACCGGCATCAATTTACAAAAAACTACTCGTGACACTGCGCGATTTAGGCATAGAACCAGCTGAATTGGTTGAGGCCGAAGGCACTGAAACAGTAGAAGGAACCGAAGACTAATCCATGAAAAAAATAAAAAAATTAGTGAAAGAGAAGGTGCGCCAACGCCAAGAACCCGAAGAGCTCGGGAAGGAAGGCGTTCCTCGTATTACGAACAAGACAGTCTCAGACCACCGTGAGGAAGTTCTTTCCGGCGCCAGAAAATTTATCTACCCCCTCCAGCATCCGAAGCGCTACATTGTAGCATTCACAACAGTACTGGTAATTTTAGCTATTGTTGGCTTTTTTACCTGGACGACGCTAGCGCTGTACCGTTATCAGACAACCTCTAATTTCATGTATCGGGTTACCCAGGTTGTTCCTTTCCCGATAGCACGGAGCGGAAACACGTTCATTGCATATGAAAACTATTTATTTGAGCTAAGGCACTACATTCATTATTACGAGAACCAGCAAAACATTGATTTTGATACAGAAGTAGGTAGACAGCAGCTTGATGAATTTCGGCGGCGAGCGCTGGAGAAGGTTATTAACGATGCCTATATACGCCAGATAGCGGATGAAAACGATGTCAGTGTATCTAACCAAGAGATAGACGAGCAGTTAGCACTCGTTCGTCGCCAGGACAGGCTCGGCAATAGCAACCAAGTGCTAGAGGATGTACTGCGTGATTTTTGGGATTGGTCAATAGAAGATTTTCGGCGTAGCCTCCATCAGCAGCTGCTCGCTCAGAAGGTAGCAGCTGAGCTTGACGAAAGCGCCTGGGAGCGGGCTGAAGAAGCTCAAGCCAAGCTCCGTGCAGGCGAAGAGTTTACAGAGGTGGCAGAAGAGTATTCTGATGACCCCGCAACGATAAACCAGGGCGGTGAGTTCGGGTTCGAGATTACACGGACGAGTCGCGATATCGCTCCGCAAACGGTAGATGTGTTGTTCTCACTTGAGGAAGGCGAGACTTCAGACATCATTAACATCGGCTACGCGCTACAAATCGTACACCTGCTGGAGCGAGAAGGCGAAACGGTACGTGCTGCACACATCTTATTTACATTTGAAGATGTTGAAACACATGTAAACGAAAAGAAAGAACAAGAGCCAGCCCGGGTATATCTGCGGCTACCAGAGCAAGAAAACGAGGATGAGCCAGCTGATTCTAACGAGGAGTAGTACCGATTGCCTTTTACGGGGCAAACTGGTATTATCCATCTTGTCTTAAAAACGACATAAACACGGGCTCGTGGTGTAGAGGCCTAACACGCCTCCCTGTCACGGAGGAGATCGCCGGTTCAAATCCGGTCGGGCCCGCCAAGACACTGATCAAGCACCCCTGCCAAAGAGCAAAGCTCATTGCGCCGGGTGCTTTTTTCGTGTCTGGCGTTGTTGAAAACTCCGGTGCTCATCGCAGTACTTCTTTGTACAGCTTCTTCCGCTCCTCGTTTTCGCCTTGCCAGACACGAAGTCAGTTGTCTTGGGGTCCGCCGGCGACTTGAACTAGCGAAAGCTCTAAAAGGTGCGTTGAAGCTGTAAGCACGGGAAGGGATAACACCCTTAAAGAAAAATAATTGCTATACTTACGCTTATATATGGCAACAAAGCGTTTCCTAGTTGAAGTATTCGGTTGGTACGGTGCGGCGGCAATCGTTACGGCGTACGGACTGGTTAGTTTCGAGGTTGTTGAGCCCACTGGTTGGGTGTATCAGGGCTTGAATCTGACTGGTTCAATTGGCATCCTAGTAATTTCTCTGGTTAAGCGCGCCTATCAGCCAGCCGCCTTGAATGTGGTTTGGCTGCTCGTGGCAGCTGTAGCGATTAGTAATATAGTTAGGTAAGTGGAAGCAGAATATGCATCAGCGCAACGCAACAGAAAAGCAAGTAAAGATCACGTACAAAAACTGGCGCGGGGAAGTTGCCGAGCGCAGCATTCAGCCCATTGAACTGTGGTACGGCAAGACGGATTATCACCCGGAGGAGCAATGGCTGCTCAAGGCTTATGATATAGAGAAAAAGGCCGAGCGGGACTTTGCGGTGAAAGATATCTTGAAGTGGCATGGATAAAATGCGCTAGTCGAAACAGGGGCAATTTGCTACCATGGTGAAGATTTCCTGACAGTTTTGCCGCCTTAGCTCAGTTGGTAGAGCGACGCACTCGTAACGCGTAGGTCACCAGTTCGATCCTGGTAGGTGGCTCCATTTCACACCTAGAGTTTGCACTGCGAAATCTATAATACTTTTAACTTTCACCGTTCAACTTTATACTAAGAACTATATGCATATCCCAAAAAAATATCTTCAAGACCGCGCTGTCTTAGCGCTACTCTCCGTGAACACGTTTTTAGCCCTCGTCGGCTCTATCATTTTGCTACTGCGTCTGGACGGCGGTGACGGTGGCAGCTATATCGTCAGCTACCGCTCTAATCTTGGGCTAGATGCTTTTAGTGCTGGTTCAGCGATGAACTTCGTATACTTTGTAGTTCTGGCCATTTTCGTATTGCTGCTTCACGCCTATATTAGTATGCGTATCTACCCATCGCGAAAGTACTTTTCTATCACAATCCTTTCGCTCGCAACGCTGCTGCTTGGCCTCATTATTATCGTAACTAATGCACTGTTTGTGCTCCGCTAGCTCATATGAAGAATATCGAAATACCTTATGTACACGAGCGCTCCAGACGATATCGCTTTATGGAGATGCTACCTGGTTTATTAAGCTGGACGATTCTGCTGCTGCCCCTCATGCTAAGTCTCATTAACCCGATACTTGCAGTCGTCTTCGTGATTGGTTATTTGCTGTTGTGGTTTTCAAAGGCGATTGGCTTAAATGTGCGCTCAATCCAAGGGTTTCGCCTGATGCAACGACATATGGCACTCCCTTGGCTGCTTATGCTGAAGGATTTAACGACGAGAACGGTCGAGGATCGAGTCGATATCCCTGATTGGCACGAAAGAAACGTTAAGAGATACCAGGAAAAGTCAAACAAAATAGCACTTGATGACGTGCGTCATGCTGTTGTTATCGCTGCCTATAACGAGAGCCGAGAAGTGCTTGAACCTACTATTCAGTCAGTTCTCGACTGCGAATACGATATGAAACACGTTATTCTTGTGCTTGCTTATGAGGAACGAGGCGGTGAAGCAATTGATAAGGTGGCCAACGACCTGGTACGTGAATATGGCGATAAATTTGCGCATGCGATGGCAGTAAAGCACCCAGCTGATATACCGGGCGAGGTAGTGGGCAAAGGGGGCAACATCACTTTTGCAGCCCGAGAGCTCGAGAAATATCTAAAAAGCGCCAAAATAGACCCTATTAACACTGTGGTGACGACGCTCGATTCTGACAACCGACCTCACCCCAGTTATTTCGCGGCCGTTACATATGCATATTTACTTTGCCCTGATCCGAAGACGGTATCCTTCCAGCCGATTCCTATTTTTACAAGTAATATATGGGATGCGCCGGCACTCATGCGTGTGATTGCGACCGGTAATTCATTCTGGAATATTGTGCAGTCCTTACGTCCGCATACGATACGCAACTTCTCTTCTCATTCACAAAGTATGGCTTCACTCATCGAGACTGATTATTGGAGCGTCCGCACAATTGTCGAGGACGGTCATCAGTTCTGGCGAACATATTTCCGTTTCGACGGGAAGCATGACGTGGTTGCGCTTCATTTGCCGATTTATCAAGATGCCGTACTATCAAGCACGTTCAGGAAAACGATTAAAGCACAGTTTTTGCAGCTTCGGCGATGGGCGTGGGGCGCGTCAGATGTCGCTTATTTTGCAGAAATGGGTTTCTTTCGGAAAAATAATATCCGCAAGAGAGATTTGATTGCTAAGTTTGCACGATTGCTCGAGGGGCATGTGAGCTGGGCAACCGCACCGTTACTGCTCGCATTTGCTGCGTTCGTGCCGCTCCTCGTTAACCCGGAGAGTTATGTGAGTAACCAATTGCCGTTTGTGGCGAGCCGAGTCCAGACGGTGGCATTGACCGGTATTCTGATTACCATGTTCTTAAGCCTGAAGACGCTGCCGCCGAAACCGAAGCGCTACAAGAAGCGTCGGACCTTTTTCATGGTTGTGCAATGGGTGTTTTTGCCGTTTACGACAATCGTCTTTTTTTCATTGTCTGGGCTATATTCGCAAACAAGACTGCTCTTCGGAAGGTATCTCGGCAAGTTTGATGTGACGGACAAGGCAGTCGTCACCGAAGATAATAAAAAAGTCATCTAAATACAGCTACTGTTTTACAGGCAAGGCAAGGTTTTAGCGGCTATTTTTGTGGATCGCTTCGTAATGGAGCCCTGCTACGTTATCGAACCGTTTCAATACCTTAGCTGTCACTGAGGCAATAGTGGCGCAGCTTATCGTAGCATCTTCGGCTTCGCTAGCAACAAGCAAGCCACACACGGTACTAGTTAACTCTTTGGCCTTCTCTGGGGCTGCCTGAACATGCTTAAGACTCTCATAGATACTGATAAGCAACTTTTCTTTTTGAAACGGCTCTAGGCCCTCTGAGTGCTTTACCCGCAAGCTTGATGCCAGGTCAATATGCTCAACAGAGGTAACGATAGCTGAACAGTCAAGGCACTTTCTTCTACGCCAAACAGAGTTGGATTTTTTTTGTGGCCTGGAGTTTACTACTTTCGTTGCGGAACCACAGTATATACATACCATGACAACATATTGACATAACGCTGAACAAAAAACTAGTGGATAACATGTGTGTTTCTGTGCATCAAAAAGCCCTCGCAGTATTTTGCGAGGGCAGAACGCAGGATTTCTGTGGTGCTACTTACGTGCTACAGAACGTCTTGCGCGTCGTAGTCGACTAATTGATTTCGCTGAAGAGTCTATCTCCTCATAAAAGAGCTTAAAGCTCTTTAGCGAACCTCTACTGGTACTCAAAACTTGAGCGCCTCCCGATTAACCCGGTTATGGTAGCATAACTATGTACACATGTCAATACTATTCCGTACGGTAAAACGCTCCTTTAAATCAGTTGTGGCCAAAGATAAAATACGCTATTATTGACGGCGTACTCATAAGAGTTAGACAGGCGGGCGGTTAGCTCATTTGGCTAGAGCGCTACATTGACGTTGTAGAGGTGATAGGTTCAAATCCTATACCGCCCACCAATCTTTGCAAAAGGCTTCGGACAGTAGATCATTTCATCAGAGGTGGCTCCCTGTTCGGAGCCTTATATTTCCAGCCAATTGCGAAGAATACCCCTTGCAGTGCACCTGAGGCCCACGAAGCAGGAGATCTATAGCAATCTTGTGGGCTAAGGGCTGTTGGGTGCTGCTCCGCGTTGTAATAAGCCATTATTTTTAGGGAATATTCATGCCCAGTGCCCAGAGGTGAACAAAAGATATCCACCGACATTACCGGCATATGCACAGGATTGTGTTAATAATGACAATATATAAGTACTAGTATTATAGCGCTAGCATGCTATTATCGTATGTACGGTGAAGTTTTGGAAGGTGTTTTTCCAAAGAAGCGTCGACTGTAGTTGCGAGAACAGTCGACGCTTCTTTTTATATCTGTTAGCGTGTTATACTACCCCAGAAGTAAGCATAGTTTCGGAGCAATAATAGCTATAATGTCAAAAAAAGAAGATGCACTGCACGCAATGCGACACTCGCTCGCCCATATTATGGCAGCAGCGATTAAGCGAAAGTGGCCAGACGCGAAATTTGGCGTCGGTCCAGTAGTAGAGCATGGATTTTATTACGATATAGATCTCGGCAAAGATGTTATATCCGAAGATGACTTCTCAGCAATCGAGGCAGAGATGAAGAAGATCATCGCCGAAGATCAGCCCTTTGAAAGGCAGACAAAAAAAATAGATGACGCGATTGCGTGGGCAACAGAAGCAAACCAGCCCTACAAGCTTGAGCTGCTGCACGACTTAAAACGTGAAGGCTCGACACTTGCCAGAGAGCTTGATGCATCTGTCATGGGGCTGGATTTACCAGCTGGCATCGCAGGTGCGACAAATGCGAAGGCAGATGTCGGCGATGTCTCGTTTTACCAGAATGGAGAATTTTTAGATTTATGCCGTGGTCCGCATGTGGCGTCTACTGGTAAAACAGGCGCGTTTAAACTGATGCGGGTAGCTGGTGCGTATTGGCGAGGTGATGAAAATAAGCCACAAATGCAGCGGCTCTATGGAGTTGCGTTTGAAACAGAAAAAGAGCTTCGGCAACACCTTACTATGGTCGAAGAAGCTAAGAAGCGAGACCATCGCAAACTAGGCCAAGAGCTTGATTTGTTCGTGTTGTCTAATCTGGTGGGTCCAGGATTGCCACTGTTTACACCTCGTGGAACAGTACTTCGCAATCAACTAGAGGCCTTTTCTCAAGAGCTGCAGCAAGAGGCGGGCTACCAACGTGTCTGGACTCCTCATATTACGAGAACAGAATTATATAAAGTGTCTGGCCATTACGAGAAATACCCCGAGAGATTTGATGTTAGCAGCATAGAATCATCTGATGATTTCATGATGAAGCCCATGAATTGTCCGCACCATGTTCAAATATATGGTGCAAAACCGCGTAGCTACCGAGATTTACCGGTACGCTATATGGAAAATGCCACGACATATCGTGACGAGAAGCACGGCGAACTCCATGGGTTATCGCGCGTCAGAGCGATTTCTATGGACGACGGACACGTGTTTTGCCGTGAAGACCAGATAAAAGATGAAATGTACAACATCATGTCGATGATTCGTGATATGTATGATGTGCTGGGCATGGAGTGGCATGCGGAGCTGTCTTTTCGTGATGACAGCGATAAATATCTCGGCGACAAGAAGCTATGGGAACGTGCACAGAAAAAGTTAGTTGAGGTCGCTGACGAGCTAAAGCTAGACTATGTCGTGCAAGAGGGAGAGGCTGCTTTTTATGGACCAAAAATCGATATCATTGTTAAAGACGGGCTAGGGAGAGGCTGGCAATGCGCAACTGAACAACTCGACTTTGTACAGCCGGATAGGTTTAACCTAGAGTATGCTGGTGATGATGGCGAGCCTCACCAGCCGGTGATGATACACAAAGCATTGCTTGGTTCGGTGGAGCGCTTCCTAAGTGTCTACATTGAGCACACTGCCGGGAGGTTCCCTGTATGGTTAGCGCCGGAACAAATCAGGATTATCTCTGTTAACCAGGAGGATGCAACGCTTGCTTTTGCTGAGCAGATATCTCAGCAAGCTGCCGAGTTGAATCTTCGTGTTACGACTGATAACACGAATGAATCCGTCGGCAAAAAAATCCGTAACGCAGAAATAATGAAGGTGCCATACACGATTGTCATTGGCGAAAAAGAGATTGAATCGGGTCAGGTTATTCCGCGGGTTCGTAAAGATATGGCGGTTCAACCGTCTCATCAGGCACATAAAGTCGATGATTTTCTAAAAACAGTCGCGAATGAAGCGAAAGGGCGCGTCAGTAAATCATCCCTGTAAGGGAAGCGATGATGTCCTCCGAAGAGCTTCCTCCAAACTTCAAGCAGCGAGTGGAGTCACTCGTGGGGCAAATACCTTCTGGTTGTGTCATGACGTACGGGCAAATTGCAGCTTTATGCGGTAGCCCTCGCGCTGCTCGTATCGTCGGTGGAATCGCGCATTACGGAGATCCGAGCTTGCCGTGGCACCGTGTCGTAAACAAAGTAGGCGGATTAGCGAGGGGCTACCCCGGCGGCAAGCAAGCTCATGCCCGGCACCTGCAGGCTGAAGGTATTACGGTTTCATCGGCATTCACTGTAGATTTAAAGGAGAAGCTATGGCAGCCAAGCCAGCACCAGTTGTAGCTATTGTTGGCCAAACGGCGTCAGGCAAGAGCCAGCTTGCGCTGCAGCTTGTCGAAGATCTGCGTGGTGAGATTATTGCCGGTGATTCCTGGACAGTTCGCCGGGAGCTCGACATCGGTACCGCAAAGCCGGCGCTACACGAGCGGCAAACAGTAAAGCACCATTTGGTAGATGTTGTTTCACCGTGTGAGGACTTTACAGCTGTTGAATTCCAGCGCCAAGCAAAGCAGGCGATTGACGCCATTCACGCCAGAGGTAATGTGCCATTTCTTGTTGGCGGAACCGGCCTATATATCGATAGTGTCTTATACGATTATAGCTTTAGCCCGAAAGGGGACCGATCTTTACGTGAGAGGTATAACCAAATGAGTATATCGGAGCTTTTGGCTGAAGCAGCCGCAGAAAATTTAGATACCTCTATGATTGATGTACGTAATAAGCGCCGCATCATCCGGCTCCTGGAGACAAAAGGCCACAAACCAGCAAAACAGCCAATAAGAGAAAACACACTGATTATCGGTATTCGTATAGAGAAGTCAGAACTAGATAAACGGATAAAGACTCGGGTTGATCATATGATAGAGCAAGGGCTTGAAAAAGAAGTCGAGAACCTGCAGAAAAAGTATGGTTGGGAATGCGAAGGACTCAAAGGTATCGGCTATGCAGAGTGGAAAGATTATTTTGCTGGCCGGCAAACACTTGAACAAACAAAGCTCCGAATCATACAGTCAACGAAGCAGCTCGCCAAACGTCAGCAGACTTGGTTTAAGCGAAGTACAGATATTATTTGGTGTTCAATAACAGAGGACGTCCGGCAGAAAGTGTATGCGTTTTTAGATCAAGCGTAAAATCTCGTACTCACCTCTGCTATAATGAAACCCATGACGAGAGCAACAAAAATTCGTAAAGATATATTAGGCGTGACGCAAGGTATCTACGAGGCACACAGCAAAACAAAATCTACGACACGCATCCTCTACCCGAAGCTAGGTTCAAGTTTCTTTTTGAGAAACGGAAAGAGGCGTACGGATGGTACGGCGATTGGGTATCGGATAAAAAAAGTTGAAGATAGCTCGAGAATAATTAATAACTGGGGAACTTGTTTCGCCAGTGTAAATTATGATAGGGGAGGCGTGAGATGATTGAGCAATTATTCGGTTCTAAAACGAGGGTAAAACTTCTCCACCTCTTTTATAGCAATCCGAACCGATCTTTCTACGTTCGTGAGATTACCCGAAAAATTGACGAACAGATAAACTCTGTCCGGCGTGAGCTATCTAACCTATTGAGTGCAGGCATTATTTCGTCCGACACAAATAATAATAAGCTGTACTACGAGGTAAATCAGGGTTACGAGTACTATCAGCCGCTGTCAGAGATATTCGGCTCATCAAAAGCGGTAAAGTCAAAGAGCGATGACGTCTCAAGTGTCGGAAGGCTCAAGGCGCTGGGAAATGTCGAAATGGCATTTTTTACCGGACAGTTCACCCGAGATGAATCAAGCGGAGTTGATGTACTGATAGTTGGAGACATCAATCAGACTCAACTGGAGAAATACATTGCCGAACTTGAAGAAAAAGAGTCCAAAGATATTCGGTACGCCGTTATGACCCCGAAGGAGTTTGAATACCGAGAGCAGGTGAACGACCGGTTTATTCTGCTGGCACTTTCGGCAAAAAAGCAGGTGCTTATTGATAAACAAAATCGGTTAAACGGACAAGCCACATCAGAAGATAAAGAAAAAGAGGAGTAAAAACACATGGATATGCAATTTTTTGGCGCTAATTGTGTGCGCATAAGCACCAAGGAAGCAACAGTCGTTATAGACGACAACCTAAAAGAGCTCGGTAAAAAATCAATTACCAAAAAGGATAATATCGCTCTGTTCACGAGCCCGGTGGATGACACCGTAGTAAAGGATCCAAGAGCTTCTATCGATATGCCTGGAGAGTACGAGATTTCGCAGATCTCAATCTTGGGTGTACCGGCACAGGCGCACATCGATGAATCAGGCGAAAACGCAATTATTTACCGTCTCGTTATAAATGATTTGCGTATTGCTGTGCTTGGACACATAAACCCCGATTTACCAGAGGAAAAGCTTGAAGAGCTAGGGACGATAGATTTACTTCTCATCCCTGTGGGCGGCAACGGCTATACGATTGACCCCATCGGAGCAGCTAAGCTTATCAAGAAGATTGACCCGAAGATAATCATCCCAACACATTACGACATAAAAGGCCTCAAGTATGAGGTTCCGCAGCAGTCACTAGATGAGGCATTGAATGTATTGTCCATGGAGCCAGCAGAAACAACGCCGAAGTTTAAGCTGAAGTCCGGCGCAACGCTGCCAGAGGCGAAACAGCTTATTATTCTGGAGCCGCAGCTACAATAATTTCGGCGAAAGAACACCTTGAAATAAATAGGCAAAACGGGTACAATAGCCCACCGAGTCTAAAGAAAGAGATTTACTATGCATAAATGTGACATTACCGGTAAAGGCAAGCAGTTTGGCAACAATGTTAGCTTTTCGCAGCGCCACACCAAAAAAGTCTGGAAGCCAAACCTCCAGAAGAAGACCCTCGTTATCGATGGCAAAAAAGTAACGATGCGCTTAAGCACGCAGGCGATCCGAACCCTTAAGAAAAAGGGGATAATTCAGGTGAACGGCGCAACTGCAACAGAAACCACCAAATAGCCAATTCCGTTACCGAATAAAACAGCCTTTTTAAAAGATAGTAAAAAATACTTGCGCCCGCAAGTATTTTCGTTTTGTTGCACCAAACAGATGAAAAAGGTTCTTTTCCAAAGAACCTAAACTATTTTGTCTGTTTCGCCAGACGTTACGACCTCTTTTTGTCTCCAGTAACAAAAAGAGGCAAAAAATACCGCAGGCGTCCTCTCCCTTCATGACTAAGCCGATAGTAAAAAAACAGGCTCGCTGCGGAACTTGTCAAAAGACTGCCAATCAGGCAATCTTTTGCCGTCGAACAGTCCTTACGGCCAAGCCCGCCTCTTTTTCACATCGTCTTAATCAGAATGAAGAGAGCCTGAGGTCTCAGACCGCCGGAGACTAGTGGCAACAAGTGACTCGTAGCTGGCAACAAATAGCTCTCGAGCCCACCCAGGCTCACCAAAACAGATGAACCCAGTCACCATGCAGTTGAATCAAGCGAGTTCCTTTGTTTTTTTGCTCCAACCAAAATAAGAAAGAGCAAAAACCTCCCAACGGGAGTTGAGCGAGCGCGGCCGCATGTGTGGTGCATGGGTTCAATCTTGTTTTGGTGCCACCTGCGGCTCTTTTGCATACTTTTGCAGCTGGAGGTAAAAGTATGTCGCTTGTGGGACGAACCCATAATAATTTTTAGGTTTTTAAAAGAACTTTGAAATCTGCCAATGGGGTAGCTAGATAAGCAAAAGTGCACTATCTAGGGGCCTTAATGTTTACTAAATAGTATAAAAATAAATGTATTCCTGTGGATAACCTCCACACCTACCACCCAAACATTTTGTACCCAGTCTGCGTTACCCTTGGGCTATCATGTCGCAAAACCTGCCAATTATAAGCATAAGCCTCATCTGTTAGCTGTCACATAATTATGTAATCACCACAACATTACTATCACGTCACCCTGTCAATCATTGCGTTTTTCTGTCTGCCATACAGGGGTAAAAACCGCATACATTTCGTGTCCACTGCCTCTTGCCATATATAAGGAGGTTTGTCATACTGTGTCTAGGCTTTTAAAAATAAAAACCAAAAATAAAAAAGCCAAACGTCCAAAAAAACTTTCTGCAGTTATTTCACTTAACGCTTTGACGGCGAAACAACCGCAGTAAAGCAAACAAAAAACAAAAAGACTGGATCGTCCTCGTATGACGAACCGCAAAAAAACACTACCTACCTCACTAAAACTCTTTGAGTATCCAAGCCGCAACTTGCTACGCGGCTCTTTTGCGTTGTTGCTGACAACAGTTTTATTTGGCCTTTTGGTGTTGCTGTCTTCCGTACTTTCCTTTCACCAGCAATCTATATACGCGCAACTGCCTCCACCACCTCCCCCAGAGCTTCCTACCACCCTCAACTTCCAGGCTCGTCTTCTTACTTCTTCCGGTGCTATCGTTCCCGATGGTACCTACAACGTCGAATTTAAGCTTTACGATGATGAAACCGCCGGCTCTGAGGTCTGGAGCGAAACCTACAATCATGACATCGATCCCTCCGATCTCCACGTTCAGGTCCGAAGCGGCTATCTTTCCGTCTACCTCGGAGACAAAGAGCCCTTTGACTCCTCTATCGACTGGAATCAGCAGCTCTACCTCACCATGAACATCGGCGGTACTTCCGCCACACCTGACTGGGACGGGGAGATGACCCCACGCATCCGCCTCACCAGCGTGCCGTACGCCTTCCAGGCCAAGCATGCTCAGCAGGCTGACCGGGCCACCGTCATCGAAGATGAGCGTGCCGGCGGAATCACCGGTCTGTTCGGCTTTGACACCCTCACCAACAACCGCACTATCACGCTCCCCAACGCCTCCGGCACCGTCGCTCTGCTCCAGCAAGCCCAGACCTTCACCCAGTTGCAGACCTTCTCTGCCAGCGGTACTGGCCTTAGCGTTACCAACAACGCCACCATCGGCGGCACCCTGACCGTCGACACCGTCAATGCCACCACCACAACCACGACGACATTTCAGGCTGGCTCTTCTGCTCAGTTCCAAATCAACAGCAGCGGTCAGATCACCCAGGCCACTGGCATCACCTCATCAGGTACCATCACCTTTTCCGGCCTCGACTGTACGGCCTTTGACAACGACGGCAAGCTCACTGCCACTGCAGCCGGTGTCATCCAGTGTGCCGACGACATCGGCGGAGGCGGTTCATCCGGCGTTTCTAGCTTGAATACATTAGACGGCGCCCTCACCCTCCAAGGAACCACCAACCAAGTCACCGTCTCTGACGACGGCACCGACACCATCACCATCTCTCTGCCACAGGACATCAACACTAC
>JBJHDA010000003.1:0-47688 GCA_050486305.1 Candidatus Saccharimonadota bacterium
GTATTTTTATCATGTTATTCGTGCACTTTCGCCCACCGTTTCGCTCCTATTCTACCACCTCTGAGCTATCTTCGGGCGTATTTGCCGGGTGATTATGTTTTTTGCGATCTTTCTTCGCCTGAGAAGCTGCGACCGATCGCATGTCTTCGTAAGCATCAAACTCATCGACTATCTGCTCTCCAAGCACCTGCTCTAGAATATCTTCTATCGAGACGATACCGACATACTCCTCAAAACTATTCACGACAACATACAGCTGCTGGTGTGTTTTTAAAATAGCGTCCAATCCGTTACGCAATGTCTGATCCTCATGAATAAAACACACCTTTTTTTGCATATAACTCCGGATTTTGCCGCTGTGACGCTTATCCACTAAATCACGCAAATGCAATATACCAACAATGTTGTCCTGCTTCTCCTCATAGACAGGAAAGCGTGAAAATCCGCTTTCGTGAAGCTCGCTCATAAGCACCGGCCCGACTGTTTCGTCCGCAGAAATACTCCGAACGACTCGGCGCGGCGTATAAATATCACGGATCGGCTTTTGTGCGAACGTCAGTGCTGAAACGGCTACGTGAATCGTACTTTCAGGTATGCGATTATCCGGCTGCCCAGCCTGATGCTCAAGCAGCTCAACGATATCCTCAACCTCATACATGCCGCTGTGTACATGCAGCGTCCGGTGCCGTCGAATAAACCGAACCAGCCTATCAAAGAGCGGGTGCAGGTATTGCAAGGTGCCGGTGACAGCCGGCGTTACGATAGCGGCAGCCCTCATCATCGCTTGATGTACGGCTTGGGCAGGCAGCCAAATATACATAAACCAAAGCAGCATGATAAGTAAAAAGACGGCAAGCCACGGCTCGGTTATATGTGCAACGTAAAAGTAAAGCAGCGCACTCGACGCAATAGAAAGTGCGGCCAGTAAGATCCGGAGCGAATAGCCATACGAAGCAGCACGGTAAAGCGCCTTGGCAAGTTCGTCCCCTTTTTGAGCACGCCGTCGCAACTCCTTAAGCGGCACATACTGATACGCTCGCTGCAACCCTAGCATAAACAGTGCTAGTGCTAATAAAACAACACTCACGAATATCGTCATACATTAATGGTACAATACCTTCTGCATATACGGTAAATCCATCTTGGAGGAGTTAAGAGTTATGAATCGATTTACAGTTATTATGGCCGTCGTGGTAATCGGCTTTATCGCAACCGTCTTTATTCTTGGGGGCGACAACGACCGCACAACTTCCGAGCCGAGCAATCATACGGTTGGCGAAGGCACATCAGGCGTAACGCTTGTTGAGTACGCTGATTTCCAATGCCCTGCCTGTGGTCAGTATTTCCCGATTATTAGTGCAGTAAAAGATGCCTACGGCGACGAAATAACATTTGAGTTTCGGCACTTTTCTTTATTCGGAAACTTCCCTAATTCCATGGCAGCACACCTCGCTGCTGAATCTGCCGGCAATCAAGACATGTTTTTCGAGATGCACGACCTAATTTTTGAGCGACAGAACGAGTGGAGCCAAAGCAATAACGCCCAAGGACTGTTTGAAGGATATGCCGAAGAGCTCGGCCTGGACATGGACCAGTTCCGTGAAGATTACGGCAACAGTGAAACAAGGGGCATCATAAATGCCGATATTGCCCGCGGTAACGACCAAGGTGTTACCGGTACACCAACGTTCTTTATCCGAACGAGCGATGGCACCGAACAACGCCTAGAAAACCCAACCAGCCCTGAAGAATTCTTCCAGATTATCGATGAGTACATAGAGCAAGAAACCGGCGAACCATCACAAAACTCCCCGCTCAACCAAGAAGACGCCGATCTTCCAGAAGGCTTTGATTTCTCCGATGATTTGCCTGAGCAGACCCAAGATACACCTGAATAAACAGCCTGCCTAAAAAAGAAAACCCGGCGATTATTACCGCCGGGTTTTTACTGCCTGTCAGTCAAGCCAATTCTAATAATGTATGAATTGCTGCCAACTGGGGCGCTTTACTCGTGTTTCCACTTTGTACCCCTTTTCGTTTATTATTTTTATCTTTACCGGCATACCGCCGTTTCCTCCCGGTAAAAGCACCAATAGCAGCAGAAATTGCTGCGAATAAGTACTCTCGTCTTTTTTTTAAATGTTTTTGTCTTCGTAGCTATGCCATTTGCATACCGTTGAAGTACTTTAATCGTAGCAGAAGCGTTTTGGGCTGTAAAGCTTTTTCATCCAATAATTTGTCGGTGCGCGTAAGCTGTTGTAGAGTACCTATAAGGTAACCATAAGCAAAACAGATATACGCCCAAATGGACGGACACATATTTACTGAAATAACGCTCTTGATCGCACTGGCCTCTGCAATGGCCATGCTGATGCGTTTTCTGCGCCAACCGCTTATTATCGGCCACATTCTGACCGGATTGCTTGTCGGCCCGACCTTTTTCGGCATCGTTCAATCGGCCGAAGCCATTGAGCTGCTCGGCGAATTCGGTATCGTTTTGCTGCTATTCATTGTTGGCCTCGGTTTAAACCCGCGCATTATCAAGGAGGTTGGTAAAACCGCCGTCTTAACGGGGCTCGGCCAGGTCACCTTTACCGTACTGCTTGCTACCCTTATGACCCGATCGCTTGGCTATTCTGCTATAGAAGCGCTCTATATCTCAATAGCACTGGCGTTTAGCAGCACCATCATTATCCTTAAGCTGCTCAGCGACAAGAAGGAGCAAAACAAGCTCTACGGCAAGATATCAATCGGCTTCTTGCTGGTGCAGGATGTCATCGTTGCCTTTGCGCTGGTCTACGCATCCACTGCTGGAGCCGGTCTCCGGCCGACCGACCTGGGCATCCTTGTTCTGCAGGGTCTGTTCGTCCTCGGGCTTGTGCTACTTTTGACAAAGTTCGTCGTGCTGCCGCTCGGAAAGTTCCTCTCCCGCTCGCAAGAGCTTCTCTTTTTATTCGCGATTGCCTGGGGGTTCGGTATCGGCGCCGTGTTTTACGAGCTCGGATTTTCCGTAGAAATCGGTGCGCTAATCGCTGGGGTTGCCCTGGCAAACATGTCCTACGCCCAAGAAGTCGCCTCACGACTCAAGCCGCTGCGTGATTTCTTTTTGGTTATCTTTTTTATCGCGCTGGGCAACCGGCTCGAGATAGTCAACGCTGCTGAATTCTTAGGTCCGGCTCTGGCAATGTCAGCGCTCGTACTCATCGGCAACCCGATTATTGTTATGACAATCATGGGATTGCTCGGCTACACCAAGAAGACCGGGTTTAAGGCAGGCTTGGCCGTTGCTCAAATTAGCGAATTCTCCCTTGTATTCTTGCTCATCGGGCAAAGAAGCGGCCAGATATCAACCGGGATCGTCGCCACGATTACCCTCGTTGCCATGATAACTATCGCTGCTTCTACGTACATGATTACCTATTCCGACAAGCTTTACCGGCTGCTAGAGCCATACCTAGGAATATTCGAGCGAGCCAAGCGTAAAGAGGAGCACGAGCATCATCGGCAGTTCGATGCGGTGCTGTTCGGCTACAAAAAGGGCGGCAACGAGTTTATAAAAGCGTTTAAGAAGCTGACGAACCGCTATACTGTCGTCGATTACGACCCGGACGTTACTGACGAGCTTGAGCGAAAGCACATCCCCTACATTTACGGCGACGCCACTGACCCAGAGCTGCTGGACGAGATAGATCTCAGCAAAGTTAAACTCGTCGTACTGCTCACTTCAGACTTCGACACCAACGTGCAGATGCTTAAGCATCTCGAGCAAATCAACCCCAAGGCAGTCGTTGTCTGCCATGCCGAGACGACCGACGATGCTGCGCTGCTATACGGCTACGGCGCCAGCTATGTGATGATGCCAAGCTTTATCGGCAGCGAGAAAATAAGTGCCTTCATTAAGCGAAACGGCTTTTCAAAACGAGAGTTCAATCACTTCCGCGATAAGCATATTGTCCATCTTCAGAACAACTATGAGCCAAGACCGCTCGAGCCGTAAAGATTATGCTCTTTTATGTAGCGCAGTACTGCAGGGGAAATCCCCTCCGGTTCCTCGCCGTGCTTTAACTGCTTTTTTATATCAGTAGAATTATGCTCAAACACCGCGTTTTGCAGCAAGTGATAGCGTGGCCGTGCCCCCGTTATGCTGGATAACGTATCGAACACCGCCTGCAGCTCAGCCGGCTCCACCGTACGGCGTGCAACTACCAGCGTAGCGTTTTCGAATAAATAATCGGCTTGAGACCAATCAGAAATCCGTCTCGCCACATCGTCTCCCATCAGTAAATACAATGAGCTTTCCGGAAACCTGCTCTTGAGCATCGGTATCGTGTCTTCTGTCGTGCAGTATGGCTCGTCTATCACGATTTGCTTGAGCTTCGGATCATTGGTAATTGCCAGGCGAACCATCTCGCTACGGTGCTCAAACGCTTTGACGCCTTGTTTTCGCCTCGGTCGTGGCTCCACAACAAAGTACAGCCTATCTAGCCCGAGCTCATCAATCGCTGCCTTTGCGCACTGTAAGTGTCCGTCATGCACCGGGTCAAAGCTCCCGGCAAATATTCCAATACGGCGCGCACTCACCGCCACACCTCCATCAGCCGCTTGTGAGTATTAGGCAGATAATCCCGTATATGAAGCAGCGACGCTCGCAGCACCAGCCATAACCCTAGCATCTCTAGCCCTTCTTCTAGCGGCGCAAGCAAAAAGTTATACAAATGAGTAGCGTCACTTACCGGTATGCTGATGTACTCCACGACGACGGCGCCCAATAAATATACGCTCACCGCCGCCGCCAAACGAATAAATGTGCCGCGCTCAAGCCTTCGATACATCAGCCATATAGCAAATAAAAAGCCTGCTGCTATCAGCGGCATGATAATCAGCCAGGCGTTAGCCGCATACGTTTGCGCCTCACCAAACCCAACCTGGATATGAATGAACTGCAGCGCCAGCTCGTGCAAGGATGACACCTCATCAACCGCGATTAGCAGCAGCACTGCCCCTATTAAAGCCCAAACGTTCCGCAGTGGCCTATTACTTTTCCGCTTGGCATACCGGCCGGCAATAAACAGTGCAATCAGCGCAGCCGTTGCAGCCAGGAACGACGAGAACCAGGTCGGTACATTTAGCTCAAGATCAACATTAAACCGCCACACCAGCTCATCAATAAAAATACTGTCCGTGCCGATAACCCGCACCACAAATTGCCCCAGCAGGTGCAGCCCGATCGAACCGGCAATCGCATAGAGCGTCCAGCGCAATAATGCATCACCGTACCGTGTTTCTGTCTTTTGTTTCATTATTTTTTGCTTCATATGGTTCTCTGCCTTACTCTTCTGCCGATAATCCCTTCGCAGCTCTTGCGGCTTCGGTTTTTGAGAGGAAAATACTCCCTATCAACGCGCCGCGAAAGCAAATGAATTGCTTCTTGGGCCGCTCTCCCTATATTTGAAAAGGCACTATTCATCGGCTGGGATTCCCTCGCAGCATTTTGTCGGCATTTTGCAGGCCGGGCAAACGAAGTGTCCGTGCACCGGCTCAATCGGATAATGCCCGCAGGAATCACAGAAAAACTCTGCTGACTTCTCTTTTATTAGCTCTTGGTATGTTGGATCGTTTTTATCTGCCATGTGGGGTAGCGTAAGCCTATTTTAACATCTGACGCTTTTGCCGCATCGCTGACATTTCTCAATCAGCTGATTGCGCGGCCGGACGTTCTCGTGCCCGGCCTTACATTTGAACCGCAGCGAGCCGTACTTATCCTCACCAAAGCCGATTGTCCCGAGCAAGCTTTCTAAGCTGTCGGTTTCGCTCTGTTTGCTGCCGGAAAACAGCGGGCAAGAGCTAGATACCGCCGCCTTTATCGCTTTTGTCTGCATATCTAACGCACCTGCCTGATCGCCGGATGCCAGGTAGGCTCGAGCCGCTGCAATGTGGGCAGCCGATTCACCGCCAAATACCCGTGCGTCAATCGTTTCGTCCGCTACCGCATCCTCTACCAGATATCGTTCCGTGAGTTTATGTAGCCGCTTAATAGCTTCCATCGGCGATTTAAGCTGATGTGCCTCCGCCAGCAATTGCTCCGTAATTTTTTCTACGGTTTCTGAAAAGCCACGGTTCTTTCGCTCGCATCTTACCGCGTGCTCAGCGTAGTCTTTCGATGCCGCATCGCTTTCCTGCCCGTAAAATGCTCCGCCAGCCGCAGTATCATACTGAGCAACGATATCGCTCACACCGTTCGGTGCTGCCTCTTTCGGCACCAAAACGATATAGCGCAAGCTAGCTTCCTCGTCCTCCAGCTCCAGCTTGGTTCCGTTCTCTTGGGCTATCGCCGCAATGGCCGCCCTATCATGCCGCTCCGCGTACGGCGAGCGCTTGCCGGCTACCAGCGCTGTCTCCAGCTGAACAGTCTTATCATCTTGCAGGCGCATCATCTGGATAGAACAGGTGTCCGTCTCTCCAAAAAAGCCGTAATCTTTTTTTGTCGTTTCGTCTGTCGGGCAAAGCGAGAACACCACCGCGTCATGCGTTGTTAAATCGCCCGATTCAATCAAATTCTCAAACGCGAACACGTTTTGCAATTCCTGCTCAACCCGGCGACGCATCAGAGGATTCAATGTCGTATAACGCAGCGAATTCGCCTGTATATCAGCTAACCGCCTGCCGGCCTGTGTCAATGCTCCGTCCTCCAGCTCCATCGCTACGCTCGTTTGATGGCCGGCTTTATATAATAATTCGGCGACGTTGGTCTGTATGTTCAGCTCCACCGCACGCCGTGACTGCTCATCCCCCAGCCTGGCCGTTTGGATCGCCGAAAGGAGTGTCGTTGGGTTTGGTTCTGTTTCTGATGATGTATTAATCGCGATCGTTTCTTTTACCGCTAGCGAGCCCAGTAGCTGCTGGGCTTTCTGGCGCGCCGACTCAATCGCCTCAGGGTTCGACTCATGCGCAATCCGCCACTCAGCAACCCGTTCTTGCTCAAGGGCTTCCGTTGGTCGTCTTAGGAGTGTTTGTGTCATCTGTCCGTCCTGCTTATGTACCCAAAGCAGGAAGCGGACAAGCCGTTACTGGCTACCCCACATTGCTCCTGCTCGGGAGTCTTTTCAACGCTGTATCGGACTTACACACGTGTTGCACTTGAGCGCCAGGCACATTTTCTCTTTGAGGAGCACGCCAAGGCGTATAAATAATACGTCGAGGGAGCACCGGAGAAGAAAAATGCGTCTGGTGCCAAGAAGTCAGCGGTGTCTCATGCTTCGCATGAGAGCAGGCTGACTGGTGCAAACGTGTGATTACCGTTGCGGCACAGTTCCTGAATTACACAGGATTCCAGCGATTGATTGTTTTAATTTGCTCTCTACTGCTAGTAGTATACCCCACGCCATGCACACCATATGTAGTATTTTTGTCGTCAAAATAAACCCTCAACTCTACTTACGTATCGTCACCTGTCTCCTACACCCCGAGCCCTCCCAGGCTCACCAAAACAGATGAACCCAGCCAGCGTGCAGGCGAATCAAGCGAGCTCCTTTGTTTTTGCTCCAACTTAAGTAAGAAAGAGCAAAAACCGACCAAAGGGAGTTGAGTGAGCGCGGCTGCATGGTGGTACATGGGTTCAATCTTGTTTTGGTGCTGCCTGCTGCTTTTTGGGTTCCTGTTTTTGTCAGTACAAAAATGGAAGGAGCTTTGGTTCTTTGGAAAAGAACACCCTCATCTGTTTGGGCATCACAAACAAAAATACTTGCGGCCGCAAGTATTTTTTATATACCTCTGTAAAAGGGAAGACTTGGACTCACTTAGCCCGAAACGAATTGATAGCGCTATAAAAGATCTCAAAATTCGGCCGAATATTCTGGTCAGTATATTTAAAGAAGTATCGGTTCGTACCACTCGTCTCGCCAGTAATCTCTACCGTGTTTACCGGCTGCCCAACTTGGCCGGTGCCGATTATGTTCTGGTTTACCGTTCTGCCAACGTCGCATAAGAATTCCACGTCTTCCCACTTTGCGAGCGCAGTCCGGTTTCCGCCTTCAGCCTGCACACCTGTGAATGTTGAGCAATGGGCAGAAAGCCTGCCTCGCTCCAGCTCAGACCCTCGTACGGTGACCGGCAGCAACCGCACCACCGGGTCATCTGGAATCGTATTAATATACACCTTCAAATAGCGGTTATCTTCACCGCGCAATGTCGCTTGGTAGGTGATGCTTTGCTCTCTCGCTCGATCAACCCTATCTATTTCACGCCAGTCGCCAGGAAGCTCAAACTCAAATTTATCTTCATTCACAAAAAATGTGTCAGAGCTGCCAAGCACCTGCGACACAACTCGCTCTTGCCCCTCTACCTGCTCAGACTGATTCGTGCGCAAATCATAGTAGATAAACGCCACAACACCCAAGACGCCAGTAAGCCCAACCAAAAGACTCATCACTAATAGACCTTTTTTCAGTCTGCTTCGTCGAGAGTCATGTGAATATACGTTTGTCATGGGCGGTTACCCTTGTTCATATTATAAACGTTAACGTTAAATTTACTAATTTTTGCTGGCAGGTTTACAGTAGTAGCGAGCGCATCGGGCTGTTTCCTCGTCTTACTCTTCTGTCTCGAGGGCGTCATCTGATATACTGAAGTAACGTTAGCAAAAAATAAACAATGAAACGACTAAAAAACCGCACCAAAAAAGAGCTCAAGCGAATCGTTGAGTATATGGTGAGCGGCGGTGCTCAATTTTGGAGCGGCTACGCCGCCTTCGCAGTATTTGACCTGCTGTTCCGCATTCCGTTCTGGCCCAACCGTGTTATGTCATACGGTGTTGGCGTCGTCGTTAATTTCTACCTGCAGCGCTTTTGGGTCTTTGGCAAAAAGGGCCTGTCAAAAAAGCAGCTGCACTCCTCTGCCGAGAAATACTACGGCCTGATGTTTACCAACTTCTTGATCGACCTGGCAATCGTTGGCGGCCTCTACGAACTGGCGGGTGTATCACCCTACATCGGCCAATTCATAAGCGCCGGGTTCTTCACGGTATATAACTACATCCTGTTCAAATATTGGGTCTTCCGCAGCAAAAAGCCAACCTACAAAGGCAACAAACATATCAGGGCTCACGCCGCCATGGTAAACAACCGGCGTAAGCGTCAAATCACCAAGTAGCGAGGCCATATCGTGAGTGATCAAACACCAGTCCGCCCAACCAAAAAACAACGCGAACTGCTTAGCTTTATCGAGTCGTTTATTGCCGAGCATGGCTACAGCCCCAGCTACCGCGAGATAAAGAGCGGCCTAAACTATAACTCCATCGCTACGGTAGCGCTTCATGTAAACAACCTCATCGGTCGCGGGCATTTGCGAAAGCGCGACAATGCCGCGCGCTCCCTAGAGGTCGTTAACCAAGAAAATGCCCCGCCAAAACTCCAGACAAATCTAGTAGAGCCCGGCGAGGAAAAGTGGCTGGTAGAAAAGGTTGAGTATTTCGTCCACCAGGCAGAGGAAGACAGCGAGCTTACTAAAGTCAAGGTAGATGAGCTATATATCTTGCTCGAAACATTACGAATTCTCGGTTTGGACGGTGCGGCGCAAAGCTTCACCCCGCGTATCGCCAAGCTCAAGGATAAGCTTTAGTACGTTTAGTTCCTGCCCTCAGCCGCACGGTTAGCCGTATTAACGACCACTTCTTGCGGATCAGCAGGCACTCCCTTTATTTCAACATGCCGTGCATTCACCGGAAGTGTATCTCTGTTAATCGGAACTTCGTCACCGTGTCGAACACCGCTGACAACTTCGTTTCCGACGGCAAATAATGTTGCTACTGAGCCAAGCTCTCCGCTAAACTCCTCGAGCCGGCCATCTCTTAAACCTTCGTCAAAAAATTCAGCCCGGTCACTTAAATATGCTTCGCCGTCAAAACCATCATCCTGGTTAAACGGGTTGTCGTTTTCTGCTGCGCCTTTTGGTTGTTTCTCTGGTGTATTTTTTGTCATAGTGTATTTATATTAGCATAAGTATGTTTTTTTGTCAATTATAGTTCAAAGCTCATTCCTGCAATCCTGCCCTTCCCATCAGGTTGCGGATTATAAATTATCAATTATTGCCCCGAGGCACTCTTCCTCTTGCTATAATGCACCCTAAGATGAGAAATAACGCGTCATTTGTTTACTCCCTCTTTTTAATCGTCGGGGACTTCGCAGTACTGACGCTCGCGTTTATCGCAGCTTATATTTTACGGTTCCAGATTCTCGATATAGAGGGCGTATCAGGTGTGCCGGGCACTACCTACGCCATCGCTATCGTCAGCACCTTGCCGCTTTGGATACTCGTCCATGCTTTGATTGGGCTCTACTCACAATCTGTTTACGAACGCCGTTTCTCAGAAATCGGACGGCTGTTAATCGGTTCTGTCGTTGGGATCATGGCGGGTATCAGCTACGACTTTTTCAGCGGTGCGATTGACCTCTTCCCGGGACGGCTGGTGCCACTGTATGGGTTGTTGTTCGGCTTTAGCTTCTTGGTACTCTTCCGTTCGTTTGCCCGCTGGATACGAAAAGCGCTGTTCCGTTACGGAACAGGGGTAAGTAACGTTTTGCTGGTAGGCGACACCAAAAGCTCAGAGCATATTGCCAAAGAGCTGCAAGATACCGCTCATACCGGCCAGCGTATCGTCGCGAGCGTCGGCCACAAGATAAAGGGCATACCGTGTTATAGCAGCTTTCAGGCGGCTACTGAAAAGGCGGCAGAGCCGATCCACAGCATCATCCAGACCGAACTTTACGGCAGTACAGCAAAAAACAACGAAATCCTGCTTTACTCGCAGGAAAACCACGTCGCTTTCCGGTTCGTACCCGGTAACATAAATCTCTTCGTCGGAGACATTAACGTCGACCTTTTCTCCGGCGTACCGATGGTGG
This sequence comes from Candidatus Saccharimonadota bacterium, assembly GCA_050486305.1. Taxonomy (GTDB): domain Bacteria; phylum Patescibacteriota; class Saccharimonadia; order Saccharimonadales; family SLHW01; genus SLHW01. Next base: position 10,899 of record JBJHDA010000003.1, read on the forward strand.
CCGTTTCACAGACCCCACTAACGGGCTGGGGGCGTATTATCAAGCGGCTGTTCGACTTATCTGTCAGTGTGTTGGTGCTTATTATTTTTTCTCCGTTTTTGTTGCTTATCGCACTTGCCATCAAGCTGACTGACCCGCGCGGCCCTGTCTTGTTCCGCCAGACTCGGCTCACCCGGTTTGATACGCCGTTTCAGGTATTTAAGTTCCGCAGCATGAAGTCTGCCTATAGCGGTATAACCCCGGAGGCAGCGTTCGCCAAAATGGGCAAGCCAGAGCTGGCAAAAACGTATCGGGAAAACGGCGATTTCTTAGCAAACGACCCTCGCATTACCCCAATCGGTCGGCTGCTGCGCAAAACAAGCATCGATGAGTTGCCGCAGCTGCTCAATGTTATCAAGGGCGATCTTAGTCTTGTCGGGCCGCGAGCACTCGTCCCAGAGGAGCTAAAGACTTATTCTAAGCGCCACGCTATCTTGAGTGTTAAGTCCGGTATCACCGGCCTTGCCCAGATCTCCGGCCGCCGTGACATCAGCTTTGATGAGCGGCGGAAGCTAGATGTTTACTATGTCCAGAACTGGAGCTTCTGGCTGGATATCAGCATATTGCTGCGCACGTTCCGGGCTGTTTTGGGCGGGATTGGCGCCAAGTAGGAGGGTGTTATTTTCCAAAGAACCATAATTCCTATAGGGTTTCGCCCTATGGGCGACATACTTTTGCCACCAGCTGCAAAAGTATGCAAAAGAGCCGCAGGCAAGCTAAAAACACTACTGCCCTCACCACAAAAAAGATACCGCGCCGATGCAGTGACAAGCATCTCCGCTTTTATTACTAAAGCTGAAGCGGGGCAAGCATCGGCTTGATTCGGTACTTTTTTGGCTGATGGCATCGGTTTTTTAGAGCCTGGGTGGGCTCAGGGTATTGGAGACTAGCGACTCGAGACTGATGACTGAGTGTGTATCTGGTATGATGGAGCAATGATTATCGTGATAATTGCAGGTGGGTCTGGGACGCGCCTGTGGCCGCTATCGACACACGAATACCCAAAACACCTATTGCAAATAACAAATGACAGTAGCTTGCTGCAAAACACGTACAAGCGAGCCAAGCTTTTGGCGGATGATATTTATGTAATCTCCGAGGCTAGCCACGCCCACCACGTCCGCGAACAATTACCGGAGCTAGACGGCGAGCGTATCATTGTCGAGCCTGGAAGACGCGGGACGGCCTCTTGCGTGGTGGCAGCACTAGCAGCAATAAAGGCCACTCACGAAGAAACCGAGCCGGTGGTATTCATGCATGCCGATCATCACATCCGCGACACGGTCGGGTTTGTCGAGAGCCTGCAGCTGGCCGTCGAGGCCTCGCGTAAGCACCAAAAGATCGTCCTTCTCGGTCTGATGCCGACCAGAGCAGAGACCGGCTTTGGCTACATCCAGCGTGGTGAGCATGCCAACGGCGGCAATATCTTTGATGTCATTACGTTCAAAGAAAAGCCAGATAAAGCAACGGCCAAGCGATATCTGGATAGTGGCACGTACCTATGGAATATGGGGTATTTTGTCGCCCCGCTGGCGGTATTTGAACGCAGCCTAAAAGAGCATGCGCCGCATTTATGGAAGAACTACCAGAAACTTCAAGACGCAAAAAGCCCAGACGAACACAGCAACCACTACTTAGGTTTTGAGCAGGAGCCAATCGATACGGCACTGATTGAACGGGTTCCGGACTTGCTCGTTACCCCCGGTTCGTTTGATTGGATGGACGTCGGGTCATATCACGACATGCATCAGGTAAACGAGCAGGACGAACGCGGCAACACGGTGCAAGGTAACGCAGCGATAGATGAGGTGTCGAACAGCTTTATCCGTAATGACACAGCTACACCGGTTGGTGTCATCGGGCTGGATAACGTGGCGGTGGTAGTAACAGATGATGGCATCTTGGTTACGAACAAAAACTACGCCCAAAACGTCGGTTCGCTCGCCAAAAAACTGCAAAAAGACAAAGACAGCTAAGCTGAGCCGGCATACCTGCAATAACTTTGCAGTGAATCAGGTAGAATAAAAGCTATGAACGGTAAAAAGGTAGCAATCGTGCACGACTGGCTCTACGGCGGCGGTGCCGAGAAGGTCGTGCTGGAGCTGCACCGGATATATCCTGATGCGCCAATATATACATCGTACTGTAGCGACGAGTGGCGGGAGAAGTTAGACGGCAAGGTCGTAACCGGCTACCTGCAGCACTGGCCCTTCCGTAATATACGGAAGTTTTTGCCGTTGCTTCGGCAGTGGTGGTTCCGCTCGCTCGATTTATCCGGCTATGACGTCGTGCTTTCTAGCTCCGGCAATGGCGAGGCAAAGTTCGTGCAGATCAAAAAGCCGGCAGTACACATCTGCTACTGCCACACCCCGACGCACTTTTACTGGCGGCACTACGATCAGTACATCGAGAACCCTGGGTTCCGTCCAAAATGGCTGGTCAGGCTGGCGCTCAGGACGCTGGTAAAGCCGCTGCGTAAGCGGGACTACCGGGCAGCACAGGCGGTGGATTATTTTATCGCGAACTCAACGCATATCCAGCGGGATATCAGCCGATTTTATAACCGCGAGGCAGCTGTCGTGCATCCGCCAGTCGAGCTGGAGCGTTTCGCAAAAGCAAAAAAACCCCAAAAACGCGAAGGATTTATTACGGTCGGGCGGCAAACACCGTACAAACGGGTGGATGTGCTTATCGAGGCCTGTAACCAGCTTAAGCTGCCATTAACGGTAGTTGGCAACGGGCCGGAGCACGCCCGATTACAGTCGCTGGCTGGCCCAACGGTTACGCTGCGAACGGATGTTGGAGATCAGGAGTTACCTGAGTTACTGGCTGGCTCGAAGGCGTTCTTGTTTGCCGCACATGAAGACTTTGGCATCGCTCCCTTAGAGGCGATGGCGGCCGGTACACCGGTTATCGCCTATGAGGCCGGTGGGGCACTGGACTACGTTATCACTGGCAAGACCGGCTTGTTTTTTAAGGAACAAAGCGCCTCATCCCTTGCCTCTACGCTCCAGCAGTTTCCAAAAGAGCGTTTTGATGAAGAACTCATCAAGCAGCATGCCAAGCAGTTCGCACCTGCCCGCTTCAGACAAAAAATCACCGACTACATAAATCACCCAAGCTGAATGCACCACTCGACTGGTGCATTCAAAAAATAGCAACCAGGAAGTAGTAGCAGCCGAGCCCATGAGCCCTCCCAGGCTCACCAAAACGGATGAACCCAGTCAGCGTGCAGTCGAATCAAGTGAGCTCCTTTGTTTTTGCTCCAACTTAAAATAAGAAAGAGCAAAAACCGACCAAAGGGAGTTGAGTGAGCGCGGCTGCATGGTGGTACATGGGTTCAATCTTTGTTTTGGTGCCGCCTGCGGTATTTTTTGCCTCTTTTTGTTACTGGAGACAAAAAGAGGTCGTCTGTCTGGCGAAACAGACAAAAGAGTTTAGGTTCTTTGGAAAAGAACCATCAAAGATTAATTATTACGTATCAACTATCAGGCTAATTAGTTACAAAATCCCGCTTCCGAAACGCCACCAGCCCCACTACCGTAGAAACTACTGCAAAGCTAAGCAGCAGCAAAATAGGTGTCCAGGCCAACGGCTCTGCCGGATACGTAGAGAGATGCCCAAACGGCGAAATATTCATCACCCACTGCGGAAAGCTAAGCATTGCGCCAAGCTGTGTCACCACCAGCATGCCGATAAAGCTGCCCCAGGCAAAAATGGTAGACCAGCTGGAGCGCACACCATACACCAGCACGATAGCCCCTGCTAGCGCCAGCATAGCCGGTAGTTGGGCAAGCGCAATGCCGCCAACGCGCAGCGGATCAATCCACTCGTTACTGCTCACCAGCGCGTGTACAGCTCCGGCAGCAACACCCGCTACAAACATAATCAGCGCCATGCCGATTACCATCCAGGTAATATGGCTTAGCATCCAGCGCATGCGGTTCACTGCCGTTCCTGCTACGGCCTCCAGGTGGCCTTTTAGCTCCTCGCTGCGCATCTTTAGCAGTGCCTGTACACAATACGCCACGCCTATCGCGCCCACATAGATAAACATTGAGCCAAACATAATATCGGCAAAGTCAGCGTTCTGGTTCGCCGCACCAAACATCTCCCGCATCATCTCGTTTTCCTGAATCAGCGCCTCAAATTCTTTGGCAACACCGCCAACCAGCGAGCCGTATATCGCAAAGGCAATCATCCAGCCGTAGATCACTCCCCGCTGCAGTCGCCACCCTAGACCTAATGGGCTCAACAGCCGCTTTGCTGCTACTGCCGGACCTTTGCGGGTCGCGATCAGCCCCAGGCCAACATCGCGGTGCCGCAGTATCAAAAATGCCGCGGCCACCGCCATAACGGCAAAGCCGACAAACAGGCTAAACACCCACCAATTTTCCTGGGTGTACGGATAAATCTGCTGCCCCCAGCCGATTGGCGAAAGCCACGACGCCCACATACTCTGTACGCTCAGCCCTGTCGCATCAACGTTTCCAAATCCATCACCAATGGCGCGTAGCGCGTAAGAGGCGGCAACCGCCGCGCCGGCCATACTATTGGCACCGCGGGCTGTTTCTGAAACCTGAGCTGTAATCGCAGCTATTCCGGCAAAGGCAATCCCCACACCGGATAGCGCCATCGCCAGCCCTAAAGAACCTTGCGTTGACAGTTCCTCATTCTGCGCCAACGAGGCAAACATAATAAGCCCGGTTATCAAGCTCGCACCGATAGATACGATCAAGGCTGCCGATAAGCTGGCGTAACGGCCAACAATGGTAGAGCTAATCAGCTCGGCACTGCCGGATTCTTCGTTCTGGCGGGTATGCCGTACCACTGCCAACGTACACATAAACGCCATCAGCACAGACATGAATACAAAAAGTTCCGTCGTCAGGATAGAACCGAACGACGGCCCGTCAATCGCTCCCTCAAATATACGCGACACGATGCTGTTAGCCACCGTAGACGCGTACAGCAGCCGCTCCTCAGCCGTTGCTGCAACGGATTCCTGGATAGCCGGGATGCTCAGCGCAAACATAGAGCTCAGCGCCACGATCCAAGCCGGCAGCTTTATGCGGTCACGCCTAAGCGCCAGCCGAACAAGCCGCCATGTGCCGGTAAAGGCTCTCATGATTTGACCGTTTCTTTCTCCTCCGCCGGCTCTTCGTCATAGTGGCGCAGGAACAGCTCCTCCAGCGTTGGCGGGTGGCTGGTCAGGCTGCGCACGTTCGACTTTGTCAGCTGAGCCAAGGCTGCATCAATATTCTTGCTATCTACCTCAAATTCTATGTGGTTACCGTTAGTTTGGAGATTATGAATGCCCTTTAGGTTGGTAAATCCGGTTGCTGGCTTGTCAGTCTCTGCCTTTATGGTTGTGCGGTGCAAGTGCCGCAGCTCTGCCAACGTGCCGCTTTCTACCGTGTGGCCCTCGCGAATGATTGTTACGCGGTCGCACAGCGCCTCTACCTCTGCCAATATATGGCTGGAGAGCAAGACCGTCTTGCCCGCCGCCTTCAGCTCCATCACTGCCTCCTGAAAGACCGATTCCATCAGCGGGTCAAGTCCAGAGGTTGGCTCGTCCATAATGTAGAGCTCCACGTCAGATGCTAATGCCGACACAAGGGCTACTTTTTGTCGGTTCCCCTTCGAGTACGTACCGAATTTCTTACGCGGGTCCAGCTGGAACTTTTCTATCAGCTCATCCCGGCGCTGCTTGTCTATGCTCCCTCTTAGCGAACACAACAGGTCGATAGATTCACCACCGGTCAGGTTCGGCCAGAGCGCTACGTCTCCCGGCACGTAGGCCAAGCGGCGGTGCAGCTTTACGGCATCGTCCCATGGGTCGCCATCCAGCAGCGTCACATGTCCGGATGTCTTACGTAATATACCCAGCAGTACCCGGATGGTAGTTGACTTACCAGAGCCATTCGGCCCTAGAAAGCCGTGTACCTCCCCCTTATTTACACTCAAATCCAGATGATCGAGCGCCTTGAACTTACCAAACTTTTTTACTAATTTCTCCACTTTTATAACAGGTGTTGTACTCATAATGCCTATATCATCTCACAAAACACTTATGGCTTTCAATAAATCCCTGTTTGGTATTCTTTTCATTGATTACTAGTTCCTAATTAACAGTACTTCTATTGTGCTAACCTAAAACAATGAACAAAATTGCAATTTACGGCGTCGGCGCATTCGGCTACGCCATCCTCAAACATCTGGACAATAAGCAAGATGGCAGTTTCTCGCTTGTTGGCTACGATCATCTGGCTGAAGTGAATGAAAGCCTCAAGACAAAGCGTAGCCATCCATTCTTTCATACAGATACGACGGTGTCGGATATGCCAACTTTTGTTGATTCGCCAGAAGAGCTACTGCGGGATGCAAGTGTCATTGTGCTGGCTGTCTCGTCCGACTCTACCCGCGAGGTTGCCCAGACTATAAAGGCTAACGCCCCGCCAGGCGTCACGATACTCAACATTGCCAAAGCACTGGATAAAACTACTGGAAAGCGCTTATCAGAAATCGTTACGGAAGAGCTAGCCGGTTTTGAGCACCGTTACGCACTATTGGCTGGCGGTACGATTGCTGATGACCTGTTCCACCACGAGCCGCTTGGCGTAGATATAGCATCAACAGACCAGGCAGTTGCCGATGAGCTGCAGGCGCTCTTTACATCAGACAACCTAACCGTCTACACCACTACGGATCTCGCCGGGGTCGAGTATGCCTCAGCGCTCAAGAACGTCATATCTATTCTGGCAGGCATCGTGCATGGGTTGGGCTTTTCTTACGGCTCAGAAACGCACATTATATCCAAGACCGCGCACCAAATCGGCATCGTGTGCACAGAGCAATACGGCGCCAGCCCATCTACATTCAGTATCGGCAGCCAAAGCTGGGGTAACGACATGTGGATGAGCTGCACCGGCGATACACGCAATCGCGCTCTCGGCGAACTCCTGGGCAAAGGCACCCCGGCATCAGAGGCACTTGAGCAAATGCACTCTGGCCACAAGCTGGTCGAGGGGGTAAACACGCTGCATATTATTGACCAGCTGCCAGGCCTGAAGGACATTCAGGAGGTCAAGCTGCTGCATGACCTACTAGTAGAAAAGACGATTTCCGTAGAAAACATAAAAGATTATTTGTTAAAGAACGCGTAGCCATGAAGTTTTGTACACGCTGTGGAGGCGAACTACTCAAAGAATCAGAAACAAAATACGTCTGCACACGGTGCCGGCACGAACAGTTCCGCAACCCCAAGGGCGCGGTTGCCGTACTGTTATTTTCAAGTGAAGGAAAATTAATCCTCGCCCGCCGAGCCCACGAACCGGAAAGAGGCAAGCTAGACCCAATCGGCGGCTTCCTAGACGTAGGGGAAAACTTTGACCGCGCACTCTTTCGCGAGCTAGAGGAGGAGTCTGGTTTAACCGAGCGCGATATTTCAGACGTTACCTACCTTGGTAACACCTATGAAGAATATCTTTGGCACGGCGAAATCGAGCCTGTCGTATCTGCCTACTTTACCGCACGATTAAAGCGGAGCAAGCAGCCAGTAGCAGCCGATGATGTTGCATCATTCGAATATTTTGACAGCAGAAACATCCCGCAAGACGAATTAGCATGGCCTGGACTGGCAGAGATGCTAAAAAAGCTCGATTAACACTAAAAATATATTGTGTGGTATAAAATAATATATTTTTTCATTGTTCACTTTTATTGCTAGACATAAAGAAGCAACCGCATCACAATAACCCTTGCTTTAAGCTAGAAAGGGTTACATTACTATGTGCGGAATTGTTTCTTATATCGGAAAATCAGCCGGATTGCCCACCGTTATTGACGGTCTTGAATCCCTTGAATATAGAGGTTATGACTCAGCTGGAGTCTCCGCTATATCGGACTCATCACTTAACACGAACAAGCAAGTCGGAGCTGTTTCCGCCTTGCGAAAAAACTTAGACTCCAAAGTAGACAGCAAGGCCACAAATATCATCGGGCACACGAGATGGGCGACTCATGGTGCCGTATCAGCCGTGAATGCCCACCCTCACACAAATTCAAACAATACCATCGCAGTCGTTCATAATGGGATCATAGAGAACTATCAGGACCTCCGAAAGGTGCTGGAGGCAGAGGGCTATACATTCCAATCAGAAACAGACACCGAGGTAGTCCCCCATCTTATCGACTACTATATTAAAAAAGACTTGTCAGCAGAAGATTCCTTTATCGCGGCAGTAAGTGATTTGCGTGGCGCCTATGCTATCTGCGCCCAGATTACATCACAACCAGACACATTATATGCTGCAAAACTAGCCAGCCCGCTGGCAATAGCGCACAACAAAGGTCAAAATATAATCACTTCTGACCCAGTCGCCATCCGATCAAGTGAAAAACGGGCAACATTCCTTGAAGATTACGACATTGCCGTCGTGTCAGCCAAAAAGCACACGATACACAACATAAAAGATGAGCGAAAATCAATCGTTCGCCAAGAGACACATATAGATTACGACCCTGACCAAATATCGCTCGGTACTTACCCGCACTACATGCTAAAAGAAATATTCGAAGCCCCACAAACGATAAAAAGCGCCAGTCGTGGACGCATTCAGCCAAAATCAGGCACCGTAAACCTCGGCGGCCTCGTAGATGTTCAGCAGCAGCTCCAGTACATAGACCGTGTCATTATCGTATCCTGCGGCACCTCATATTACGCCGGTATGATAGGCGAATATCTCATAGAGGAGCTTGCCGGCATTCCGGTAGAAGTACAGCTTGCCTCTGAGTTTAAGTATCGTGAGGAGCCGTTTTCTCGCGGAACTGCGCTCTTGGCTATTTCACAGTCAGGCGAAACAGCAGACACAATCGCCGCGCTCAAAAAGGTCGAAGGTTACGGTATATTGCGGCTTGGTATCGTAAACGCTGTCGGCTCGACAATCGCGCGCATGACAGATGCTGGGGTGTATTGTCACGCAGGGCCAGAGCAATCGGTCGCCAGCACAAAGGCTTTCATTGCCCAGGTCACTGTGCTCACAGAAATCGCACTCTTTATGAGTAAGACTCGTTCAAACAAGCACCAAATCATTCTCGATGAGCTAGCCCGGCTCCCAGAAAAGGCCAAAGAAATACTCGACCAGTCAGACGTTATAGAAAAAATTGCTAAAAAATACAGCAACGCCAAACATATGCTTTACATCGGGAGGGGCTATAACTACCCTTGCGCGCTAGAAGGAGCCCTTAAGCTCAAAGAAATCACCTACATTCACGCGGAAGGCTACGCAGGCGGAGAGCTAAAACACGGACCGCTAGCCTTGGTAGACGAGGCTATGCCAACCATTGCGCTCGCTCCGAATAACCGTCTGCTTAATAAAACCCTATCTAATGTAGAGGAAATCAAGGCAAGAAACGGCAAGGTCATAACCCTCACGACCAAAGGCAACAAACGGGCCGAAAAACTATCTGACGATACGATATTCATTCCAAAAACTACAGAGCAGTTCGAGCCCTTACTTCTCGCTATAGCTTTGCAGCTATTTGCTTACCATGTAGCCGTAGACAAAAAGCTGAATGTAGACAGACCGCGCAACCTAGCGAAATCCGTTACAGTGGAGTAGAAGCCCCGCTCTTTTAAATGATAGAATCGCATACATGACTATTAAAAAAGCACTCATTGCCACCGCAGGGTTTGGCACACGGTTTTTGCCAATTACCAAAACCATACAAAAAGAAATGCTGCCGATCCTTAACCATCCAACAATTGATTACGTTGTTACCGACTGCATCCGTGCAGGCATTACAGAGATAATTTTCGTGGTAAATGAACACAACGCACAGATTCAGGATTACTACACTGGGAGCGCCCATATAAAAAACCGTCTGCAATCGGCGGGCAAGACAGACGAGTATGCAGAAATCGAAAAGCTGCACACCCAGGCGAACTATACGTTCGTAAAGCAGCGACATGGCGAAGAATATGGTTCTGGCGTTCCGGTCAAGCTCGCCCGAGAATACCTTGAAAGCGAGGATGCGTTTTTGGTTTTTATGGGTGATGATTTTGTTTTTAACTCTGATAAATCATCTGAGACAAAGCGTATGATTAAATTATTCCAAGCAAACTCAGGAGCAACGGGGCTTATCTCTTGTGTCGAGCGGCCAGACGATACCCTGCACCGCTACGGTGTTATCCAAACAAAAACAAACGGCAACCATCTGCTCCTCCAAGACATCATAGAGAAGCCTGTGCCAGGCACTGCCCCATCAAACCTAGCAAACATAAGTAAGTACATCTTTACCCCGAATGTTTTTCCGCTTTTAGAGAGCCAGGCTTTAGACCAGCGCAGTAACGAGCTACTCATTACTGACACGCTACTTGAGCTTGCAAAAACCAGCGAAGTCGTCGTCCATAAGCCAAAAGGCGAGTTCCTCGATTCCGGAACGGTCGGCTCGTGGCTACAGGCCAATATCCGTATGGCCTATAAAGATCCTGTTCTGCGCCAGCAAGTACTAGAAACCATAGAAACCCTTCAGAAAACAGAGAGAAAATAAAAAGTGCTTGCCCGGGCAAGCACTTTCCACTCCTTATCTATGACGATGTCCACAGGCTCACCAAAACAGATCTATCCTTCGTAGCCTTGGCGAAGAAGAATGAACCGAGCTAGCGTGTCACTCAACTTACAGCTACAATGCCTTCAATGGCGTAGGCTGTATCTTCCCAGCTGCGCACCGCAATACAATCTATGCCCATCTCAAACACGGCATAATCGTTACCGCCTGGCTCTAGCTTGTCGCCCATAAACAAAATGTCTTCTTTTTTATACCCGGTTTCTTCCATTAATTTGTTCATGCCGTAAGCTTTGTCGATGCCTGGGCGTGTTACGTCTATAGACGTAGCGCCGGCTGCCCGCACATTAAACTCAGGCAGCTTCTTGTCTGCGATGTCACGGATTGCCATCTTCTTCTTGCCGTCTGGGTCCCACTCTTCCTTCATCCGCAGGCCGTCCTCACCCAACTCTGCCACGATCTCCTGCCCAAGGATAGACAGAGTTATCTGGCTCTCCCGGTCTTCAATGGTAGGGCCGTACGTTCGCTCTGCCTTGTAGCCGGATTCCTCCAGTGCTTCATCTAGCGCGGTAATGATTTTCTTTTTTTGCTCAGGCGTAAAATCCTCGGCGTACTGCAGCTTCCATTCGTTGCCGTTATGGCGGTAGTACCGGGTGCCGCTGGTAGGCATGATGTGCAGCCGCTTTAGCAGGTGCGGTTCACGGGTAATTTGCGCTAGGAACTGTCGCTCAAACAGTTCTATTTTTGCGCCGGATATAACGCAAACTTCATAATGAGCAAGCAGGTCATTAAATTGGTGCACCATCCGTTCATGAAAGTGCGATTTACTTGGCGCCAATGTGCCATCTAGGTCAAATGCAATGAGTTTTCTTTTCATGCGTACTATCGTAGCAGATTTGTTATACTTGGGTACGATATTGTGCAAGGTGTACAACCTTAGAGCAAAAGGGGTTGCCGAGTGGCAGAACAAGCGGACGTAAAGACTATTACCGTAATAGGCACTGGTTATGTCGGGCTTACCAGCGCGGTACTTTTCGCGCAAGCCGGCTACAGGGTCTACGCACTCGACATTAATAAAGACCGACTCAAAGCCATAAAATCTGGCAAATCATTCTTTTACGAAGAAGGGCTGGACCCGCTGGTAAAAGAAGTTGTCGATAGCAGTGCCATGATACCGACAGGCTCTTATGATGAGAGTGTTCCGAACAGCGACATCGTCTTTTCTTCCGTCGGTACCCCGGATAATCCAGACGGCAGCTCCAACCTGAGCTACGTTTTCTCCGCCGCAGAGCAAGCCGGAGCGCTCATGCAGCCGAATGCGATTTTCGTCCAAAAAAGCACCGTTCCTGTCGGCACAGGTAAAAAGATAGAGGCGCTCTTCCGCTCGTTTCATAAAAAAATCCGCTACGTATCTAACCCAGAATTTTTACGAGAAGGCACTGCCCTGTCCGACTCGTTATTTTTTGACCGAGTCGTCGTTGGCGGTACACACCAGGACGCGAACAAAGAAATTATCAGCCTATACAAATCTGTCGAGGAGCAGCGCACTGCAATTACCGAAAAGTCCGGCATCAGCCCGCGTACTGCTGGCAACAAATACATTACCACCACACTTAACAGTGCAGAGCTCATCAAGGTGACCGCAAACGCGTTCCTGGCGCTCAAGATTTCCTTTGCCAACTCCATCGCCAAACTAGCAGACGAGGTGGATGCTGATGTAAACGACATCATGGATGCCGTCGGTGCCGACCAGCGCATTGGCCGGGCATTCTTAAACGCCGGCCGCGGCTACGGCGGCGGCTGCTTTCCGAAGGACGTCAGCGGCCTTATCAGCAGCGCCAGCGAGTACGGTGTGGACCTATCCATCATGCACGCCGCAGCAGAAGTTAACGAGACAATGCCCGGTTACATCGCCAACAAAACCCAGGAGGCGCTCGGCACCCTCTCGGGCAAAAAAGTCGCGGTGCTCGGCCTCGCGTTCAAGGCTGGCACAAGCGATGCACGCAAATCGCCCGGTGTTCAGCTTGCCAACATCCTCTCAAAAGGTGGCGCAGATGTTTCCGCCTACGACCCGCAAGCTAATGGCGAAGCAAAAGAAGACCTCCGCATCGCTGTAGAGGTCAAGCCGTCGTATGAGGCAGCCGTAAATGGCGCAGACGCCGTCTTTATAGCCACCGACTGGCCAGAGTTCAAAGACCTAGACCTACCACAACTAAAATCCGCGATGACAGGAGACCTGTTTGTCGACTGCATGAACTGCTTTGACCCATCGGAAGTACAACAAGCAGGACTGGTGTACACAGGCGTTGGCAGGAACGGAAAATCCAATGCGTAAGCCGATAGTTTTTGTTCAAGTACCGTGTCTAAATGAGGAAGAGACTCTTCCACTCGTCCTCAACTCCATCCCAAAGAAAATAAAGGGTGTTAAGAGTATAGAAATCCTCATTATCGATGATGGCTCGACCGATAAAACAGTCGAAGTCGCCAAACGGCATGGCGTTAAACACTTCGTTCATCACCGCCGTAACCGCGGGCTTGCCCGCTCATTCCATGACGGCATCAACTACGCGCTTGAGTACGGCGCAGACATCATCGTAAACACGGATGGAGACAATCAGTACCCGCAGGCAAAAATTCCAGAGCTTATTCAGCCTATCATTAACCAAGAAGTAGATATCGTCATAGCAGATCGCCAAACCCAAACAATCGCTCACTTCAGTCCGCTCAAGAAGTTGCTGCAACGCTTTGGTAGCTGGGTGGTCAATAAAGCAGCTGGTACTGACATACCGGATTCCGTCAGTGGCTTCCGCGCCTACTCGCGAGAGGCAGCTATGGAGCTCAATGTTGTTACAGAATTCAGCTACTGCACCGAGGCCATCATCCAGGCAGGTCGCAAACGACTCGCCATGGCAAGTATCCCGATAGAAACGAACGAAAAAACCCGCGAATCCCGCCTGTTCAAAAATATGTGGCAACACATTTTCAGCTCTATGGCGACGATCTTGCGAATTTACCTGATGTACAAGCCGCTCAAGATTTTCCTTACGTCTGGGGTCGTTGTCGGGGTGCTCGGCTCGTTGCCGTTCTTCCGGTTCTTATACCTTCGGTTATTTTTTGAGGAGGCCTTTGGCGCACACATCCAATCGCTTATTGCTGGCGCCGTACTACTCATTCTTGGCGTTTTGCTCATAGCTCTAGGACTTATCGGGGAACTTCTCGCCATCAACCGCAAGCTCCTGGAGGATGACCTCTACCGCACCAAAAAGATGCAATACGACAAAAAGCTTTAAGCTAGGCACGGTTTACTCGCTTTTCTTAGCAAGCTCAAAGATATACTCAGCCTGTTTGCCAGAGCTTTTTCGGACATCAGGCAGGTTTTTTCGTATTAGCTTAGCTATCTCTTTTTTTCTACTTAATACTGACTCGTAGTGGTTTATCAGCTTATCTGCCGAAAGATCACTCACGTCAAAAGCACAGTCCTTTAGCTCAAACATATCAAGCACTTCCTGGTACTTGTGGCTCCAACCAGTAACTAAAACTGGCGTCTCTACCGCAAGCGACGACACCATGGCATGGAACCGAGCCACCACATTCATATCCATTTGGCTAATAATGTATCGGAGTTGCTGCGACGAGGTTGGCTCTGTTAGGTACTTGCAGCCAGCTTTGTTTTCTATTAACTCGTAGATATCATTACACACCGGCAAGTCATTATTATGCCGTTTTTCTGGGTCTTGTTTTTGGCTATGGGGCAGCATGTAAACCACGTAACCTCTCGCAATAAGCTTGCCTATGAACTCGGCAATGATTTGCTCATAATTTTGCCCACGTTTTATAGCTTTTTTCCGAAGCACTTCGCTCGGAAACACGCCGATATTACGCTGCTTTTCATTATAGTTGTAGTTTTTCAGCAACTTCTTGGCTTTAGCAGCTTCAAGGGCTGTAATCTTCATGGAAAACGCGTAATCAGCTACAAGTTCGACATTTTCGAGCCTAAGTTTTTTTAGCGAATCATACGTTTTTTGCCCCCGTGCAAATATTTTTGTGACATGAGGTAAAAACAGTTTTGCAAAAAACCGGTTTACCCTACTCTTGAACGGACCCACTGCTTGAGAGCACTTCACGACTGGCGCGCCGATAAATAGCGCTGGCAGGATGCTTGCAATGTTATAGATGAGGAACACCTCCCTGCCGTCTACAAACGTTATTCCACCTTGGTCTAGATATACATCCGCTTCTGCAATGGCATTTATCTGGCGGTTTTTACGTAGCAGCGGTCGTAGTGGCGGCAATAATCTGTAAAAAAGTGCAAGCGGGTTGATCACAAGCCCAAGGTATAAGGGCTTGGCAGACAATATTTTTAGTTCTTTACGCACATTCAGCCGATTGTCTGCAGTTGGATACATACTGAGTAGAGTAAATTCAGCGCCTGAATCCTTCTCAGACAATGTCTGGATACCTGCCTCCAGCATGGATGCCGCACCCTTATTCCCGTCCAGAGCTGAACCGATAATCACGTACTTCATACGATTTCTATCTTATCACTCGACTTGTTTCGTTTTGTTAAGTACGCGTACACAAGCGCTACGAGTCCGTCAGCAGCCGTGGCGTATAGTCTGGCGAGCAGTGAGAGCACAATCGCCTCTTCTGTCGTAAAGTACACGCTGGCGAATGCTACGATTACTGCCTCACGCACACCGAGACCGCTAGGCACAAAAAAAGCATAAAGGCCAACAATACCAGCAAATATGTATATGGCCGCAAGAGAAAGAATCATATTCGGTGTGACAGCAAGGAAAGAAGATGCAAGAATCACAAATCCTGCTCCATTTAAAAATCTCGGTATGCTAAACCATGTAGAAAATGCCGCAATCTCTTTAAAGTCTAGTAAGTACTTTTTACCTGTGTCTAGCTTTGTGATTTTTTTAATAATTTGCAGAAATATATTTTTGCCTAATCTGTGTGAAAGCACTCCAAAAGCAGCAAGACCAAGTATGTATATAAGTAATAGTGGCACGCCAGTTTGATCACCTAGAGTCAATAATATTATAGGTACAATTACTACGGTCGATGCCAGCGTCATAAAGACATACTGGTATGCAAAGGCTGCTGCAGTAACCTTTCTCGATACCTCCAGTGACTTTCCCCACTCAAGCTTATAAATCAAGGCTCCGACTTGACCGGGCAAGTACTTAAGCAGCCAGGAGCCGATCTCTACCCGGATTGCCTCTAAGGCTGGCGCCTTTATTGTGCTCAACCTATAAAAAATTTTATTCCACAAAAGACCCGTAAAAACTATTGCTAATGCAAACAGAGCTAAGGCTAGCACTGCTTCATAGCCAAAACTAAACTCTAGCTCTCTAACATTGCTCCAGTTTCTAGCCAGCGCTCGATAAAAAAATAACCCAATAGCAAGCGCAACTACCCACCCGATCAACTTACGAGGTTTGATTTTTTTCATCACTTATAGATTATAGTTGATTACTGGTTAATTTAAACGTAGCTTAAATTTATGGCGTGGCTACCGGGCTATATGTGCTCACCAAATATGTAATCATTTTCTAGAATGACGTACGAATGCAAGTGTGCTTAAATTATATAAATGAAAAACCAATCCCTAGTAGTGATTTTTATTGTAGCGATCTCAGTTGCTATCGGTATCAATGTCGGCCAATTTAAGCCAATAAATGAAAAGTTAAACAACAATTATACTGCGTTAAATATATCAAAAAGCGGAAACTTGGTTGACGTAGCGATGAGTGAAAGTGCATCTCTTCGCGGCTATTACTTACCCTGGACAACATTGTCAAAAGTAGCTCCAAGCTCAACATTATTCGTAGATGAAAATAGCAATTTTTACCGTTCTGGCGCCACACGAGGGAGGATTGAGGCGTTTGGGGCTACCTCTGAAATTAAACCGATTAACTTAGATACGGATGTATTAACTGGGGTTGAAATAGAGAGATATATAGTGGCAAGCGGAGAAAGTATGCGTGATGATTTGCCCTATTTCGCAATCGCTATGAATGTAGGTGATAACTCGAGGATAGTGAAGGATCAAAAAGGGCTGTACGCAGTCGAGAATACTCCCGTTAGAGAAGGAGCTAGTTTTATATTAATAGAATGGAGTGGGCCAGATGAGGCATTTCACCCACTAGTTGATTTAAGTAATTTTAAAGACAGGAAAGCCGCATTTTATGCCCTCCTCCTTGAAACATCTCTGCTAAGCGAAGAAGATAGAAAGAGTTTAGGCATATGATAATTGAGTTATTGATTATTCTTACACATCTTTTTGTAGGCTCTATCCTGGTAAGAGCCTTGGGATTTCGTGGCTGGATAATTCCTTTCTTAGGCTTTATTGTAGGGCTGTCAGTCCATGCATTAATAGGACTACTCCAGATACTAACACCTTTGAGCACAAATCCAGTTTTAGCCCTATTTATAGGGGTGGTTACCGCATCTACAATACTTATTCGTAGTTGGTCAAATCCGAAATTGTCACCGATAAAACTTAGTCCAATTCTTGCGTCAATATTTGTTTCTGGTGTATTAGTACAACTATTCTGGACTCTACACTTGTTTAATTACCAGGTAGATACTTTTTCGTACTTGGAAATGAGCTCAATTCTCTTTCAGGACAAATATGATGCGGTAGAGAATCTAGTAAGAATCAGCAAACGGCTTATCGCAGTCCCATTCATTCACTCCTCTGCGCTTATAGGAGGAGAGGTGTATTTACGTTCAGCTATGCCGTTAATCTCTTTGTCTTTGCTTGCCTCTTTTGCATGGATGCTCCGTGAAGGGCTAAAAAAATCTGTAGAAAATAACAGACTGCACTTGCTTATATTTCTAGGGTTACTTCTGTTGCTTACCAACAATAGATTTGTGTTCCATTCATTTAATATTAACGGGCATCTTTTTTTCGCAGCATTATTACTAATTATTGCGGGTTGTAGTTGGCTTATCGCTCGAAAGATTAAGACTGTCCCGACCATGGGACTGATAGGGCTGATTTGTATTATAATACCTGCGCTCGTTGTTACTAGAACCGAAGCATCGATTATTGCAGGGCTTGCCCTTATTCCCTTGGTTCTAGATACAGGTCTAGACTGGAGAAAACGCATCTTACCTGTTCTAACCCTCGGTATTTCCATGATTTTGTGGCAGAGCTTCGTTTCGTACAGCGATTACAGAATAAATGGTGGTATTAGCCTACAAAATTATGGACTTTTGCTCGCCGGAATTGGCATAACAGCACTGACTCCGTTCTTGCGATGGAAGTTTTTGGTTAAGAATAAAAAAATAATCCCTAACGCTCTAGAAGCATTTCTCTGGGTAATGCTAGTCATTTTCGCCTACTTTAACCCCTCAATACTTATTACTAGTATCAATGCCACTATTCAAAACACAGTGTTTGGATCATGGGGGTGGTCACTTGTTGTGCTTGGGTTCCTATTTTTAAGCGCCTTGATTATATATCGAACAAAGAGTGCAATTTATCTTAGGTTCCCTATTACGACCTTTGTAATAGCAGGTTTCTTATTTGGATACTTACGAGACGGTGCTTACAGAGTTGGTGATGGAGACTCTTTCAATCGAATGCTGATACAGATTGTTCCGCTGGTAGTATTTTTTGTTATTGTTAGCATCGCTACGGGCAAGCCTAGACTTAGCAGACTAAGCGTTTTAAAGCAAGACTAGATAAGCTTGCAAAAAGTATATATTTATGTTAGTATTTGAGTACTTGAAATAAAACAAAAAACCATGAGATATCAACGAAAAAACAATAAAAAGAAGCTCCTTATCGCCCTCCTGGCAATCTTGCTGATTGGCGGATCTGTTTATGTATATCAAGCGCTGCGTGCTGACGACACTAATTCACCACAAGACGACTCCGGTATAAACTTCGGCCCACCCACCGAAGAAGAGCAGCGCGCCGGAGACGAGCAAAAAGATCGCATAGTTGAAGAGCAAGAAAATGAAAATTCAACAACACAAAATAGTGACCAGAAGCAATCCGCTAATGTTATAATCGTAGACGCAGATCAATACGATGACGTAGTAGAAGTCCGTGCCTTTATATCAGACCATGTCCAAGACGGCACTTGCTTTTACCGCTTTACTCGCAACAATCAGCTTGTAGAAAAATCCCTCCCTGCTCATGCAGACGCCTCCACCACCATCTGCCCAAACCTAGAGGTTGATCGTACTGAATTCCCCACTGCTGGGGATTGGCAGCTTGTCGTAACCTACGAGTCAGACAATGCTAAAGGCAGCTCAGAAACAAAAACAATAACAATCAATTAATACGTATGAAAGCATATATCAACAAGCAGCTAAAAATCACTCTGGGCATCCTACCGCTAGCTCTAACTGGTCTTGTGCTTGCAGGGGCGCTGGTACTATCTGACAAGCCGGCACAATCCAGCGCCCTAAGCGGCTCGGACTTCCAGGCTGGCCGCATTATCGACGACTCTGTTTTTTATAACGACAGCTCTATGACCGTCAGCCAAATACAGCAATTCCTTAACGCCAGGGTACCGAATTGTGATACGAATGGTGACCGCATGCACTGGAGCGGTATGACACGCCGGGAATGGGCAGCCCAAAGCAGCAGCCGTGACAACCCGCCCTACACTTGCCTAAAAGAATACACAGAGCAAATCCCGAGCGTTAGCAATAGCGGTAGTGATCTTTGTACAGGTAATATTTCTGGTGGTAACCGTACTGCAGCTCGGATAATCCATGATGTCGGCAAGGCCTGCGGCATCAACCCACAAGTTTTAATTGTAATGCTGCAAAAAGAGCAGTCTTTAGTAACAGATGATTGGCCATGGGAAATCCAGTATAACCGCGCCATGGGCTACGCCTGCCCGGATAGCGGCCCAAACCACTCTGCCAACTGCAACAGCGCGTACTATGGCTTCTTTAACCAGGTATATAACGCCGCCCAAGCGTTTAAGCGATACGAAGCAAACCCAACTTGGTACAACTACCGCGCCGGCAGAAACAACTCCATCCTTTACCACCCCAACACATCCTGTGGTAGCTCTACCGTATTTATAGAAAACCAAGCAACAGCTAATCTATACATATACACCCCCTACCAGCCAAATCAGGCTGCACTGAATAACTTGTATGGTACTGGCAACAGCTGCAGCTCGTATGGTAACCGCAACTTCTGGAGGATGTTCAATGACTGGTTTGGCAGCACTAGAGGAAACACTATTGAGGTTTCAGGAAACTTAAAGTACAGCCCGGTAAACCCAACAAACGAGGACAGGGTAGGCGCCTCTTTCATCATAAAAAATAATGAAAACCGATCAATTACCATTGATGAAATGGTCGTTGCAGGGCGTGATGGCAACAACAATAATGTTAACTTCCCTTCTGTAACGAACATAACGTTGGCGCCTGGAGAAAAATATGAATACTATGAGCACAGATATTTCAATGAGCCTGGCAGCCATAGGCTATGGATTGCAGTCCGCTCGCCAGCTGGCGAATGGACGCGTCACTGGCCAGCAAGCGCTAAAGAAAATATAATTCGAGAACGCACTTTTGAGGTGACAAAAATACCAGACATAACCTTAAACCAAAACCTGAAGTACAGTCCCGGCAACCTAACTACAGAAGACACTGTATCAACATCTTTCGTTATTAAGAATAATGAGAACAAAAAAGTTAGAATTAATGAAATAGTAGTTGCTGCACGAGATGAAAATAACAGGAATGTAAACTTTAAAACCATATCTAATGTCATCCTCCAGCCAGGAGAAGAATACCAATATTACGACCGGAAAAAATTCGCTAAGGCGGGAGAATACCGGCTTTGGATAGCTGCCCGTATGCCTTCAGGTGTGTGGACACGCGACTGGCCAAAGAACGTCAACGGCAGCATAATCCGTGAACGTACATTCGACATTGCAAAACTTCCGAATGTTTCACTAGAAGGCAATCTCAAATATAGCCCGAACCATCCTCTAACGGGAGAGAATACAGCGACTTCATTTATTATCAAAAATCACGAGGATGAAACCGTTACTATTGATGAAATGGTAGTTGCAGCACGGGACAGCAACAATAATAATGTTAATTTCCCTTCTGTTACGAACATAACGTTAGCGCCCGGAGAGGAGTATGAATACTATGAGCACACTCAATTTGATAATCCAGGAGGACATAGGCTTTGGATCGCAACACGGCTACCCTCAGGAGCATGGACACGAAATTGGCCTGCAAATGCAAGCCATAGCATTGTCCGCGATCGTACATTTAACGCGAAAGTGCCTTACTTTACATTAATTGATAGCCTAAAGCATAGCCCAGTAAACCCGACTATTAACGAAACAATGGGTGCCTCGTTTGTTATCAGAAACACCGAGAGCCGTCCTGTTACTATCAATGAAATGGTAGTTGCAGCACGGGACAGCAACAATAATAATGTTAACTTCCCTTCAATAACTGATGTGACGATTCAGCCTGGTGAATCGTATACGTATTACGAATATAGAGCATTTCAGTCAGCAGGTGAATACAGATTATGGGTTGCTGTTTACGACCCCGTGAAAGGCTGGTATCGTCCCGATAGCGTAAATAATAGTGTGCGTATTGAGCGCCTGTTTACAGTTAACTGATTATCCTTTTACATTAGGTACTATTGATTAATCGCGGCTGTAACCAATGTTTATGCTATCGCCCCTTTCAATGGTTATCCTGTGGCTGGATTTGTCAGCTCTCCACGAGAATGATGCAGAGCCGTCATTTGAGTTAACATAGTTGTCGCTAACTTGACTAGATACACTACTAGAGAAAGTAAACAATGTAGAAAAGCTAGCGTTCGCTTGACCGTCGACCTCAAAAGCAACTGCTGGGGATGGCGTAAATACATTGCTCTGCGGTGAGTACCATCCCTGCAAGCGAGGCTCTTGCTCTCCTATAATTGGGCCAATTATATTTTCTTCACCTAGCAGACTAAATGTATGGACTGTCTCGTTTAGTTTCTCAGATTGAGCCGAAAAACCGTGATTTTGTTGCTTTACTTTTAGCCCATCTGAAAAATGAAACCATTGCTTATAATTTCGGGGTTCATCGGCTTCGTCGTCTAGTAAATCTAGCACTATCAGCCATTCACCTGGCTTAAATATGAGTAACCGATTGTGTACGACGGTATCAAATTGTACCACTTCTGACTCAATGTAATACACGCCTTCTTCTACCTCTCCTGAGGATATTATCGCAGAGCCAAAAGGCTCTCTTTCTCTTCTGTCGTAATTCCTTCCATCTATCTCTATTGTATTATGTGCTCTGGTGCTCTCAACGTACATACGTCTTTCATCTGAGTACCAAAACCCGTCTAGCCATTCTTCACTTCCCACTTCAGTCCTACCAAGGTAGCCGTATTTCCCGGAATCAATTAAGATATCCGTTCCTCTGTCGTACCAGACAAAGGTTAGATCATCAGCGTGCTTATGTGTCCTAGAATGAAACGCTGCTTGTTGCGCTAAATAGCTTAAAGGTGTTTTTACTACAGCGAATCCTGAGTCTGAATAAGCTCTTAAGTAGGGATCGGGCAGTCTTCCGTCTAATCCTTCGCTTATGTAGTAAAGTAGCTCTTGGGCAGATTCATCACTATATCTGTTGCTGTCCTTTGGTATCCTCATCAAATCCGTATCTCCGAAATTCGCCAAAACACCGTTCGGTTTTATCATCCAGTACAGGACATTGCCTGCCCTAGTTAGTAATCTTTTACTTTTATCGTCATCTATAAGTCCTTCTCGTTGCATATCAAGAAGTGTTGTATACACCATACGGTGGTATGCAGGAGAATGTTCTTTATGAACACCCTCGTCAGTAAACTGCTGTTCTAGCATATATTGAAGTCTGGCAGATGCTTCACTGGAAATGCCTTTGAACTCAGAAGAGACTGGCTTTAGCCTTCTTGCTGCTGCTTTCTGTCCAGCTGCTTGATACAGGCCATGATTATTATGAAATATTATATTGTCGTCAATCTCAAGGTATTTCAAGTGGTCAATCGTAGACTGCCACAATAAGCGGTGCTCATCTAAGTCCCCTACTCCATTTTGTGTAGATTGCTCAAGAATATACACAAGCCTATATATTCTTATTCCAACGGCCATATCGTACCATGCAAAGTTGCTGTCTTGATTGTTCTCGTACGAAACTTCGTTGTTCTCGATCCAGTCTAATGCAATATAAAAAGCCTCTTCTAAGTTGTCCCTGTCTTTACTTCTTCCATACTCAAGAAGTAACGGGTTCAGCATATCCCATGAATGTAAATTAAAATTGTGTGATCGATTGGTTTCAAATCGCCATCCCCAGTCAATAGGTGGAGTTGACGGTAACTCTACAGACTGCACCTCGTCATAAAGCAACTCATAATTATGAGAGTCAGCATTGTTTAGTCTATAGATAACGTCCTCGATCGGTATTTCTTCTAAAGCCTGGATATTGTAGTCGGAGTCATTTTTATCTATAGACTTCCTATTTTCCGGCAAATTATTACCAAGACCTATAAGCAAGAGGAGTACTGCCACCCAGGCAATTGCTTTTCTGTGTTTGATTACAACAGTGTTTAGTTTGCTGAACGAAAAATTTTTCACAACTGAGCTTAGTATTCTTGCGTTGTTATTGTGCCCTCAGAAATCAGCTCAACTATTCGCTCTCCAGAGGTTCCGTCACCAAATGGATTAGACCAACTAACCTCACGCTTCAGCACATCTTGTGCACTCTTCACGATTTTTGCTTTGTCACTATTGCCAGCAAGCACACAGCCACCGACTTCTACAGCCTCTGGCCGTTCTGTATTCTCGCGAATCACTACAGCCTTCTTTTGAAGAATACAAGACTCTTCTTGTATCCCTCCACTATCAGTAACAATCAGGTGAGAATACTTCTGCAGCACAAGCATATCCAAATAGCCGACTGGCTCGATTACCTTGATTGAATCACTTAACTTGATGTCGAATGACTCCATCATCTTTTTTGTGCGTGGATGTGCGGGGAATACTACCGTTTTGCTTCCCTTCTTTGCAATTTCCTCCACAGCAGACATTACTGTACGAAGATTTTGCTCATTATCGACCGTTGCCGGTCTATGGCTTGTCATCAAAATATAATCGTTTTTGTTAATTCCCAAACTGCTCAAGATTTCTGACTTTCGCTCTGCTATTTCTATGCCCTGGTGCACTGCATCTACTATCGTATTCCCGACCGTATGAACTTTTTCAGAGGCAATGCCCTCCTCCGCTAATATATCTGCCTGCTTTTGCGTTGGGGCAAAAAGATAGTCAGATATATGGTCGGTTACAATTCGATTGATTTCCTCTGGCATTGTCCTGTCATAACTACGAAGCCCAGCCTCAACATGCCCAACCTTGATATCCATCTTTGATGCAACAAGTGCGCCCGCCATTACAGTATTAGTGTCACCCTCAACTAGTATTACGTCCGGTCTTTCTTTTTCAAACACTTCTTCAAGAGCTATCATCATTCTGCCTGTCATTTCCCCGTGAGATCCAGATCCAATATTCAAATTGAAATGAGCCTGTGGCAACTCGAGCTCTTCAAAAAATATCTTGTCCATGTTGTCTGAATAATGCTGATTTGTGTGCAGTATGAAATAGTCACCATCATTCTCCTCAAGATACCTAATGATTGGCGCCATTTTGATAATTTCTGGCCTAGTTCCTAATATTACGCCTACTTTCATAATTAACCCTCTCTTATAATGATTGTCTAATCTTATACGTTCGCTTATATCGGAACCTAGATAGAAACTTCGTTAGCTTGACTTCGTTTCTATCCAAAGATACCTTATCCGCCTCTTCATAAATTTCATCTATGTGCTTTCCGCAATAAACGTCTGACTTTGCTGATATTTCGTCAATTACTTTACTACTTAGGCTACCATTTACTATCTTACAGTAATTATACTCGTCTGTTGATAGAGTGCTTCCGCTAAACTGTTTTTCTGTGCTGAATAAATTCGCCGTATTCATCACTGTGTCATCAGCATTCACTGCTCTAGAGGAGATAATGCTCGCACTCGGCACTAAATTCTCTGATTCGTTATATTGCGTACCACTATTCTTGAGCTTGAGTTTGCCACCCTTAAGTTCATAGCTTGCAGACTTGCCGATATAGTCCGCAGAAGAATACTTTGTCGCTAGCATTAAATCAGCCAAATAATTATCACCGTAGTAGGCCTTATTGCTGAAGAACCCTACATAGTCAGGCTTAAATTCAGAGACTTTCTTTCGTGCATGTGTTTTATTGTTTGCATCAACTATTGTAATGTTGTTTCCCGGCTTAACGTCACTTTTGGCTTTTTTATTATTTACTACCAAGATAAGCTCTTTTGCGCTGTAGGACTGCCTATTAAATTGCTCGAGGGCATGTTTCGCTTCGTTTTCATTGTTTGCGATTGCAATCACTACGGCTTTTTTCTGTTCTTGCTTTGGGTGAAAGTTGTCGAATATTTTGGAGCACATGTGCTGAAAGCGATTTTCATAAGTGTGCTGCTGCATTACGGTCCTAAGGCTAGTTAGTCTATGGGTATTGATTGCATGAGGGCTAGCAATTATCTTCCTCAACTTCTCTAGCGCTTCATCTCCATCATCAGAGCACACTATCAGGTCGCCGAGCATATTTTTTATCCCTGCTGAATAATTACTTACTGTGATTGTATTCGATGCCAAAAGCTCATAGCCTCTTCTAGCAAACATGGTCGGCGACTCCTTAACAGTGTTTATCGTCAGCGCGTAATTATACCCTTTATAGGCTTTGTTAATCTGATCATACGGCAAACTCCCTTTTACGTACTCCTGGTACTCGTCAGGAAATCTATACTTCTCATTCAGGTCACGATCGTAGTTCCTGTCGTATATATCAATCCCCTTCACTTTTACTATTGCAGAGACAAGTGACTTAAAGTTTTCGCAGCGATTTTTGTACTTTGTATAATATGACCCTGCAAAATTAAACTTATCTTTTCTTTCGAACTCTTCTATCGGATTATTAATCATTGGCTGTGCGGCAAAGGGCAAAACAAACACACGGTTATGCTGGAGGACGTTCCTGTACATAGGTATGCAGTTCAGGTCCGAGGTAAAAACAAAGTCAAATAAGCTAGCGACTGGCAAGAATGACCCTGTGTGAGCCGGATCTTCCTTATTCCAAAATGCTGTGGGTATGCCAATACCCTGACAATAGCGAACCAGCTCTATGAAGTTTTTGTTATTGCTAATGATGGTCTTGCGCCATAAATCGTCTTTTCCTCTCCAGGCAGACTCAACAAAGAGAAAGTCCGGCTGGAAGTGCTCAATTTCTTCTTGCCAATTGCTTGGAGTCAATTGCTTTATGTCACACTCATAACGGAACGCGTTGTAGGTGAAGTCATCCATTATGCAGGCTACTCTTATTTTTTTTGCTGAAGCGCCTTTTTCTTTGTTTATTTTGAAGATTTTATCTGGTGGTGGAGTGTGCAGTTGGCCGTAATTAACCATCTCGTCATGAAGAATCTTTTTTCTGCTCGGGCGAACCAGTCCGTATGTAAACTTAAGCGGCCTTCCAATTACACTGTGGTGGTACGCTTTTCTGGCAGGAAGCATAACAGCGTTTATAATTTTGTAAGGTTTCGAGCTTGCAATTCTTTCCTTTTCTTTCCGTTCGAGAATAGCTCTTTCTTTAAACTTCAGCACCTCTATATTAAGCTTTTCCACTTTTTTTTCTTGAGCAGATATTTTTTCTTTTGATTCTTCAAGGCTTCGCTCTAGCTCCTTTTTTTCATTCGTGAGAGTCTTGGTGATCTTAACGTTTTCTTCTTTTAAGCTATAGGTTTTGTCCGTAAGGTATCTTTCAATTTCGTAGAATGCCCTTTCAGCCTGGCCATATAGTGTGCCGTTAGGCTCCTCAGACTCCTTCAGTGGGGTTTTTCTTTTTGCGCCGACTAGTCCAATCCATTTGCCGAATATGGTTACATCCTTGACGTCAAAACACCTTGACAACAATCTGTAGATTTCCCTTAGATAAAAATTTTGCCTATGGTCAGGATGGTCATTTATACCAAAGGGTACGGTAACAATAATCTTTCCGTTATCGGATAAAAGTTTATAGGCCATCGCTACGAACTCCTCAGGCTCAAGTAGGTGTTCTAGCAGTTCTGAAAATATAACTGAGTCATATTTTTCATTTGACAGATCGAGTTTTAAAAAATCGGCTTGAATAAACGTTATGTTTTCTTTAGTGGTTTTTAGTTCTTTATCAAGGTACTTTTGCGCATCTTTTATTGCCTTGTCATCTACATCGATTCCCGTAACGTTAAAGCCTTTTTTTCCTAACAAGATTGGCACTATTCCCTGACTGCAACCTACATCCAGCACGGTCTTTCCGGACGCGTTTTTTACGACCCAATCAACCCTTTCTCGGGTTTTCTTCATGAAGGCATCACCCAGCTTTCCATAGTACGCCTCGTTTATGCGGTCATGGATTTCAGCATCACCTTTTTTTGGTGCGTGAGCGTTTAGCCCTTTGCTGTCCAGCTCAATTCGCATGACAACTAATTCTCTGATACTCCGCAAAAATCTAACATATTTGTTGTGTCTAGCTCCTTGAACTCGCTGTGCGGGACAAGCAAAGCAACAATATCTGCCTCTTTAACAGCTGTTTTGTAGTCAATAACATTAAAGTCTTTGTGGCTTTTTATGTTCGGTTCTGCAACCACTACGTTTAAGCCTTCGCTTATGAGCTTTTTGGTGATATCGAGAGCAGGCGATTCCCGTAAGTCATCAATATCCGGCTTATAGGATAGTCCCATGCAGGCAATCTTTGGCTTAGTTTTATTCTTGGCTTCAAATTTTGTTGCTTCTAACATTATCTTTTCGACAACCCATTCGGTCTTCTCTAGATTAACCTCTCTTGCTGTCCGTATTATTTTTGCCTGTTCTTTGCCCTGGTGGATGATGAACCATGGATCAACCGCTATGCAGTGACCTCCTACTCCTACACCGGGATTCAATATATTCACCCGAGGATGATGGTTTGCTAACTTAATCGTCTCCCAGGCATCTATCCCAAACTTATCACAAAGCATCGACAACTCATTTGCAAAAGCAATATTTACATCCCTAAAGCTGTTTTCTGTCAGCTTGGCCATTTCGGCTACCGTCGAACTTGTTTCCAGCACCTCCCCCTCTACAAACTCTCGATAAAAATCTGCTGTTATCTTTGTGGCCTGCTCAGTGGTGCCCCCAACGATTCTGTCGTTTTCTACTAGCTCTTTCATGATGTGTCCTGGCAGGACTCTTTCTGGACAATGTGCTACGTGAACCTTAGAGGTGTCCACACCCTGCGAGGAGAGCACCTCCTCCATCTCTAGAGTTGCTCCTACTGGTGACGTCGACTCGAGAATAACTATGTTTCCATCTTCAATAAATGGAGCTATTGCTTTTGCTGCCGCTTCGATGTAGTCAACATTTGGAACATATCCCTCGTGAAATGGAGTAGGCACAGCTATGATAAATACGTCCGCCTTGTCAGGCCTTGTGCTGCACGTAAGGTTTTTTGACGCCACCGCTCCATGAACATAGACATCTAGATCTGGCTCAACTATGTGGATTTTTCCTTTATTTATGGTTTCAACTATATCTTCTTGGACGTCTACACCCAAAACATCGTAGCCTCTACTTGCTAGAAGCGCTGCAGTTGGCAGACCAATGTACCCAAGCCCAACTACACAAACTTTTTTAATCTTATTTTTAGCTTTAGCTGTCATTCAATTCTCCCAAATAATTCGTACCTTTATGTTTGATGGTAGCATGCTGATTATATCTTATAGCAACGCATCAAACCAAACTCATAAAACTTTATCCCTGCTTGATTTATTTTGCCTTACGAGTGATATCATTGCTGGCGGTAGTGTAAAATAGCGTTTAACAGCCATGATAAAAGTTGACTCATCTTCAAAGCCAAAGTTCTTAGAGTTCTTAAAATACCGAGAGCTTATTTACTATCTAACTTGGCGAGACTTGAAAGTGCGTTATAAGCAAGCAGTTCTTGGGGTGTTTTGGACAATACTGCAACCACTAGTTTTTGCTTTGGTTATCGGAACAATAATCGTGCAGAGAATAAATGTCGATTTCGGTTTCGATGGAGTTTCCAGCATTCTATTAATATTACTTAGCTTTTCCATTTGGACTTTTTTTGAGAGCAGCTTTAGCGGTTCTGCCGGAAGCCTGCTATCAAATCAAGGACTTTTAAAGAAAGTGTACTTTCCAAAAACTATTCCTATAATTAGCTCTATATTAACTCGTCTTACAGATCTCGGGTTAAGCTTTTTGGTATTTATCATATTTTTAATTGCGACTGGATCAAGCTTCCATTTTGTTGGCTTTTTAATAATAATCCCTGTCGTTATAGTTCTCGGCTTAACAGCTTTTTTTACAGGATTAATTCTGGCACCTTTGAATGTCCGGTTCAGGGACGTACGATTTATTCTTCCCTTTATAACAAGAATCATGTTTTTCTCTACTCCCATCTGGTATCCCTTTTCGATCATCCCGAATGCACTGCAGCCAATATTGCTCTACAACCCCATAGTCTCAGGCGTAGAGATTACACGCAACGCATTTTTTGACCCCACAAGTATTGATGTGCAGCAAATAATTTATCCCTTAATTACACTACTCGTCCTATTTATAATCAGCATACCTCTATATAAGTCACAAGAGCCTAAAATAGTGGATTACGTTTAAATGAGTGAAAAACCTATAATAGTTGCTAGCGGAATATCAAAAAAATTTAATAGTTCCTTGAGTAAACCTCCGAGGGATGGATTAAGGGATTTGGTGGGCACCAGAAGAAATCATCTTCAAAAAGCAAATGAGCAATTTAAAGATGGGGTGTTTTGGGCACTCCAAGATATCAGCTTTGAAGTTTTCCGAGGAGAAACATTAGGAATAATCGGTGCTAATGGGGCTGGAAAATCAACATTACTAAAAATTTTAAGCCAGATTTATAGGCCCACCAAAGGCTCTTTTTCTATTGATGGGCGCGTATCAAGCTTGTTGGAGGTCGGCACCGGATTCCATCAGGAGCTATCAGGAAGAGAAAATATCTATTTTAATGGTTCGTTGCTCGGCATGAAGAAGAGTGAAATTGCAGAAAAGTTTGATGAAATCGTCGAGTTTGCAGAAGTTGAAGACTTTATAGATACCCCGATTAAATACTACTCTTCTGGAATGCGAGCGAAGCTAGGGTTTTCCGTAGCTGTAAATCTAGATGCAGAAGTGATGATTATTGACGAGGCGCTTGCTGTCGGTGATGCTCGGTTTAGAGAAAAGGCGCTAAAGCGAATGAAAGAGAGCGCTTTTACCGGAAAGACTGTTTTATTCGTGACCCACAGCATGAACTTCATAGAGGAGTCATGTGATAGAGTCCTCTATATTAAAAATGGGAAGGTTGAAAAGATTGGAGAACCTAAGGAGACTCTTGAGGCGTACTTGGATAAGATGGCTGGTGGAGTTTCAGGAAAGTGGAACCCTGAGGAAGTTGATGAGTCAGAAAAGATTGACCCGCGCATAAAGGTTGAGTCAATTCAGTTGCTTGTAAATGATGATTATGCTGACGGTATGTCTGTAAGATACAAGGATAGCCTGAAGGCTGAGCTAGTTTATGACATCGACAAGAAGTCTAGCTCATATTATCTAGGCTATAGCCTTTACGATGAGCAGGACCGAAGACTTTGGAGACTTGACAAAAGGGCAACAAGAAAAGGCTCAAACAGGGTTGTATTGGACATTGATCTGTCCGTGTTAAAACCTGGGGCTTACCATGTAGCAGCTGACGCTTTTATAGAGAACGGTAAGTGGGTGATTAACCCCAGGTTAACCAAGGCAAAAGTTGGATTCGTAGTTGCTGACAAGAGAGATGACATAATAAACGAAAAAATTGAAGGCATTATAAAGCCGATGCCCAGATAGCTTGCTGCTTGGGTTTATATAAGAAGTCAAAAAATGAAGCTTAGTATCATAATACCAACTTACAATAGAGCGAAGCATTTACCTGATGCACTGGATAGTATCTTGGGGCAGAAAGGTCACGATGTATCGTACGAAATTATTGTTATTGATGACGGGTCAACAGACAATACTGTTGAATTGCTGGAAGCGGAGTATGCAGATACTGTAAATCTCATAAAACTACCAAAAAATACCGGCCGGCCGGCCATGGTTCGCAACGCTGGCATGCAGGCTGCAAAGGGTGAATTGATTGCCTTCCAGGATTCGGATGATATATGGGCACCCGGTAAGCTCTCTGCGCAAGTGAGCGCCTTTGGCGATCCAGACGTGGTAATGAGCTACGGTAATTGTGGATATATTACCCCGGACGGGAAAATCATAGAGGGAAAGCTAGGTGTAAATACTGCTCAACCAGTAAGTGGCTATGCATTCACTAGGAAGATATCGCGCCAAGCTTCGCCAATGCCCACGCCAACCGTCATGATACGGCGCTCTGTTATAGATAAAATCGGTCTGTTTAATGAGAAGCTTGTCATCGCAACCGACACAGACTACTTTATACGTGTCACGACACTAGGAAAGGTCCATTACTGCGATCAGATCCTCGCCTACATGCGTCGTGACGGCTCAAACATCTCCTCTCGTCCGGATGAAAGCGGTGATGAGGCAATTTATAAACACGAATTGAACCGTATAGATATGTTTAAGCACATACTAGAAGAAGTAGAACTAACAGAGGAAGAAAAGCAGGCGCTGAGATACCGGATTGCTGAATTGCAGCTGGAGGTAGCAATCGCTGCCCGCATGCTCGGCGGAAAACCCCTCCCTTTTAAGCTAAGCGATATAATCTTGCCCAAGCAGCCAAAAGCGCTAGCCGATATAAACAAAAAGTATGGCCAAAAGATAATTACGCCGATTAAAGAAACGCTGCTAAAAGTGCTCGGCAGATACCCCACCCTATACGTAAACGTCTTTGTCCTGCTAAAGCGCCTAACCAGACCGTTTAGGAGAAGCTAGGTGAGAGTACTCATAATCCGCATAAGCCCGGGCACCATAGGCGGTGCTGAGCTATCTGCGTTTGACCAGGCGGTGGCACTCAAGGAGCTGGGCCATGAGCCGATTTTTGCTACCAATTTGCGCCCGCTCATGAAGCGAGCCGCAGAAGAAGGCATAAAAACTGCTTGGTTCCCTTGGATTAACCGAGGGCCGGGTAAGCTGCGCATACTCATATTTTTCTTACTACTGCCGACAACCTATTTACTGGCGCCGCTCCTTGCCCTGCTCACCCGCCCGGATTTGATAAACCCCCACTCACGTGAGGATCAAAACGCGTTCACCCATAGCAAGTGGCTGCACCGCCGGCCAGTCGTCTGGAAAGATCCTGGCGATCTGCGCGTCCAGCTACACCCGGAGCGCGACTCGTTCGGCAAGCGCATCCACCGGCGCAATCAAATAGACGCCATAAATAAAGCAGATCATATTTATGTATTAAACGAGGGCGACCGGCAGATGCTGGCCGAGACCATAGGCGAACACATACTACAGAAAACCTCTGCCATACCCGCTAGCATCATCTACCGCTATTACGACCGCCAGGCACCCGCGCACGAGAAGCCTACAGGTAAGCTGGTAGTCGGCACACTCTGCCGTGCAGAGAGGAACAAGGGGTTGGATTACCTCATAGATGCAATACGGCGGCAAGGCTGCGACGACAACGTAGAATACTGGCTCGTCAACGACGGCGCCTACAAACAAGAACTGCAAGCAAAGGCAGCTGACCTGCCATGCATAAAATTCCTCCCCTACGCCACGGATATTTCGTCGTACCTCAACACGTTTGATGTGTTGGTTCACCCCGCAGAGATAGAGGGCTGGGGCAGGATTATAAAAGAAGCGATGTATTTTGGTGTGCCGGTCATCGGCTCCGATGTTGGCGGCATCGCCCTGCAAATAGAAGACGGAAAGACCGGTCTGCTATTTGAGGTTGGCAATGTAGACGAACTGGGATTGCAGCTCAACAAACTACTTTCCGACAAAAAGCTACGGGAAAAGCTTGGTAGAAATGCCCAGGCAAAAGCTGAGGCAGACGGCGACTTTACGCGTATTGTAGAAGAGCAGATTTTACCAATATATAAAAAGTTTCTAAATAAACCGTAGAGTTCAGCTTATTCTAAACAGACACTGCTTGCCGTGTCGCTATCCCGCCTAAACGTAGCTGTTCAACAGGTATACCCTTCGCTTCTGCCAGCGCTTCCCGGTAGGCGATGAGCTCGTCCGTGTAGCTGTCTAGTAATACACCTGTGTCTTCTACGCCCGTATTACCATCTATAAAATCCTGAAACGAACCCGGGGATTGCAGCACGTTGGCCTTTGACTCCCCTTCCTCTAGAACGGACTGTCGGTACGCAGCAAGCTCCTCTGTGTACGCATACAGCAGTACTGCCTCGTCTCCAACGCCCGAATTTGCTTCTACAAAACTATTGAATGAACCTGGTGACTGAACCTCTGCCATAACTGACTCCTTTTTATCCACCCTCTTACTCAAAAATATACCACAGCCTGAGTGCACCAGTCGACTGGTGCATTCAGCGACTAGAATACAGTAGTAAGCAATAATTGATATTTGAGCCCCGAGCCCACCCAGGCTCTCTTCATTCTGATTAAGACGATGTGAAAAAGAGGCGGGCTTGGACGCGAGGACTGTTCGAGGTAAAAGGTTGCTGGGAGCAAGCTTTTAACGAGTTCCGCAGCGAGCCTGTTTTTTACTATCGGATTAGTCATGAAGGGAGAGGACGCCTGTCGGCTTTTGGCTTCCGTTTTGACGACCCAAAATGGAAGAATGCTTGGTTCTTTGCAAAAGAACACTTCTCATCTGTTTGGGAACTACAAACAAAAATGCTTGCCCGGGCAAGCATTTTTTATATATGCGGCTTAAGAGGGTACTTACTTAGCCTTCGGCATCAGTTTCTTTTGAGTTCCTAGCACCATAAACAGCCCGGCCAAGCCCCACCAGGTATATGCCACTGCCTCGTTTGCCCATATGTGCACTAAGAAGTTCGTTAACGCCAGTCCGGCAAAGCTTGCCAGCAGGGCCACGACCGTTACGCTGGTAGCCGATATACGCCACAGGCGCACCCACACGACTACTAGGATAGCCAAGAATAGTGCCAGCCCCACCACGCCGATCTCGTAGGCGATCTGCAGATAATAATTCTCGTTAAGTACCGTACCCTGCTCTTGGTTGCGGATAGACGGCAATCCGGCAGTACCCGGGCCATGGCCGAGCGGATTCTCAACCGTGGCGGCCGCTGACTCTTGCCAGAAGCGCACTCGCTTCTCGTTTGGCGACTCTAGCACCGTCGACTCATCCGCATGGAAGAACACGTTCTGGAACGTGTACGAATCGCGCAGGGCATACAGGCTAGCGGCAGATATCATGGCCAGCGCTATAAGGCTGGCGGCGATAATAATCTTTACGTCACGGGCCGCCGCCTTGTGCCTGCCCTCTTTTATCCAAAAGAACATGAGTACCATCACCACGAACGCCAGCCCGATCCAAGCGCTACGCGAGAACGTCATGAGCAAGTTAACCAAGCCCAAGCCCAGTATGCCGATAAGCAGATAGCGCGATGCGTACCGTTTGACGATTCGCAGATAACTGGCAGCAAGGGCAATAATTATCAGCAGGTACGAGCCGTACGAGTTCGGGTCGCGCACGGTAGACATGACCCGCGGGAAGTCAATCTTGTCGTCTATAAAGAACGCCGGCAGCACCCCTGCCTCACGGGAATAGCCTGCCCGCTCCAGCGTGTTGTGCGGCAGCACGTTGTACTGCAGGGCACCGAAGACGAGCACTAACACGCTGACACCGAGCACTACTTGCGCCGAACGCTTTACCAAATGAGCCCGGTTATACAGGTGCGCCAACAGTACGGCGTAAATAAAGAACACCAGGAAGCGCGTGTTATACGCCAGCGCCAACAGCTCTGCCTGCGGATCGGTTGGGCGCATCGCCATGACGACAAGATGCAGCAGCGCAAATGAAGCGATGAGCCACATCAGCTTGTCCTTAAACACTAGTTTGAACCACGGCTTTTTAACACTGGCAGCTACCACCAAGCCAAAGCCAAACAGCAACACGAACTCCTTCGCCACCTTAGCCGGCTCCAAAATATCCAGACTGGTCCCTATCCAGGTAGATAAAAAAATATGAAGCGGCATATAGGCCAAAAGCGTAAAGAATATGTAGCGCGCCAGCCTGCCAGCAAAAGAGTCAGGCTCATCCCGAACAGCCGAGGTCTTGGCCGGCTTTTTCTTAACAGGGGTTTTCGTGTCACTCATAAGTCGCGCTAATCGCTTGTTAATTATTTTACACGAGAAACGGGGTGGCGGCACCATCGCGAAAGGTAGTAAATTTTACCTACAGGGGTGCCGAAAAAACTATACCCAGTAGTGTGAAATAACTTACAACGAACTCGTGAAATATCTCACGAGGCTATGTTAAAATAAATCGCATGAGCAACAATCATGGTGGTGGTAGTACGGACGTTTTGCTTGAAGATATAAATAGTAAATTCGACAAGCTCATAGAAGTTGTCTATCAGATGCGGGAGGAAATAAAATCGACCGCAACGAAAGACGACCTCGTAGACGTAAAAAGCGATCTACGTACCGTAAAAGCGGCCGTTACGGATGTTAGCTCACAAGTAAACAATCACGAAAACAGAATTACGCGGCTGGAAACGGTCCAACAATAACAGACGCCCCAAAACTCTTATAAAACAAACTCGCAAAAAACGCTGTTTCCGGGACAGCGTTTTTTAATGCGTAAAATAAATGACCTTATTTTTATTTTTTAAGTGTTCTTTTCCAAAGAACCAAGCCCTCTTCCATTTTGGGTCGGCAAAACGGAAGCCAAAAGCCGACAGGCGGCACCAAAACAAGATTGAACCCATGTACCACCATGCAGCCGCGCTCACTCAACTCCCTTTGGTCGGTTTTTGCTCTTTCTTATTTTAAGTTGGAGCAAAAACAAAGGAGCTCACTTGATTCGACTGCACGCTGACTGTGTTCATCTGTTTTGGTGAGCCTGGAGCTAGCTCCCTGAGCCTTGCAGCCCTCCCAGGCTCTCCCAAACCGATGCAGCCAATCAGGGTACTGACGAGTAAAGCCGAAACCTTAGTCTTTTTGCTCCGATAAAAACAATCAAAAAGACCGAACCCTTTAGGGTCGTTGTTCCGGCGCGACAGTAGCCTGGTATATGGGTGCAATAGGGTTTGGGAGTTGCCTGCGGTATTTTTTGCCTCTTTTTGTTACTGGAGACAAAAAGAGGTCGTCCTGTGGGGCGAAATCACATTGATTTTTTGTCAGTACAAAATGGAACATTTTTGGTTTTATAGAAAACCTTGTGTGCATTCATCTATTTTGGGGAGCTTGAAGAGGCTCAGGGGGGTTGATTATTATTATGTTTTGTGTTATTATTGTTTTAGTTAGGTAAAAACAAAAATATGAAATCATTAGAAACACACACACAAGAAAAATTGCAGCCCTTCCCTATCGAAGGAGTCGGCAAAGAAACCCGAAAATTACAAGACGATAGCGAGTACACCCTCTACCGCCACGAAGGCGTACGATACGCGTTCAACATTCCGAGCGACAAAGAGTCCGGCCCGCGCGAGCATGTAGATCACATCCTGCCGAGCGATCCGGTGCAGCTGCTCGGGCTAGAAAAAGAGAAGGACGAAGCAGTCGTAGATGCAGCCGTAGACCGCTACGCCGAGGCGCTTATGGGGCGAATGAGTGAATCTCCGGAAAAGACCATTACCGATAATGACGTAGAAATGCTCTGCGTGCTGGAAAAGAGCGGAAACGAAGCAGCAACTAAACAGCTGGATCGTTACGCAGAAAAGGGCCGCGAGGCCATCGCAGCCGAGATGGAAAAGCTCCTCGCCACTTAAACTATGAGTTAAAAACTATTTAGGTATTGGTTTTTAGTGTTCTTTTTCAAAGAACCAAATCTCGTTCCATTTTTGTACTGACAAAAACAGGAACCCAAAAAGCAGCAGGCAGCACCAAAACAAGATTGAACCCATGTACCACCATGCAGCCGCGCTCACTCAACTCCCTTTGGTCGGTTTTTGCTC
>JBJHDA010000004.1:0-47622 GCA_050486305.1 Candidatus Saccharimonadota bacterium
GCCTTTGACGACCAGCTTCAATCTCAGACTTGACGTCTTGGAACTCCCTCAACTTCCATTGAGCACGGCTTGTTGCCTCTTCAATGAGCATAGAGTGTGTGCTGATTGGCAAATCAGGAATGCTATCGTCGGTAAGGGGAAAGTCGGGGACAACGTAAGCAACCACTTGCATGTTTGAAGGCTGTAGGGTGCTTTCTTTGTCCGAGTCAAACGCATCCATGACAATTACATTGTCGTCAAAAGACGTGTAATGCATCGGCTGGTGGTTGTTAATAATGCTCAGTTCAATGCCAGAAGGATCTGTAACCACTTGAACATTGGGGGCTGTATTATCCCTAGTGTTCAAACGACGAAGAAAGTCGTCGGGGTCAAGATACAACACGGGGCGGAATTGTTTTCTCAACGCTCCCGGTTTACTGGCATCGTAGTTGATAGACCCGACCTCTTTAATCTCACTGGGAATGTGAAAGTGGGTGGGGCGAGCGTTGTCTGAGAATGAAGTGAGGGTCATAACACGACGAGTGTTAGCCCAGTTACTGTTGCTCATCATTGCTTCATATGTAGCAACGACAATCCTTGCAACCTGTTCAGCTTCTTCCGTGTCGAAGATGCTGTTTACATCGTCTCCGTTCATATCAGACAGGATTTGTTGTGTGATTTGAAGCAATGTTTTCGACATTAGGTTAGCTCCACCTCAATTACAACCAGAAGGGCCGCAGCAGTAGTGCTGCCACCATCAGTTTCCACCGAGATGACGCCAAGCTCTTCAACTGAGTTAACCCCAGCTACAACACTATCGTATTGATCACCAGTAGCACTACTGTCATGCTCAACAACCAGAGTTGCAACAGTTGCACCCAACGAGTCTTTTACAGTGATCTCAGCATCATCAACCGTAATAGCCCCTTGAAGAACCACGTTCACACGAGAAATGCGACCAGCACTTAGGGTGGGGATATAAACGACCGTTGGGGTTGAGATGTTGGCGATAACACAAGACAGTTGTTCTGTCCTCTTTTCCCAAGAGCCAGACCCCTGCCCGTCAGAGACGTAAACCCGATTAGGGCCAGCATTGCTTACACCTTTCGGCTCATGCAAAAAGGGATCGGAAATTGTTTCATGTGCGGGCATGTTTCCATCCTAACAAAAAAGGGGAGGGAGCGGATGGCCCCCTCCCCTGAAGATTACTGATCAGCCACCTTGATATACTCAATGGTGATCCGAGCTTTACCCACAGTGGGGTCAGCAGTCGGAAGAGTGCCATCGAGGGCAATACCAATTTCAGTGACAGCAGTGAGACCAGCAGCCCACGTCCCTTGGAGCGTGGAAGTCAGGTCGATATGGGTGTTTGCAGCTTGTGCCTCAGCTTCGTCAATCTCAAAGCCATTGGTGTCTTCCGAGCCTGCCGTTCCAATCTGGATAACGGGGTCGGTGCCACCAAGGTCAAAAGCTTCCGAAACATCAAGATACACGCCGACAATCAGTGCGCCAGCAGGCAGACGGATCGGCTGGAGGTTAAAGGCTTCGGCATCGACGATAGCACCATCAATGTCAAGAACCAACTGGTTCTTAGCACCGGACGTATTGAAACGCCCTTTCGTGTCACCCGTGCTACGGGGACCATAATGGTTGCTTACAGTTTCGAGGACGTTGCCACCAGAGCCAACCGCGACTCCATTACCGAACGGGGAAGTTTGAAAACCACTCATAACTTACCTCCTTACGATGCAGTCGTTGCGAGACGGTCGGTCACAACACAGCCCAGCGTATCCATGCGCTGAACGCCAAAGCCATAACGACAACGAACAACCCACTCATCACGAGCACGGTCCTTGTTGCGTTCGCCTTCAACTTTCGGCTGACGACGCCATGCACCCATAATGGGCTTGGTTTGGTCGTCAAGGACACACATGAACAGGTTATACACACCATCAGCGATTTGGGTAGCACCATCGTCCGCAGCGCCAGTGTAGAGACGGTTAGAAACAATAATGTTCCAGCCGAACCAGTTGCCACGGTAGGTCATGCCATTCGACAGACCTTGACGGAGAATCTCTTCACCGAAGGGAGTAACGTCGTGAGTGATCGTCACCAGTTTGTTAAGGGTTGCTTCCACCACCGGGTCAACAAAGACAACGCGGCCCGCGTGCGGGACGTTGGCTTTATCGAAGGCCAGACGCATATCGACCAGATGGTCGGTGCTGAAGGTGTTGTTACCTTCGCTGGACACTACGAAGTGGTTGAAGCCGTTGATCGGAAATCCGGTGTTGCCAGCAGCATACGGGGCCGAAGCGACACGGAAGAAGTCAGACTCGAATACCTCTTGGATAGCGCGGGTATTCTCTACTGCACGGGCTGCTTGAAGCTGCTCGATCTGGTTTCCATCTTCACGGAGGTCGTCGGTGATATACCAAGCATCGCCTTTGTATTCCGTGATTTGGAAAGTGATGTTACCCGACTCAATCGGGTTGTACACCAGTTCCACATCTTCTTCAGCCTCTTGCAGCGTGACCGTGCCGATGGTCTTGATGTTCAGGGTGTCGCCGTGCAGGAAGTCAGAGACTTCACGATAGAACGAGCCAGGAAGCAGACCATCGTGCAGGTTCATCAGGATGAACGAAGAATATTGTTCAGCCTCGATGAAAGCGCGAGTGTTGACAGTCAGTTGCATTTAAGGTTTTCCTTATGTTTGGACTTGGAGTCTCTGATGGGTGTGATCCCTAACCTGACGCCAAATCTCCGTCAACTCCTTGTTACTGACACCGCCTTGCATGATACGTTTTTCGGTCTTAAGCTCAGGCTGTCCGGGGGGAGTTCGGGGCGGATTTAAGCCGGGTCGAGTGGGTTCGGGAGTCTTGGTCTTTTTACCACCCAGTAGGTCGAGAGCCATACGCGGGTTAGTCTTAGCGATCTCGCCAAGTTCTTTAGGGGTGGTGCCAAGTTCACGAGCACGTTCAGAGACGACAGCAGACAGAGAGTCGCCATACTGAGTTTGGAGTTCCGTAAGGACGTTGGTAAGGTTTGCCTCTTGTTGTTGTTGAGTGAGTTTACTCACAAAAGCCTCTTCAACCATCCTACGGATTGCTTCTTCGTCTACAGCGGTCTTGCTAGCCGGAGGGTCGTCCGCTTTCCTGTTACCGTCTTCGACTTTCTTTTGGGTGAGCCGAGTGACTACATCTTCCACAGAAGCTCGTTTTTCCAGTTCGGAGTTTACTTCAAGCAGCTTCTCTTCCACCGTCTTCTTTTCGCCCTTCAGGGTTTCGATGAAGCGTTGGGAGTGAGCAAGAGCTTCAAGAGCATCTTCGATGGTTTTGTATTTCGGTTCACCATTCTCATTCGTGATGGCCTTAAGCTTGTCGGCGAAAGGATCAGCTTGAGAAGAGTTGTCTTCGTTAAACACGTTGTTACTATTGGTCATAGTATTCCTTTTGATATAGCTATATCTTTAATCCCTACTTACATATATCCCCAAAATTGGCGATTTGTCACAAAGTCTGTCAAACTTTTTTACGAATCGTCACTTTTTAGAAAGGAGATTATCTGTAAGAAGGCTTTCTCCTGTCCAAGCCTGTCGGCTTGAAAGTAGGGCCAATTAGGGTTGCCGAAGTTAGCTTCGGCTCTCATGTCAATGTGGAGAGAGTTGATCTCTCTCTCCAACACACTAACCAGATGTTTACGAAGCTTAGAAGCTTCAATGAAGCTCTGTTTGATTTCGATAGCTTCGTCTTTGTCTAGACCTTGAAGGAACTTAATCTTCATGTTACATCCCCTCCATCTCAGCTTCAGCGGCTTCAAGCATTAGCTCTTCCTCGCTAACACCGGCCTCCATCTGGTTGTCTTCCATCGCCTGAGTTAGCAGAGCTTGCAGCTCTTGCTCTTCTTGGACGGCAACGTGCTTACTGAAGATATTGTAGCCACGAAGGTCAACCACATCCTCAATAAACTGGACGAGACCCATAGACGAAGTGTGTCTATCAATTTTCTGAGCGAAGGCTGGCACGTTAAAGATGCCAACAAGGTTCTGAAGCTCTTGGGCCTTTTGTGCGAAGTGCCTAGCCCCAATAGGACGAAGGATGCCATTAGCAGTGATGTCTTCCTTCGTGATCTCACGGAACACCTGCACCCCGATGTCACGATCCATAACTGAAATCGTATCAGTAAAATCCATGTGCCTGTGACTAGTTTCGAGCATGTCGTTCAGAAGCTGTTCCATGAACAACTCAAACTGAACAATCTTCTCTTGGAAGATGCGGCCTGCCGCGTTCTCTAGAGCTTGAATTTCAAAAGCCGTCTTTTCGCCGGGGGTTCTAATACCCATAGCCTCTCGTGGAGCACCAGCGTAGAGTTCCATTCGATACTCTAGCTGTTCAATCCATTGTTGGACTGTTATGATGTCCCCAAACTGTTGGGCCATTTCTTGGACATCACCGTTTTCGTCAATGATAATCTCTGCGTTAGGCTCCCAAACAAACTCTTCTACTTCGCCAATCACCTTCAGCGGTGACATTACCTTGAGGTCGAGAGCGTTAGCTCCCATGTTCAGGTAATGATCAATCATGTATTGCATACCGACAAGGTTGTCTAGCGGACCCATAGCCCACAGATTATCAGGACGAAGCCTCCAACCTGCATGACGGATAGGAGCACGGCCAGAGTAAGTGGCGATAGGCTCATTACGAGCAACGAAAGATCTGTCAACAACCGTAATCATGCGATTGACTTGCAGCTCTCCCGTCTCTCCATTGTAGAAGTCCCCATAGAACTCTAGCACTTCCACAAGGTCAGATTGGTAGTATTCCTGAAGGCTGCCGAAACCATCCACTGCATACTGAGAAGCCTTAGCCCAATCATCTCGGGAATAGGACTTGGCAGCCATGCTGATAGTCTGACGCCTGCTGAGGACATCTCCCCAGAAAGCATGTTCTGGGTGGGTTTCAGCAAGCCTCTTCAGTTCTCCAATGTTCTGCAAACTACGGACAATCTTGAACGAGTCCTCGAACGAAGGGGCAAGGGGGTTGAACACAATGTCATACGGGCTGATCCGCATGAGCTTTGGCCCAATGAAGTCGGGAGTCTTATCCCCGTTGGGGTAAGTCTTGTAACGAGTTTCAAACGTAGGCATACCGAAACAGTTGCCCATGTCGATGTAGTCGTAGAGCAGACGGGAAATTTTTTCCCGGAAACCCCCCTCTCGGGTCTTGTTCTCCATATAGGAGGTGATGTTGCGAGCCTTGTTTTTGTTTGCAGCATCACTTGTGTAAGCCACCCATGTCAGCCACTTGTCATTCGGGAAAAGGGAACTAATATAGTTGGCGTGAAGGTTATCCCTAATCTGTGTGAGTTTGGGGATAGTGGTGTTGTGAGTCCAAGGCAAGGTCTGGTTACTGGTAGTTGTGGTGTCTGTAGCAAATATATACTTGCTGACTTCCGCCCACTCCTTAATCTTCCCTGCCCGTTGTTGGTTGTATCTGTCCCAAAGATTAGACACCCAAGCCGCAGTATCTTCTTGGCCGACGAGTCCTTTGATTTCTACAACTTTGTTGCCTGCCATTACGCAAAACCTCCAAATCGGGATTGCCGCACAGGACGAAGAAAGTCCCCGACCCTGTTAGACATGGATCGGGCGGGTGCAACGGCAATGCTTACAGCAGAAGCCAGAGCGTCCTTGATGTCGTCGTGCGCAGGTCGAGCTTGAATTAGCTCTTCTTCTAGAACATTGGTCCATCCACCCTCTTGGTGCCAGATTTCCCCGTTTTCGTAACGAGGCTCTAGGATAGCAGCAATACGCTCTTCCTTAGTACCTTGGTGGCGAGATGGCCTAAATTCGATGACGGAGAGTCTCATACCCTCCTTCTTAATGTAATCTTTGATGGCCTCTACGATAGCCTTTTGAGCAACCGTCACTTCGGCCTGAAGCTTCTTGAACCCCCACTTGGAGTGCAGCTCTGCGATGTGTTTAAAGTAGTCGATAATCTTAACCGACCTGAACCTATCAATGTCAAGGACGTAGATTTGTTTATCTGCATCCACCCCAATCACAACAATAGCTGTGTAGTCAGCTTCACTTTTCAACGAAAAAGCAAAGTCCACAGCAGCGTAGATGTTGAGCCTTTGGTCTTTGTAGAACCAAGCTGACCCCCGCTTCTTCAAAAGACGGGGGTTGATGTATTGGAACGAAGAACGAGAGAGCCTATTAGAGTCAGGGTCGTTAGGGTTGTTGTAATACTGCGCCCAGAACTGTGTCCGGTCAATGTATTCTCCCTTGATACGAGCCAACACCCTCTTATCGAAACCGAAAGCTTTCCCATCGGATCGGACAGTTCTGGGCCAAATAAAAACACCCTGTTCTTCGACAGCATACTCTTTGATGTCCCAGATAAGCACCTTACCCAGATGTTCCCCATCGTCGCTGTAATCTTCTGCCACTTGGGTCTTCCATGTGGCGTAGACATCGTTGGGGTGGTATCTTGTCCCACAGGCAATTGTAAAACCACCTGCGTTACGGATAGATGTGAACTGAGAGCTTTTCTTAGCCACAGAGTCCCTGCCATCTTCGGTGTAGGCATTTTCGGGGATCACAAGGTCGTCTGCACAAATCACGTCAGCGTGCCAACCAGTGGTGTTTGTGGTTAGACCTGCTGTAGCAATAGTGGCATCCCTAATGGCCTCTTTTGACCGTTTAGGGTGGTCAATTATGATTTTCGT
Organism: Candidatus Saccharimonadota bacterium; assembly: GCA_050486305.1. GTDB lineage: Bacteria > Patescibacteriota > Saccharimonadia > Saccharimonadales > SLHW01 > SLHW01. The sequence continues at coordinate 6,706 of JBJHDA010000004.1, forward strand.
TGTAGACCACTTGTTCCGTCTCCCAACGTCGGGGTTGACATACTCCGGCCAATACTTTCGGTAGGAAGCGCCCTCAAGAATGTTCTTGATAGAGTATAGCTGGGTTTCGGCCAGCTCAGCCGTTGCCGAAAGATAAAGAATGGTGATCTCTGGGTGTCGGGTGATTAGCCATGCACAGAACGTAGCCACCATGTGAGACTTCAGATGCCCCCTAGGAAGCATAATGAGCTTGTTGCTGCTAACAGCAGTGTTATGCTCATACAGGTTGTAGTCTTGCATCCATCGGAACACCTCCCGATGGACTGCCCCATATACGTAGCCGGGGTTAACAATACGAGCAAAGAAATAAAGATCGGCCTCAGCAGCAAATCTGATTTGCTTCGCTTCCTCTGGCATGGAAGAAAGACGCTCGTAAGCGTCCTTCAACCAGCCTTCGGTTGGCATAGATCCCGGCTTTTCAAACTCTAGCTCTAGCCAAGTTTTCATCAATCACCTATATTTCGATTTCCATTGCCTCAAGAAACAGATCGTCCATCCCTAGAGCATCATAGCCCATCAGCCATGCAAATTCATCCATAGCTTGTGAGTTTCTACGCCACTCATAGGTGTCGTCTGCTGCTACACGCATTGCCCAAGGCAGGTCAGCGTCGTTACGAAGTTCTTGGAACCTGTTCCATTCTGCTTCACCCAGCGCGATTTTACCCTGTGCCCTGCTGCATGACGCGGTGTTGCGCCATTCGATAAGTAACTCTTCTGCGGAAACAGGTTCTGGTAATTCATGCGGTAGAGCATCACGGATAACCCGCACCCCATTCTCGAATGTAACTATTCTCATGTCGAATACCCCTCAATACGCCGCTTCAACAACCAGACTTTTCCTTTGCTTAGGTCATTGGTGGCAATCAGCCGGGTACGGTCGATGAATGTCGCTGTGGACCGTTGAGCGCGAAGCAACACAGTATTACTAAACGCTCCACCAAATGCGTCAGTTAAAGGGAGGTTAGACTCTCCTTGGTTAATAATATAATGCCCCGGAAAGGCGAAACCGTTACGCACACGGCTTGGTTCTGGAATTAACAAACAACCGGAATTTCGCCGTAGACCAGTTGTAGTAGTCCCGTCACGTAACGCTCCAAATACAGCAAACATTTCAAACGTATAAGCGCCCGTGCTGTTCAACCTGAAACCCACGCCGAGGTTAGAACTAGATGTGGCGTTGTCCTTCATTAGTTCCTCCCACACCCACATATAGTCATATCCGGGCTCTAGATCGGGGGAAGTAACGGCAGAAACTACACCGTCCACTGTATGGTCATACAGCAGCCCTGATCCAACGCCGTGCACATCTTGATTGTATCCATGCCACCCTGCCCGGATAATTGGTGTATCTGCTACCCCTTCTGCTAGGTCGAGTATCTTTGGCGCTATGGCCGCTTCCGCGGCCTGACGGGTCCGCAAAGGCGTCATCAGCTTTTCGTTGTTCACCCCGGCTTCTGCCTCGGCCGGCGATGCAATTGCATTAAGCAGGGCAGCCAGATCGGCCATACCGTCTATGCTGACCACACCGAAGGCTTTGATGCAGGGCAGCATGGCGATGTTGATGGGTCGGGTTTCGTCGCCAGTTCTGGCATCGGGTGAGTTGGCGCTGTCGAACTCTGTGCGATTATTAGACCCGGTCCCGCCCGACGTTCCTACACCGCTAGTCGGTGTATAAGTGAAAGCGCCACTAGTAGCCAAGCCGTAGCGCGGTCCTTCTGCCTGTTCAAACCAACCAGTAATACGTTGCATCTGATCGTCTTGCAGATCACCGACACCCAACGCCCCGCCAGCAGCACGGATGAACCTGTTATCTGACACGAGGTCGGGCAAAAGCGGGTCTGTGCCGTTGTCACCGAAGGGGCTACCTGAGTCAATCAGAAGTTGGCGAAGTTGGGGGTAGAGACCAGTGACGGCAGAGCCATCGGCCACAACCCACCCATCAGGGGGAGTGTCTCCTGCGAACCAACTGAAAGCCCCAACAGGCACGTCGTTTATACGGAAGTCGTTGGCGTTTTCTACAGCAGCAGTGCCAAGGCCAAGGTTCTGGCGAGCAAGGGTGGTATCATTTACATCACTCAGGTTATTAGCCCCAAGCATGTCCCCAGTGCCCGAACCAGCAGTGCCTTGTTGAGCAAATAGCTCAAGACGGTTGGCACCAAGATCTGTGGCGAACACATCGGAGATGTGCTCAACAACAGTGATGTATGTAGACCCCTGAAACCTTACAAGATTACCCACATTGTAAAGCGTGGAGGTTTGCCAAGCACCTCTCCACACAGGCAAACTATCTTCTACGCCCTGCACATAGATTTCAGACTCTAGGGCAGCAGCAGCACTCATTGCTGCCGCAATCCTATTAGCTTCCACTTCTGCCGCAGCAGCGGCTGTGTCTTCCACAACACTGGCAAGATCAATATTGTTTACAACGATACTCTCAACTTCAATCCTGTCTACGTTGAGAACATCCTGACCCCCCATGTCCAAATCAGCTAGCATCTGATTGGGAGTGGAGCCATCCCTAGAGATGACATTTTGGAAAGCATCTCTCAGAATGTTAAAGTTGTTATTCAATGCCTGTTGGGAGGCATAGGATGTGATGATGGGTGCGATGGTGGGTAGCTTAGCCATCCTTACCTCCTTTTATCACTTCGAGCATTTTGAAGTCGTCCTGAAACTCTTCTTCAATAGCTGCTCTTCGTTTTGCTTCGTTCTCAATTTCAGCTTTGGAGGGTCTACCCCTACCTCGCTTAACCCAACCCTCATCTGCCAGCCACTTAGCTGCCTGATAGGAGTTCTCGTTAGTTGCGAGATGGAGGAGCGTTGCGATACCTTCGCTCCTAGCCTTGAGGGCTAGTTCCTCTCTCCATTGCTCAATGTGCCTTTTCAGAAGGGCATTACCACACAGTCTCTTCCAATGAGGCCAGTCATACAGATACTTTGTAGCAAAGCTCCACTCGTTCAAGTCTTGCTCTTTGAGGTAGAGCTTCTTCAGCGACTTGTAGAGCTTCCCCTTATACATCTTGTCCTCACCATCCAACGTGTAATACGCCAAGTCGGTGTTGTAATGTATCTCAAGGAATAGGCCCTGAACAATGTATCTCCCTTTCTCGTCCTTAAACTTAGACTTATCTGGAATGAAAGGCTTAGTCATTACTTTTTACGCTTTTTGCTCTTTGGTTTGGCCTTAACGGCTGCGCCATATTTCTTAGGGGTTTTAGCCATGAGAGTCTCCTTAACGCGAGCAAGCTCGCAAACAATATCTTTAACGAAAGGAAGAGAGAACGGACCTATGCAAGAAGACGAGCGAAGCTCGCTTCTGCCAATGCAAGAAATGGGCTTTGCCCTATTTCTGCCAATTTCCCGCAGAATTTTAGGGGGGTGAATGCAACACATCGCCCACCCCCGTCCCCCCGGTGGGGGGCCTCCCATGTGGGGTGCAGGTTGCAGGGGTTCATGGGGTCATCAACCCCATGTGATGTTCATTTCATTCACATTGCATCCCCTGTCGCCAAATTACCATTTGTTTTCAGGGGGTTAGGGGGGTTTTTAATCAACGTCTGCGACATTTGTTTTGTGTCACCTCTTGATGTTAGCGTTACCAGTGCCTAAACGCGCGCCTACGTGCTGTTTTCTTGCGACAGGGGGCGGGCGCAGGGGCGCGCGGATATGGTGATGACATGGCAAGATTTCAAGAGGTAACAGCACCTGTTCACATAATCGTGATGATTGTTACAATCCTCTTGTCGTTGGCCTTGGGGCTTCTTATCTGCCACCATGTCGGAAAGGGCATCGGCCCGGCACCTGGCAAAGGCAAGAGGCAGGCGATTAATTCGCGGCACCCTCTTGAAAGGGTCTAGGGTCCGCCCTAGATCAAGGATAGGCGGAAGGGTCTAGGACCGGCACCCGCCATGCTCTTTATACGTCTTGCCAATCGTGGCAGGGGCTATGCCCGGCAACCACGTGCGGCGCTGAATTGTGCGGAAGTGTAGCCTAGTGCTGCAATCGCTATTCGGGTGTAAGTCTAAACTCGGTTAATGCTAGGCATGACCGGAACGGGGCGGAACCACGCGGTTTGCAGTATTGTGCGAGAAAGGCACGAATAACGCCATGCCCGGCGGAGTAAGTGACAGGCCGTGACGATGCACGGCTGAAAAGGGTAAACATGCGGCGCTGATTGGCGCTAGGTTGTCATGGCCTAGCTATGCGCTCCGAATAAAATGCCACCCGCCTAAGGGCCACATGCAGCGTGCATGATGCCATGGCCTATGGCTTGAGCGAACGGCTTAGACCGTTGCACGCTGAAAAGCGTGTAACGTATGCCCTAGCGACCCTTGCAATGGCAAGGTGGATGGCAGGAAGGTTAGCCTTCCTAGCGGGTGTTTGACACCTTCCTGCCGGAAACTTTGTTCGGGATTTTCTACTAAAGCGTAACTCGGCTTTAGCGGGCAATCCTGCCCGGTTGCAAGGAAAGGTTACTAACATGACGAACAATCTCAAAACCGTGATCGAAGCTCGGATCGAGGCAATCCTCGGTGCGGAGAAGATCACGCGAGTTGAGCTTGCCGAACTGTCGCGGGAACTGCTGATGTATGTTCCTGACACGCAGGATATTGACATGGTGAACCGCCTCGTCGGCGTCCTCACCCCTGTCAATCGGCGGGCTGCTATCCACTTCTTTTCCGCTTTCCTGCCGTGGGAAGCCGAAAAGGACAAGCAAGGCAATTTCATTCGCTTTGGCAAGCGAATGCAAGGCGACCGCAAGGTTGCCAAGCGCGAAGCCTCCATGAAGGAATTTCTGGCGGACAAGGGCAACAATATTTGGACGTGGAGCGATGCCAACCTTCAGGTGGAGTTGAAGCCCATTGACTTTGGGGGGCAGATCACTCGTGCGGTGAAGTCGGCTATCGAAGGCAACAAGAAGCGTGAACAGCCGGGCATTGACAAGCTGGCCATCCTTCAGGCGGTGTTCGCTGGCGGTCTGACCGCCCGTGACTTCATGGCCTATGCCGAATTGCTGGAACAGCGTATGCTTGAAGCCGAAGCTTTCCTTGCAGCGTCGAAAGGTGTTGCGAACAACACCGAACAGCCGCAGGAACAGCCGGAACAGGCCGCCGCCTAAGCGCACCTGCCCGAATACAAGACAATCTCTCTAACCCCTAGGCTTAGGTCTAGGGGTTATTTGGCGTGTCTATAACTCTGGAAAGGAAAAACCATGTCTGACGTTGCTTTGTTCTTCAGCCGTGCGACAGCGGAACGAGAAGGGAAGCGGCTGCTCGACTCCATGCACATGGGAATGGATTCGTTCAAGGTGTTCCCATATGTCGTGCGCAGCGAAGTGAAAGGCTGGCATATCCGTGCCCACGCAAAAAGCGTGACCTTTACCGTGCGTGAGTCTGACCTCGAACCCGCCGCCTGACTATGAGAAAAGGACAGGCTTTTGATCTGCTTTTGCAGATTGTCACGTCGTGCAAGATCCCCCTCGACAACAAGGAGAAACAGAAATGAAAACCCAGAAGTTCGGCATCGTCGGCGTTCCCAACGTCACCGTCACCATGTTCAACGACGAGGGGGAAGTGAACGAGGCGTCGGAACGTGCGTTCCATGACAACAAGGACACCGATCCGCTCGGGCGGAACATCTGTGTTGATCCTGTGTCTGTGTTTCAGGATCATCCAAAGTGCCCGACCGTCGCCGCCATGAAGCGGCACCTCAAGAACTCCGCGCTGCGTCGGCTGCGGGCGTTCTCCGATCACAGGTTTTTCCCTGTGGAACAACAGTAGAAAGGAAACGACATGAGATTTTTCGTCAAACTGATGATGCTTAAGGCCGTCTTGGTCTTGGCCTCAACCGCATGGGCAGAAGCTCAACAAATGACGTGCAACTCCCAAGACAGGCTGACAACAATCCTCACTGAACAGTTTGAGGAACGCCCCCACGTTCGTGGACTTGCTCCCAATGGAGCTATGGTGGAAACATGGGGTAACGAACAGACAGGGACTTGGACTGTCGTTGTCAACATGCCCGATGGCAGGGCTTGCCTTTTGGCATCGGGCAGCCACTTCACCCTTGTGTATCAACCGGGGGAAGACCTCAACTTGTAAGGTAGCAACATGAACGTCGAACTACTCATCGCCACGAAAGCTTTGCAAGCTGCTGGGCTGATGTAACCCGAGCAGGGCGGTTCCCTGTAACAACCCCAACAGCCCAAGAGGGCAAGGAGAGCTATAATGCAACTGAAAAACTTTCTAACTGCGGCCTTTACCACTGCTATCGCAGGTCTTATCGCCCTCACCTTGATGGTGATGGTTGTGAACGCATCCCCCAACCACGGGGACACCCGCATTGTAAATGGGTGTGAACAAGTCTATCAAGGCTTCTGGTCGTGGAATGGTCGGAACTGCAACCCTGATGCGTCGAGCATCGACGACCAAGAGCGGCCTGTCCGGTCCGAAGAGCCGTCAAACGGCGGCGACAATGGCGACGGGAACAGCGGTAGCAACGGGAACGGTGAAGAACCGGGCAACGGCAATGAAAATGGCAACGGGGGTGGCAATGGTGGCAACCATTGTGGTGGCAACTGCGGTAATGGCCAAGGGAACGGTGGCGGGAACGGCACCGGAAACGAGGGCAACGGCAATGGCCCCGGTAGCGGCCACGGCAAAGGTGGCAAGAAGCGTTGACCCCTCTGGTGTCCAGCCCTGCGGGGCTGGCATCCTGAGTGGTCGAATGGAGGAATGAGGAAGATGGTTGACGACCTGACTCAAGCCGCCCGTGATGTACTGGTTGAGCGGCACCGCCAGATCAGCAGCGAGGGATGGACGCCTGAGCACGACGATCAGCACACCGCAGGAGAGATCGCGAGTGCTGGCGCGGCCTACGCTCTCGCATCAACGCTATACCACGCCGACCCGTATGCAGGTGTCCTGTCGATATGGCCGTGGTCACGTGGATGGTTGAAACCTACCAACCCAAGATCCGATCTTGTCAAGGCCGGGGCGCTGATTCTTGCTGAAATCGAGCGGTTGGACCGCATTGAGAAAGGAACCCCCAATGACTGACGACCTTATCCGCCGCGCGGAAGCGGCGATGGAAGGGGTGACGCCGGGGCGGCCTGTTCAATTTCATCCTCGTTTCTGCGATCAAGCGAAGGGCGCAAAATACATCGAGTGGGACACATCGCACGATCTAAGCGTGATCCGGGAAGATGGCAGCCGCTATTTTATCGCTCACTTTCGGCACGCCAACGATGCGCTTTTCGATCAGCTTGCCCGGTCGCTCGTGCCCGAACTCACCGCCGCCCTGAAAGAGCGGGATGCGCGGATCGCGGAGTTGGAGGCGGAAAATGCGCGGCTTCGCGCGCAACACGCCGCGCTAGAGGCTTGGCTCAGGGGCGAACCCAGCACGCCGCCGGTTGCCAGCCCCGCCCTGAAAGACACCCCATAATCAACTACAACGACACCAAAAAGGAAAACACAATGGCCAAAGCACAACCCACCGAATTGCCCGCTCTCGTCGAGACTCTGCACAACTGGGGCTTTGAAGAAGTGTCACGAGCTTACACGAATGATCCCCTCTACAAGAAGGAAGGTCGTATCGTTCGTAATATCGTTATCGTGTGGGAAGAAAGTTTCATTCCCCCCGGCTGGCTAATGGAACGGATTCAACAGGCTGTGTGGTTTGTCCCCACCATCAAACACATCTTCGGGGACAAAACCTTCATCACCAATAACGACGAAAGTGTGACGACATGACACCGTTCCAATACAACACAACCATGGCCAAAGGCATCAACCACACTTTGGTGGGGCATGATGTCGAAGACCCTCGGCTGGCTATCTACCAGAGTGGCAACACTGTGCTGCTGGCAGAGTGTTACCCCGATTTGGCTGCCGAACTCTTTGACCCGGCTTTCGAGTTCCTGAAAGAACAGGGAGTTAAGTCGGTGTTCATCACGCTGTCCAACGAAGAGCAGGAAGACAACATCGACTACCTGCTTTCCGAGGAAGCGAAGAAGAAATGGGGAGTGACGTGCCTCGCCCAGAAGGAAAACCCCAACACGGGTAACATCATCTACTTTTTTGTTGCGGAGTTGAAGCCATGATCTGCCATTGGGAAACAGCTTGCTGTGGCATCGAAGGTCTGAGCCTGACCAACATGATGATGGATCGAAACGTCACCCCCAAGGAAGCACGTCGTTACATGAAAAACTACATGTGCATCAGCCTTGATCTGGGTTATTGGGACGATGTGGATTGGTCTGACCCCTACGAATACGACTACCTCTTTGGGTTCTACCTGTCTGAGAGTATGCTTGCCACAACCAAAGGCAAGGGCATGAAAGAGTTCTTGGACAGCATCAGCTACATCACTCACACCACCGACTCCGGGGATATGGTGTTCTTCTACTCGCCATCACAACTCTAGGAGTTATGTGATGGCGGCTCTGTGATTTTCCCTCAAAAATTTCCCGGGGTATCCTCATCCTGTCGCATATACTGTCGTATATGCTCCTAAGGATACTTCTTATTATTTCTTCTTCCTTCTTATTTTCTAAAACCCTCATATACATATATCCCCAAAAACACCCATTTGTCACACCTTTCGTTCAAAAAAGTTTGGCCTTTTCTGCTAACCCCCTGAAAACAGAGGAAAACATGACTGAACTTTTTTTCGTCTACGGCACCTTGCAAACAGGAGGATACAACAACCACATCCTTCTGGACTCCAAGAGTCTTGGTCCTGCCGTGACCGAGGACAAGCTCGTTCTCTTGGACGGTGGGGCATACCCCTACATGTGTCTTCCTTTCGTCGTTCCTGGACACGTCGCTCCTGAGCGTTTGCCTGTCTGGGGCGAACTGTTCGAGGTGGAGGACCGAGACGTGGTGGAAGACCTCCACTGGCTTGAGGGTGTTCCCGACCACTACATCGACCGGGCCATCACCGTGTTCGCCACGAGACCGCGTGAGTATGTCCAAGTCAAGGCGTTCTTCGCTTCCCCCCGAACGATGAGGGGAATCTATCAGCTTCCGCCGGTCTCGGTGAAGGAGATGATTTTCGACACTGGCCGCAACATTGTCCAAGAGAGGGTGTATAAATGGGCAACAAAGTGAAGAGGGCGAAACCATGAGGATAGAAAAAGATTGGCAACCCGGCAGACCGCTGCGGAGCAACATATATGCGGGACAAAACTACGATTCCTACAGCATGGCTCTCCTCAAGGGGGAAGGGGTCTGGAAGTTTTGTCCCTCGGCGTGCTATTCGCACATGACCTATGGCAATTTGGACGGGTTCGTCGGCCTGTTGCCAAGGAAAACCACACCACCTCAGTGGGTGGAAGACCTCATCAACCACCCAATTTATTCGCCGGTGTTTGTGACAAGGGATGTGGAAGAGGGGTTCACCAGCGGGTTCATCTTCAATCTAGACAATGGCAGGAACTTTCTCTCCGCCGTGTCACAAATTTTCCGCATGTGCCATGAGTTCAATCTGCGGGAGGTGGTTGAGTTGCAGTATGAGGTGGGGATGACGTTCGACGAAATCCTGCTGTTCAACTGCACAAACTTTTGGACGGCTAACATGTCGTTCAACCCGATCTTTGGGCAGTTCCGTCGCAACACCAACCACATCCCCATCCAAACATACACCTTGCTGAACAACGTCCTGCACTTCGATAACCTCACCTACGGGGCAAACTACTTCAAGAGCAAGTATGGCAGTGCCGATGACTTCTTCGGCCTCGGTGCTAACTCCCACTCGGTAGGAACTTTGTTGAGTAAGCCGTTCAGGAGTCGGATGGAGGGGGTAACCAAGCTCCAAACCTCAAAAAATGTTTTCGGACAAACTGAGAAAGTGTGGAAGCTGCCCCTCAATGTCGAGAACATGGCGTTGGCAGCGGCAGAATTCCGAGCAACTATCGAAGAAGCCCTTGTCAAGATAGGAGAAGCGAAATGAGCAAGGTTTACGTCGAAGGGGGAGACAACCTCATCACGAAGATGTTTTTGGGGAGGGGCTGGAAAGTTGTCAGCGACATCAAGAAAGCGGATTTGGTGTGTTTCTCCGGGGGTGAGGATGTTTGCCCCCTGATGTATACACATGTCCCTCACCAGACCACCGCATTCAGTGTCAAAAGGGACTCGTCGTCCTTGAAGGACTACTATCGTGCCCCTTTGCATGTGCCGTTGGTGGGAATCTGTCGCGGAGCGCAGTTTCTCAACGTCATGGCGGGCGGAACGCTCTATCAGGACGTGGACAGGCACGCCATCGGCGGCACACACACGGCCTACCGGATATCCAACGATAACGAAGAGCCGAGGCCCTATCAGGTGACTTCCACCCACCACCAGATGATGATTCCGACCGAAGAAGCCGAGATTTTGCTCTTCGCAGATGTCGCCACCACCCGCAAAGCTTTCTTGGAAGTTGGAGGGAACGGCAAGGACTCTACCTTCGGCGATCCCCACCCCGATCTGCCCGACTACGAAGCTCTCTTCTATGAGGGCAACGGCCGGATTGCACAGCCCGACATCCTGTGTTTCCAACCCCACCCTGAGTATGTTGAGCACGACCATGAGTGCCAGCAGCTCTTCTTCGACCTTCTCAACGAATACTTGATGTAAAGGAAAGCACATGTGTGGACTCGTCGGCGCTGCCGGTAACATAGGCCCCAAACACTCGGAAATGTTCCGTGACATGCTGTTCATGGACGTTGTCAGGGGCATGGATTCGACAGGGATAGTCATGGTCCCCCTATTTTCGGCCACCACTACCCCTAGCAGTGTGGTGGTGTTGAAGGCTCTGGGCCTTCCTGACGCCCTCATGCGGGCCGAGGGGGCGGATAAAGTGTTCAACAATAAAGGGGGTATCATCCGCTCCCCGAGGGTTCTGATGGGGCACAATCGCCACGCCACGATGGGCGAGGTGAAGGTCGAGAATGCTCACCCGTTCGAGTTTGAGAACGTAGTGGGGATGCACAACGGCACCCTCATAAAGTGGGGCGACCTTGAAGGTGCCAAGGACACCGACGTGGACAGCTACGCCATGATGAACCACATCGACAAGCACGGTGTGGTCGATATGTGGTCGAAGATGAATGGCGCTGCCGCCATCACTGTCTGGGACAAGACGAAGGACCGTCTTTACCTTGCTCGTAACGAAGAACGCCCACTGTTCCTTGGCGTCACCGACGCTGGTCGTGTGGTTCTGTGGGCCTCTGAGCGATGGATGCTCACGGCTGCTGCTTCTCGCCGTGGGGTTGCCTTCGACAAGGTGAAGGGTGAGGATGGGACTGTCCGTGATGCCATCTACTCCCTCCCGAAAGATAGGCTCTTTACCTACAAAGTGACGAACGTGGGCATCACTCAGGAAGGGGAGGATAAGTTGGAAATGGCCCCTTTTGTTCAGAGAGCTACTGGCTCCGTTGGCTGGGCGGCTGGTAGTAGCTTCAAGGGCCACAACAGTGGCAAGGGCAAGCTCGCCCCCTCATCCCCCTATATCTCTGGCATAATGGTTGACACGACCGGCAATAACTGGTCACGAGGCACCAAACGGGCCGACAAGGATACGAGGGGTCTCAGCTTCATCCTCACCGGCGAGGGTTTGTCGAGGAACAAGGAAACGGGCAAGCACGAGAAGTATTGGTGCGGGGCTTTCATTGACAAAAACATGGCTCGCTACCACATGCCTCGCCTTGAGGTGATGTATGACGGTGACGATGTGATGGCCGAAGTTGCTCACAGCGAGAAGCATTCGGGCCGCATCTTCAAGACGGCGTCTCGTCTGCGCTTTCATTACGAGGGTTCTTCCCGCTATCCCACCTTCCGTATCGGTGTGGGGCGGATACAGAAGACCGCCGTGTCTGCCACGGTTTACAAGATTGCCAACGAGTCCTTCAGTTTGCTGAAAGACTACCAGAAACCCGCCACGCCCGTGGCCCCTGTCATCAAGGAGGCAGACGCACTCGAAAAGTGCTTCAAAGATGGAAACAACCGACTCCTGACCAAGCAGGAGTATTGGGAGCTTGTCTGCAAGCTAGGGCAGAGCTGTGCCCTGTGCGGGGAGGTTCTAGATGCTGAGACTTTCGTTTCGTCAAGGGTTCTGGACGGGGATGTGTGTCTCTGCTCCGAGTGCCTTGACGAACCCTCTGTGAAACACTATCTCAACGGCTGAGGTCAACATGAGAATCAACGATCTGGACTTCACTATCGGTGCCGATCCCGAGCTGTTCATCAGCAAAGACGGTGTGCCCCACAGCGCCTATGGTCTCATCAAGGGGGATAAGGTCAACCCCGAGCCTGTGCCCTTCGGTGCGGTGCAGGTAGATGGCATGGCGTTGGAGTTCAACATCGACCCCGCTTCGTCGAAGGAGCAGTTCCTCCATCACCTGACGGAAGTGCAGAAGACAATCCTTGGCATGGTGCCGGGCTTCGACTTGATCGACGCCCAGAGTGTCATCTTCGAGATGGAGCACTTCTACAGGCAGCCCCGCAAGGCGAGGGACTTGGGCTGTGAGCCTGACTTCAACGGAGCCACCGGGTCGGTCAACCCCCGGCCTCGCCCCGAGATCGAGAGCATGAGAACTGTTGGTGGGCATGTTCACATTGGTGGATTTTACTCGGAAAATATTTTCGAGGATCAACACTTCAATGCTTGCTGCTCACTCGCCCGCTATATGGACGAGGAACTTGGGGTGTATTCGGTGCTGTGGGACCACGACGACAAGCGCCGCAGCATGTATGGCAAGGCGTCGTGCTTCCGTCCGAAGAAGTATGGCATGGAGTATCGCACCATGTCGAATAAGTGGATCTTCAAACCCCAACTGATCGAGATTGTTTACGACTTCACCGTCGATGCGATCAAACGGATGTTCGATCCCACTCCGTTCCGTGACGATGTTGCGGAGATCATCAACACTTCTGACCGTGGTTCGTCGTTCTTCCGCCGTAACGAGAAGGCCGACCGAGTGATGGAGGCTATCGCATGATCGACTACGCCGGAGATATTGCCTACGCCGATAGTAGGCTGTCAGATTCGGTGGTGCGCAGTGAGGATAGGGATGAGCTTGTCTACGTCTACCGTGTGAGGGGGGATGGTGTTAACATTTATTACCTCTCCGACAGGACAGAGGCAACTGTCCCTCTTGAGTCGTTGGACTTGGTGCCCTTCCCGATGGGATACACCGTGTGCCCCGGCAATGGTGGGCGCGTCACCTACCTCTCTCGCATCCCTGCTCGTCGCTTCCGGCAAGGGTTAACCCAACAGACCCTTTGGTCTAGCTTTGGCCGGGTTCACTTCAACACCAAGGTTGTGAACGATGCCTACAAGCAGCCGAAGCTCAACCAAGAGCTTCTCGGGGACATGTTGAGCAATGGGGAACTCATCCCTTTTGTTCTCACCCGAGATGTAGCGATGCTCCCTAACGGGAATAAGTTTGCTCTACAATATGTGGGGCGTAAGGTTGTGGGCAGTGTGACCTTCAAGGACAAGTTGAAGGTGGAGATTGACAACTCCTATGTCTTCCTGAAGGAATCTTTGGAAGAAGCCTTTGCCAACCTGAAGCTCTAACCCCCAGAATATGAGGAAGCTATGACGTGGATTAACAACAAGATCAGCAAGCTCGCGGACCTCACGCCGAAGGCAGCCCAAGTGGGCATTGAGATCGAGATGGAGTTCAACAAGTTCGGCGCCCCGCACGTCGCCGGGTGGGATGCTAAGGAAGACCCCTCCCTTCGTGGCTCTGCCATTGAGTATGTGTCCAATCCCATGATGGTGGTCGATGTTCCCGGCGCGGTGAATAGGGTCTATGACTCTGTTGCTGCGGCTGGGCTGAAGGTGTCGGACTCGATGCGGGCTGGTGTCCACATTCACTACAACTGTCTTGATAAGTCCCTCTCGGATGTCATCACGTTCGCCCAGATTTACTACATCTTGGAGAACATGCTGGTTCAAGAGTCGGGCAATTCAAGAGCGGGCAACCTGTTTTGCCTGCGGGCATCCGATGCCGACTTCGTGCTAGGCTTCCTGTCTGATTGTCTGCGCAACAGGGCGTTCGCCGACTTGGCTAACGACAACATCCGGTATTGCTCCCTCAACTACACCTCCCTGCCCAAGTATGGCACGTTGGAGTTCCGGTCTCTGCGAACCCCCACCAACCCCGAACCCATCATTCAGTGGGTGAACGAGATTCATCATCTGATGGAGCAGTCGTCCAAGTATTCGATGGTGGGGGTGATCGAGGCATTCTCCATCCTTGGCGCTGAGCAGTTCTGCAAGGAGTTGCTTGGCCCCTACTGGCCGAAATACCAGAAGCACTACGACCCTATCCAAGTGATCAGGGGTATGCGTAACGGCCAGCGTCTCTGCAACTACCAACTGACGTAAGGAGAAGATCATGCACTTCGTCTATGCCTACAACAATGCCAGCCAGTCTCTCCAAGAGCTTCGTGGCTTCTTTGGCAACACCATGCGAGTGATCCGTCATCGCAACTCTGCCTTCAAAGGCTCGCCGGACAAGGTGGTGATCAACTGGGGGTCTTCCTACCTTCCCCCGGAAGTGAAGCTTTGTCAGGTGATCAACAACAACGAAGCTGTGAAGCTGGCGAAGAACAAAATCGACACGTTCAAAGCCCTTGACGGCAAGGTGAACCTGCCCGATTGGACCGAAGACCCCGATGTGGCAGAGGGCTGGTTCAAGGATGGTCTTGTTGTCCTTGCTCGCTCTCTCGTTGAGGGTCGTGGCGGAGAGGGTATCACCATCTTCGACCCTGTTGCGGAGCCGGAGGATGAAATTTGCAACGAGCGGTTCAAACTTTTCACCAAATACGTCCCGAAGATTTACGAGTTCCGTGCCCACGTCTTCCGTGACAACCCGTTCCTCGTGCAAAAGAAGGTGTTGCCCAACGGCAAAGGTGCGTATCCGAGGATTCGTTCCCATGATAATGGGTTTGTCTTCTCGGCGAATAATGTGCCCATTCAGGACGATGCTCTGCGACAGGCGGTGAGTGCTGTTGCAGGTCTGGGTCTCGACTTCGGTGCGGTGGACATCATCTACAACAGGCACCGGGATAAGAGCTACGTCCTTGAGGTGAACACTGCTCCGGGCATCACCAACAGTAGTGTGGTCAGCTATGCCCAAACCCTGTTCGGTCTGGATATGAAGGCCCCGCTCCCTCAGCCTCAGCCCCGTCGTGCTCGTCGGAACCCAATGTTTGTAGAACCTGTCCCTGCGGCCGCCCACTTCGCGTGGGCAGCACCCGATCCGGCAGCCGAGGAGCTTGTCCCGGACATGAATATCATTGATGACGTTGATTTTGACGACGGGTTCGTCGATATTGATGACGAAGAGGCTTGACAAAACGAATTTCTGCCCTATATAGGGTGTAAAAGGGAGTAAGATGTCTGTATGCATTGAGAAAGTAAAGCACGAAGCTTGTGGACGCAACGCCGTTCAGGTGTATGCGAATGAAGAGTCGGGTAAGGTGGATGGTTTTTGCTTCTACTGCTCGACATATGTAGCCAACCCCTATGGTAAGCCTCGGCTCTTGGAGGATGTGAAGTTCGCACCCCCCAAGACCGAGGAAGAGATCGAAGAGTCTATCGCTGAGATCAAAGGCTACCCCTTTGTGGATGTGGCAGCCCGTCGTCTAAGGGCAGTGGACCTTGAAGCCTTTGGAGTCAGGGTCGCACTGTCCGAAGAGGATGGGAAGACACCATCGGCTATGTATTTCCCCATCTACAAGGATGGGAAGATCACTGGCTACTATGGCAAGACGCTTTCCAAGCCACGTATCCAATGGGCTATCGGTGATGTAAGGAAGGCACCCCCCTTCAATTGGCACAACGCCAAGAAGTCGGGGGCGTATCGTCTGATCATCACCGAGGGTCTAGAGGACGCAGTGTCTGTCCACACCATCTACAGGCTTCACGGAAAAGAAGAATTTCAACCAGCAGTGATCTCTTTACCCAACGGTGTTATGTCTGTCAAGAGCAGCTTGGCACCTTTGGCTGAAGAGATACAGAGGACTTTCAAGGAGATTGTATTATGCTTCGATAACGACGAAGCAGGCCAGAAGGCAGTGGGCGAAGCCATGCAGATTTTTCCTATGGCAAAGACTGTCACTCTTCCCTACAAAGACGCGAACGACTGCATCCTTCAGGGTGCTAAGAAGGCAGCTTTCAAGGCTCTTTCGTATCAAGCTCAAGTGCCCAAGAACACCCGACTGATCTCGGGCAATGACCTGCACATCCCGGCTCGTGAACCCACACCTTGGGGCGAGTTGACTTGGCCCTTCCCCACGATGAACAAGCTCTTGCGCAACATTCGTTACGGGGAAACTATTTACATCGGGGCAGGTGTGAAGATGGGCAAGAGTGAACTACTTGATCAAATCGCGGCCCATTTCATCAAAGAGCATGAGGTTCCTGTCCTTCTAATCAAGCCTGAGGAAGAGAACAAAAAGTCCTACAAAAAGTTGGCAAACAAAATTGCTGGCACGGTGTTCACAGACCCCAGTGTTGAGTTCGACTACAAAGCCTACGACAAAGCCGGTGAGGTGTTGAAGGACAAGGTCTGGTTGATTGACCTCTACCAACACATCTCGTGGGAGACGTTGAAGAAAGACATCGTCAGTGCTGCTGCGCTGGGAGTGAAAGCTGTCTTCATCGACCCCATCACCAACCTGACGAATGGGATGAGTGCAGGTGATGCCAACTCCAAGCTGCAAGAGATTGCACAAGGCTTGTCAAGCATTGCCCTCGATATGAACATCGTCATCTTCATCTTCTGTCACCTCAAGGAACCAGAAGGTAACATCACTCGGGATGTCAGGAGAAAGAAATATGCTTCGGGGGAATTTGTGGGGCTGGGCAACTGTCCTCACGAACGCGGCGGGGATGTTCTGTCCTCACAGTTCGCGGGGAGCCGGGGCATGATGCGATCTTGTAACCTCATGCTTGGCCTTGAGGGGAACAAAGACCCAGAGCTTCCGTTGGACAAAAGGTCACTTAGATGGCTTTCAATCTTAGAAGACAGGGAGTTTGGTAACTCCGGCAAGATATGCCTTCACTACAACACAACAACAACACAATACAGAGAGGCTTGACCTATGGAACAGATTTTCTACATCATCGCCGTTTATTTTCTGATTGGCACTTTCATCGCAGTATGGTTCAATCGGTTCAATGACCCAAGGGGTCTTGCCACGCAGGTCAGTATCCGTTCAGTCGTCACCACATGGCCGATTTTTCTCTGCACCTTCTTTGCCGTCATTGTCTTGTCGAAGTTCGGCCAGTATGACGAGGACGATTTTGATATGAACGAGGGGTATGAAGATGACGAAGACGGAGAGTGACCTGCCGCAATTCTACCGACAGTCGAAGGAAGTTCTTGTCAAGAGGATTGCTAAGGTATTGAAATACAACAAGCATCTGGCCGAGGACATTGTGCAAGATGCTTTCCTGAGGGCGTTCGTATACCTCCACACCTATGACCCCGAGCGTGCTTCGCTCAAGGTCTGGTTTAACAAGGTGCTATACAATGTCCTACGGGAATACCAAGACAAGTATGCTAACATTCTTCAAGAGGTCCACCTTGAGTCACCCTTGCTGGCAGAAAAAGAGGACTTCTACGAAGAAATTATGCAGGTGCCCCTTGAAAAACATAGGGAAGTGCTTATATACTTCTACTTGTTTGGTTACACATCGTCACAGATTGCCGAGCTAGTGGAGGGTGTTAGCCAAACTAACGTCACCACCATCTGCAACAGGTTCAAACGGAGGTTGACGAAACAACAAGGATGAGGTAATGCAAATTGTCTTTGACTGTGAGGCCGACGGCCTTCTTGACGAAGCAACACGCATCCACGTCCTAGCGTGGAATGAGGGTGGAGACATCCAATACACCCACAACTACGACGAAATGCGTGAGGTGTTGTCAAAAGCTACTGCTCTCATCGGTCACAACATCATCATGTATGACGTGCCGTTGTTAGAAAGGTTGCTAAACATCAAGATCAAGGCCCGTCTGATTGACACTTTGGCCCTGTCTTGGTATCTCTACCCCAACCGTATGATCCACGGTCTTGAGGCTTGGGGGGTTGACTTGGGGTTTCCAAAGCCCCAGATTGACAACTGGAAAGACCTCAGCCCGGAAGAGTATCGGCACAGGTGTGTGGAAGATGTCAAGAACAACACAGCTTTGTGGAACAAGATTTCCAACAAACTGGACCGACTCTACGACGACCGATCTCTGAAGAACAAGCTGATCAATTACCTCTCGTTTAAGATGACCTGTGCCCATATCGCTAACAGGCAGGGGTTTGTCCTTGACGTTGAGTTGGTGAACTCATCGCTTAAAACTCTCTACGCGCAGCAAGCAGAGAAGTTGGAGCAACTAATCGCGGTGATGCCGCGAGTCAAGAAAACTGTCTCCAAGTCCCGACCCAAGAAACCGTTCCTCAAGAACGGCACCTATTCCGCTATCGGGGCGAAATGGTTTAAGCTGCTGCGTGACAACAACTTGCCCGAAGACTATATGGGCGATGTTGAGGTTGTTGTAGGTGAAGTGGAGCCTAACCCCAATAGCTCTGAACAAGTGAAGAACTGGCTCTTTAGCCTTGGCTGGGAACCTGAAACCTTTAAGTTCGTTCGCACTGACAACGGAGAGAGAAAGATCCCACAAGTCCGGGTGAACGGAGAGCTTACCCCGTGCGTAATCAGGCTGGCTGAAGAAGTTGAAGAGGTGCGAGTGCTTGAAGGACTCAGTGTCATCCAGCATAGGATTAGCATTTTCGAGAGCTTTCTCAAAAACCTTAAAGACGGCAAAGTGTATGCTGACATAGGTGGCCTAACCAACACCCTTCGTTTCAAGCACCGTGTTCCCCTCGTCAACTTACCGGGTGTGGAAAAGGCATGGGGCCCAGAGATACGGGGTGCTCTCACTGTCGAAGAGGGTTGGGTTGTGTGTGGCAGTGATGTGGTGTCCCTTGAGGATAACACAAAACGCCACTTCATGTATCAGTATGACCCTGAGTATGTCAAGGAAATGTCTGCTCCCGACTTCGATCCTCACTTGGACTTGGCTAAGTTTGCTGGGGCCATCACGGAAGAGGAACTGACGAAATGGAAGCAGGAGGTTCCAGAAGTAATGAGTCGTCTTAAGCCCACTCGAAAGCTTTACAAGGTAGGCAACTACTCTTGTATCTATGGGGTGGGTGCTCCCAAGCTTTCACGAGAGCTTGGCATCCCCTTGGGGGAGGCCGAGAAGCTCATCGCCAAGTATTGGGAACGTAACTGGGCCATCAAACAGTTGGCCGAGGATATGGAGAAGAACAACATTAAGTGGGTGGACGGCGAGATGTGGCTGTTCAACCCGGTGTCGAAGCTCTACTACTCCCTTCGTAACACCAAAGACATCTTCTCCACACTGAACCAAGGCACCGGGGTATATTGCTTCGACCGATGGATATTTCATTGGATGAAGGAACTCCGTCGTATCCTTGCACAGTTCCACGACGAGATCGTCAACAAGGTGAGGCCAAAAGATGTAGAGAGATACGAAGCTGTCCTACATAGAGCAATGGAGAAAGTGAACGAAGAGCTAAAACTCAACGTCACTCTCACCGTGGACGTGAAGTTTGGAAACAACTATGCAGAGGTGCATTAATGGAATACACTCCCGACAACTGGGTGATGCTTGAGATAAAACTGAAAAGCGGAGAAGTCTTTAAAAAGCTCTTGTGCGGGTGGTCTGGCGGCTATCTCGACGGAGACTCTTGGAGACTATCAACCGAACCTGTCCAACAGATTGAAGAAGAGCACGCTATCCGCTTTACCACTCAGTCAGGCAAACAGTATGTCTGTCGTAAAGGTTCTCAAGTGGTCCGTAGTAATTGTTCCCACATCCTACATCAACTTGAAGAACACCCCAAAGTTGAAGCTGTAACAATCATGGAGATTGAATATGCTTAACGCAAAGAAACTGCCCCGTAACAACGTGGACCGCCCCGATCCCCTCGACGAGGGCACCTATCCCGTCCGTCTTGTCCAAGTGATTTCACTTGGCCTTCAGAAACAGCGTCCCTTTATGGGCGAAGAGAAGCTCCCGGCTTATGAGCTGTGGCTCACCTACGAGTGCCTTGACGAGTTTATGAAGGACGAAGATGGCGACGATGACACCACCAAGCCCCGTTGGCTGAGTGAGCGTATCCCGTTCTACTCTCTCGACTCGGATCGTGCAAAATCCACCAAACGCTACCTTGCCCTTGACCCTCAGATTGAGTTCGATGGCGACTGGACCAAACTGGTCGGTGCTCCGGCGATGATGACTATTGTTGCCAAGCCGTCCAAGAAAGATGAGAAGGTCATCTACAACAACATCACCAACCTCGCTCCTATGCGGGACAAGGATGCAGCCCGTGCTCCCGGTCTCGTGAACGACCCGGTGGTGTTCGATCTTGAGGAACCCGATCTGGATGTCTTCGACAAGCTGCCGGAGTTCCTCCAAACCATCATCCGTGAAAATCTGGAATACGCCGGGAGCACGCTGGAAGCCGCTCTGAAGGCCCGTTCCAAATCCAAGGGGGGTGATACCAAAAAAGCAGAGAAGGCCCCTCAGCGGGCTGCTGAGGAAGTCTCTGACGATGATGACGATGACTGGGGGGATGACGAGTGACTCCCGAGATCTTTTTCACCATCTTTGCCCTAGTGGGGTCGGTGGTTTTGATCTACGTCCTTTACAAAGACTTCCATCCATAAGAAAGGGAAAGACATGGACATCACACTGTTTCTGTTTGCCGGTGTAGTGATCGGCTTTGTTATGTGGCTGCTGCTCACTCAAGGTGGAGATGACCCGTTCGCATGATTGAGACAATGGATTATGCCACTATCATCTCCGCAAAGCGGATGAAGGGTAGTGGCTTGTCCGCTGGTCAGGAAGTTATGGTTGTGGGCACTCGTATGTTGCCCCAGAAACGTAGCGACCCCTACCTGTTGCGGCTATATGTAATCGTTGTTCTTCTTGATGACGCCACTAAGTTCCCACTTATCCCTAACGGGGTGAACGAACACAAGTCTTGGCTTGTTGATCCCCGGAACTTAGAGAAGTTTCCTTTGGAGAAGCAACAACTCTATCAGAAAATGGCAGAGAAGGTGAATGACACCACTGGTTGATGGCGACATAATTTTGCACGAAATGGGTTGGTCAGGCCAGTTCAAAGACAAAGAGACTGGCGAAGAAGTGATCCTTGACTGGGACCACTTAGACAACATCATCGAGGCAAAGATCAATCTGATTTGCGAAGAGGTGGGGGCTACTCAACCCCCCATCTTCTTCGTGACAGATACTGAATACATACACGCATTGCTACGGAGGTTTGAAGATGATGGGCAGCCTTTTCAGAGAGGCTTTCGTTACGATGTTGCGACAACGAGGCCATACAAACAAGGCCGAGCAGAAGAAAAGCCCCTCTACTTCAAGTCCGTTCTTGCAAAACTCCTATTTGAAAAGCGAACAATCGTGTCTTCAGGTGGACTTGAGGCAGACGATGAACTTGGGATTTACCAGTGTGGAAATCCTGATACCATCATCTGTTCACGAGATAAAGATCTCCGCTCTATCCCCGGATGGCACTACTCATGGGAGTGTGGAAAGCAACAATCAATAGGCCCCACGTTCACGGACAGGATTGGCTGGCTTGAGAGGAAGGAGAACAAGGACGTAATAGGCTATGGCCTCTCGTTCTTCTACTACCAGATGCTCACTGGCGACCCTGTTGATACTATCCCCGGTCTTAAGGGCTGGGGTAAAGTGGCGGCTTACAACCTCTTGTCTGGAATAAAAGACGAGATGGGTCTTTACAAAGCTGTGAAGAAAGCCTATATAGATACTCTTGGCCCTGACTGTAAGGACTATTTTCTTGAACAAGCTAACCTGCTTTGGATTTGGCAGAAGCGAGACAAGGGGTATCAGATACCGAAAGGGTAGAATGTGGCAAGAGACATATGGGTAACATCAGATACCCACTTTGGGCATGAAAACATACTCAATTTCAAGGATGAGAATGGTTTTCATTTTAGGGGCGACCTATTCCCAAACGTCCAAGAAATGAACGATCATATGGTAGACAAATGGAACTCAGTTGTTAAGCCGGGTGATATTGTCTACCATCTAGGTGATGTGTTTTTTGGCGACAAAGACGAGTTCAAGAAACTTTGGCCTAAACTCGTGGGGAGAAAACGTCTAGTTGTTGGTAATCACGATGATGTTAAGTGGCTGTCGTCTGGGGGCTTCTTCAATAAAGTAATGATGTGGCGTATGTTCCCAGAATGGGGCGTGGTGCTTAGTCATGTGCCTCTCCATACCTCATCCTTCGGCCACAAAGCAAAGTTTAATGTTCACGGGCACATCCACCAACGTTGTAGCCCAACACCAAGACACATCAATGTATCTGTTGAAGTGACAGATTATACACCTGTGCATATCGAGGACGTAATGGCCTATGCCCAGACCGAGTGGACCGAAGACACGTTGCGGGGGGAAATGGACTGAGTCCAAGTTCAACTCGTTTATTCGTAACCAATTGCGTTCTGCTACACGCAAATGGGAACCTATCCAAAACGTGAAGAAGAAGGCTAACCTTTCGAGGGGAGTATATATTTGTAACGGTTGTAAACAACAGGTGCCTCCAACTATCAGACGGGGGGCAAAGAGAGTGACCAACATTTTTGTTGACCACATCCAACCTATTGTCGATCCCGAAGTGGGCTTCACCACATTCGACGATTTCATCAACCGCATGTTCTGCGAAGAGGATAATCTCCAACTTTTGTGCGGAGATTGTCACGATGTAAAAACGACAGAAGAGCGGCGTATAGCCGCCGAGAGAAGGAAAAACAATGACTGAACATTTTGAAACTTTCCATAAAGTGCGTGACCAGAAGCTGCGTGCCTTCAATCGCCTCGTCACCACATTCAACATCAAAGCGGACTTTGGCTCAGTAGCGGCTGAGAAGTATCTCGCCAACTTTGACGACAAGGATCGCATTCAGATGCTGGCCGTTAGTATGCTTGTCGCAGATATTGGTGCCGACGAGTTCAAGCGCACCCTGAATGCAGAGCCAGAACTGTCTGACGATCAGGTAGTGATGGCATGAAAGGGGGTGTGAAGTTTGACGGGGGGAAGGTTCGTTATGAGCTGCTCCCCCCGGAGCTTCTTGAGGCCACTGCTAAAGTCCTCACCTATGGAGCAAACAAATATGACGACCGTAACTGGGAGTTAGGAATGAAATGGTCCAGAGTGTTCGGCGCTATGATGCGTCACCTCTGGGCTTGGTGGAACCCGTTCGTTTCTAGTGTAGACGAAGAGACTGGCTATTCCCACCTTTGGCACGCTGCTTGTTGTTTGGCATTCCTCATCGCATATGAGGCGCGAGGTGTAGGCGAAGATGACAGGCCAAAATCGTGACCCCTGTGGTTGGGACACTTTTCTTATCGTGGCAGTTACAATTTTGCTCATCGTTTTTCTGTGAAAAGGGCAGCTAATGAAACGTGTCCTCGTTTGTGGAGGCAGAGACTTTAACAATTACAAGAGGTTATCTAGTGTGCTGGATAAAATCTGCGATGATCGCGGGTGGATTACAGGGCCAGATGACCTTGGGAACTGCCTTCCACTGGTAACTGTTGTATCTGGCGGAGCTAGGGGAGCAGATCGTTTAGCTGAAGATTGGGCTGTCACAAGGTGGTGTCCCCTAGAGGTTTACCCCGCTGATTGGGAAACTCATGGCAAGTCGGCTGGCTACATACGAAACAAGGAAATGCTAGAAAAGGGTAGGCCCGACATTGTCGTTGCTTTCCCCGGAGGCAAAGGAACTTTCAATATGGTAAACATAGCGAAAAAAGCTGGGGTGGAGGTGATCGAAGTTGTCTAAGATACTTATTCTAGATATTGAAACTGCACCCAACATTGCTTATGTGTGGGGAGCATACAAACAGAACATCGGTCAGAAACAGTGGCTAGAGAAAAGCCACATCATGTCTTTTGCAGCCAAGTGGCTTGGAGAAGATACCATCTTCTACCAAGACAATCGCAAGGCTGACGACACTGTGATTGTCGCTGCTCTGTTCAAACTGCTAGACGAAGCAGACATCGTTGTTGCTCACAACGGCAAGAAGTTTGACATCCCAACTGTGTTGGGTAGGGGTGTGGCACATGGGTTTAACCCACCTAGTCCCTTCCATATCGTTGACACTCTGCTTGTTGCTCGTTCTGAGTTCCGCTTCGTCACCAATCGGCTGGTCAATCTGGCCGAGGAACTTGGTCTTGCTCCTAAAGATGAGCATAAGAACTTCCCCGGCTTCGAGCTTTGGCTTGAATGTCTTCGTGGAAACGAAAGTGCTTGGGCCGAGATGAGGATGTATAACATCCAAGACGTAGTGACGCTAGAAGCCATTTACCTTCGTATGCGTCCTTACATGAGGCACCACCCCAATGTTGTCCACAACACCGACGGAGACTCCGTCCATTGCCCCAAATGTGGAAGCCCGAACATTCAGTTCCGTGGCTTCTATTACACCAAGATGGGCCTGTGCTATCGTCGTTTCGTCTGCAAAGACTGCGGTGGCTGGGGCCGACTTCGGTTTGCCGAAAGAGATATGCCCATTAACAACGGAAGGAATGCTGTATGAGCCTGCATGTGGAAGTGTATGTCAACAACCGACTGGTTGCTCGTGCGAATGTAACTAACCAATCTGACCTTGCTGACATCTCAGACTACAAGTTTGAAAAGTTTGAGTTGGGTGCAAGGCATCTAGGCATCAAGCCCAGCACGAAACGGGGCTTCATTGAGGGCCACGAGCGCCGTCAATCTGTCTGGAAACTCGTCGAGAAAGTGGCAGCAGCCGAGGGCGGTGAGGACGGACACAATGAGACGTAAAGTCTGGTTTGTGGACAACAAAGAAGGCGAGCCAATTGTGCTCGTCTTCGACCGTCCTGTTAATATGCGATCTGTCCGGGAGTGGATGGAAGAGCACAATGTCTGACAATGTTGTCAATCTTGGCTCGTTTCGAGAAAAAAAGACAATGGTGTTCACCTGTGAATGTGGCTCTCATACCCTTGTTTTAGAAGTTTTACCCACAGAGAGTGAGCATCATGGCACCCACATACCCCGATGCTTTGTGTGTCGATCTCTCGTCACGGGACTGCATATTACAGGAAGCAAAGAATGAAAGACCAAACATTTGAATGTATCAGGGAGGTTGTTGCTCCCAAATACTTGGAGGCGGGTGAAGACTTCAAGGCAGCCACTGCCCGTATTGCCCGCCACCTTGCCGACGACGAAAAGCATTACGAGCAGTGTGTAGAGATTCTGCGCACTCGCCGCTTCCTGCCCGGTGGCCGTATCCAAGCATCTGCTGGTGCGGTGAAAGACACCACTGCCTTCAACTGCTTCGTGTCCCGTAAGATCGAGGACAGCATGGATGGCATCATGGCAGCTCTGGCTGAAGCAGCCCAGACCATGCGCCTTGGCGGTGGTATTGGTTACGACTTCTCCGAGCTTCGCCCTAAAGGCAGCTTCATCAAGACCCTTGGCTCTACAGCCAGTGGTCCTCTCTCGTTCATGCTCATCTTCGATGCCATGTGCGAAACCATTAAGTCCGCTGGGCACCGTCGTGGTGCCATGATGGGGTGTTTGCGTATTGACCACCCCGACATTGAAGAGTTCATCACTTACAAACAGAGCAGCGGTAAGCTCACCAACTTCAACATCTCGGTTCTCGTAACCGACGAGTTTATGGAAGCTCTAGAAAAGGACACCACCTTTGACCTTCGGTTCAATGGCGTGGTGTGTAAGACTGTGAGGGCCAAGGGCTTGTGGGATAAGATCATGCGGAACACTTGGGATCACGCTGAACCCGGAGTGTTGTTCATTGACACTATCAACCGCAAGAACAACCTTTGGTATTGCGAAGAAATTGCTGCCACCAACCCGTGTGGCGAGCAGCCCCTCCCGCCCTATGGCGCTTGCCTGCTGGGTTCCATTAACCTCACCCAATACATCGTGGCGGGGGAAGATCATAACAAGAGTCCCTACATTGAACTTGACTGGGACCAACTAGAGTGGGATATACCTGCCATCCACCGCATGATGGATAACGTGGTGGATCGCACCACCTACCCTCTGCCCGAACAGGCTCAAGAGTCTTACAACAAACGCCGTATGGGCATTGGCATTACAGGACTGGCAAACACGTTGGAAATCTTGGGCTACCGCTACGGTAGTGACGAGGCTGTTGCATTCACAGAGCAGGTGATGAGCTTCATCACGAACAGGCTCTACGCTGCCTCGGCTATGTTGGCGAAAGAGAA
The DNA here is from genome assembly GCA_050486305.1 of Candidatus Saccharimonadota bacterium. Lineage (GTDB taxonomy): Bacteria > Patescibacteriota > Saccharimonadia > Saccharimonadales > SLHW01 > SLHW01. The sequence continues at coordinate 33,103 of JBJHDA010000004.1, forward strand.
GGGTCCATTCCCCCTGTTCAACAACCAGTATCTTGAAGGCGAGTTCATCAAGACTCTGGACAAGAACGTCCAAGACATGATTGGGGCGTATGGCATTCGTAACAGCCACCTTGTCTCGATTGCTCCCACCGGCACCATCTCTCTCTATGCTGGTAACATCTCTGGTGGCATTGAGCCGGTGTTCCAACACTCCTACATTCGCACGGCCATCTTGCCGGGCAATGACTTGGAGCGGAAAGACTACCGCATCACTGACTACGCCTACCGGGAATGGGGAGCTAAGTGTCCCACCTCTGACGAGGTGACGGCAAAAGAACACATTGCAATCCTCATTGCTGCCTCGAAGTATGTAGACAGTGCTTGTTCCAAAACCTGTAATGTGGGAGACGAAGTGAAGTTTGACGAGTTCAAAGACCTCTACCTTATGGCCTACAAAGGCGGGGCAAAAGGTTGCACAACCTTCCGTCCTTCGGGCTTCCTTAAGGGGGTTTTGCGCAAAGAGGAAGAGGAAGAAGTCAAGGATGCATCCTGCTTCTTTGACCCAACCACAGGAGAACGAAGCTGTGCAGATTGAAAAACGAATGTCTTCCGGTCGATACATTGACCTCGCAAAACTGCGATTTGATGACGTTGACCTAAAAGATATTGATACAGCTCTCAACTACACCTATCGGTTTGGGGGGCATCACAAAGATCGCCCCCCACTCACTGTAGCACAACACACCTTGTTGTGTGTCAGGCTAGCAGAGGACTTGTATCAAGACCACCCCGACCTAGATCGAATTTTGGTTGCCACAGTGATGCACGATTTCGGGGAAGCATATTACGGAGACATAACCACAGGTCTTAAGCTCTTGCTTGGGCAAGAGTTCAAAGACCTTATGTCTCACATTGATCGTTACATAAACCTGAAGTTGTGGCCCTACCCGGAGAGCGAGCCTGCGTCTTACATCAAAGACGCAGTGAAAGTTGTTGACTTGCTGTCTCTTGACATCGAACGTAGGTCTATGTGGAACAGCCAACTTGGCAAAGACAAGTGGCCACCCGTACCTAAAGTTGTTGGTTTGCCTCTCGATTCAAAAGTGAAAGTCTTTGGAGACATTGCCCTACAGGGCTATGTATCTATGGTGGATCTTTACAACAAAGTATTGGAGCATAGGAATGTTGACAACTATCCTCACGCTGTTTAGTCGCACTAGCCAAAAGGTGTGGATGTATCTGGTTGCGCTTGGTTTAGCACTTCTTCTGGCCTTTCGCCTTGTAAAAGCCGGGGGAGACAAGAAGGAAATGGAAATTGCCCGCAACACACTTGAAGCGGTAGCTCGGAGGAACAAAGTTGAAGACGACGTTAATCGCCTTTCTGATGATGACATCATTAGCCGCCTGCGGGAATCTGGCTGGATCAGGCCCGACAAGTGACATCTGTCTCACACAGAAATACATAACCGTATCCCCGCAGGATACGCCAGACACCCTTCGTCAAATTCTCGCCCATAACGAGAACCTGCGTAGGAGTGGATGCTGAAAAGCAAAAAGCCCCGCCCTCTTTCGAGGTGCGGGGCTTTCTTTATGGAGCGGGCAGTTTTATCACGGCCATCATACCGCGCATTTCATCCACTGCTTTCCTAATGTGTTGAACTTCGTTCTTCAGGACAGCGACATCCACTGAGTCGTCTTGTATTGCTCGTTCCAATAGGGTGAGTCGAGCATCAAGTTGAAGAATGGCCTTTTGATTTTGTTCAATAGTCCAAGTCTTCCTTGCATTTCCTAAAACCCAAGCCATCCCAACAGTGACAGCCCAGATCAAAAACGACATCCAATCACTCAGTAGCTCGCCAATGCTATGAGTGCTGTTCGACATGATTACCGTTCGCCCTTACGCCTTGCGACCAGACGGTTGACAATGATGTAGAGGCCAGCAGCAACCACCAAAGCAATCAAACCTTGGGTAAGCAGGGTTTGTGCCTCGGGGGCAAGACCAGCAACAGCAGTGATGGCTGCACCACCACCTGCGATCACCTCAGTTGATTGCCAGATGGGCTTCAGAGGTTTCTCTTCGTCCACCGTAACCGAAGTGTTGACGACAGGGGCTGCGCTCAGGAAGATCTCCATTTCTTCTGCCCGACGGCGAACGAGGCCACGAAGGACTTGGCCCTTTTGCTTGTTCCAACGGGGGAACTCGTTAGCTGCACCCTGATAGTCACCAGCGTTCAGCTTACGCAGCATCGTGGAGTTGGCGAAAGCAGTCTCACCCACATTGAACACAAACGACACAAGAGCGTCGAATTGGTTTTGGGTGAGAGGCACCTTCACCTTAGTGTTCACAGCCCGTTCCGCCCAAGCAATGTCACGATCAAACAGGGCCTGAGCCTCTGCTTTCGTAATCTTCATGCCACGCTTAGTGGTGTGAGTGTGTCCCCAACCGATAGTCCAAACATCGTTGGGGGTGGGGAGATAAGCTTCGAGCTTCAGAGCCTCCCACTTCTTGATAAGTTCTTGGTTCTTCATTTTCATCATGTGCTTATTCTCCTATTAGGGCGTTTGGCCTACGCATCATGGGGATTTTACCCAACACTTCTTCTCCTGTGGGCAGTCGAATACGTTGCCAGCTTGCTTCTCTTTCCAGAGCCGTGTCAGGCTTAAACTCGTAAGGTTTCCGGGTAAACTGTCGGTCAGCCATACGCGCTTCCACTTCACCCGTCACCCGAAAATACATTTGCTCTGCGGTGAGTCCTCGTCTAAGACCATCAGCAAGGTTTGCTTGATCTGCAAGAAACTGTTCCACTCTTGTAATAACAGGACCAAGTTCAATACCAACTGTTGAGTCAGCCGGGCCTAACGCACTTTGCAAGACAGAGAAACCACGAGACTCTTCCGGAGTGAGACGATAGAAACGATTGTTGTTGGTGAATAGTTCTGAAGGACCATAAAGGTCTATAATAGTAGCTCCGCTATCCCTAACAGATTTCAAAACTCGGTTGAAGTTGTCAACCGATGCAACATCTTCAATTGTTCGGGCGTTGTAAGGAGAAAATACCCCTACGTTAGCCCCCGTATCAAACCCCTCAATGTCTTGAATGGCGTGTTGAATTTCGTGAGCCAACACTCTCCCAAATGTTAGGTTAGAATGCTCATCTGGAATGTAGTTGTAGACAATCTGTCTGCCGTCCCAATAACCACCAAAGTCTGTGTGACCAAAGTTGTGTATCACAACTGGGACATCACGAAGTTGAGGGTATTCTTCAAACAATTGTCGTGTCTGTAAAGCTTCACCCAAGGTGAGCGTAACTCTATCACGAGGTTGGTTTCTTACCGACCTAGTTGCTTCATACACATTGTTAGTAAGTTGTGCATCAGATGAGTCAATTACAAACCTTGGTCTACCATCTGGCATAGTGAACATACCCGTATGCTCATACACATCATCAATGTGGATAAGCTTGGGATCACGACTAATAGCAGATAGATACTCTTTCAACTCTTCGGAGTCTGGGACAGTTTCTTGAACACGAGCAGCATACATAGCTCTGAGAGCACTCTCGTTCTCTGGGACTTTCGGTCCAGAAACCTTAGCGTTTCTGCCCCCAAAAATACGAAGAGCACCTTTCGGGGCTGTGCCAGCCGCTGCACCCACAGGAGTAGCTAGAGTTAAGTGGGCCATGTCGTAGAAGTTAGCTTCACCAGACATGATCTTGTCACGAAACTCGTTAGCTCCCTCCACTCCACCAATGATAGCAGAAGGGATGGACCTAACCACCCCCTCTGCTGTCTGTTTCATCTGCTCAAAAGTGGGTATCTTCTCAAGAGCCTCTTGAAATGTGGGTATTTCTAAGTTTTGGACAACATCATTTAGAGTGCCAAGCAGGCTGGGATAACGCTCATCAAATTCTTGGGCATTGATCTGTGCCATAGTGTATTGGTTTCCAGTTGGAGTCCGATACACCTTGTTACCCAGCTCATCTTGCCCAACCATAAGATCGTTCACTGTAGAAGTAAACGGCCTACTGACTGGGTGAGCGTCTCGAATGTTATTCATACCTGAGTATCCTTCCATTCAAGCTGAACAACTGTCCGGGGACAAGATTACCTGCGTCAGCATCTGCCTGCATCTCTTCAATACTGTCGTAATTGTTAGAAGACAGGGTATGAACGATGGTTTGCCCCTCAGTGGCCTGCTTATGGGCCGGAGCGACCTCACCATGGCCGAAGACGGTGGAAGTGGGGTCGAACCCATACTTATCCGCCATGGCCGCTATGAGCCGTCTGGTGGCCTCAATCTGCACAGGTGTAATGTCGCTATCGTCATTGGCAATCACCTCAACACCAATCGTGTTGCTGTTGTTGAAGCCAGTGTTGTTACGAACACCTGCGTGCCAAGCTACCTGATTGTCAGGAACAGCCTGATGCACCCTACCGGACCTATCAACAAAGAAGTGGGCACTCACTCTACGAGTTCCCATATCGTTAATCAGCCCAGTGAGGTTTCCATCACCGCCACCCCTACCGCCAGTGTGGTGGATAATCATACCTGCTGGGGTCATTGTGCGGCCCGTGTTGAACGAGGCAGCAGTGGTGGTCCCAACAAGGTTGTTGATTTCCGTTTCAGCGATAGGTTCAACGTCAAGCGAAGACTGGCGAAGGTCACTCCAATCAAGCTGACCGCCGCCACTATCCCTGTTGAACGACTGAGCGTCCGGGGGAGATTGTAGCATGGTTTCAGCCATCTCAGTGAACATTTGCTGATAGTCACTACGGCCCTGTAGGTGAGAAGAAGCCCTAACCATCGTGTTAATGACGGGACGGACATTCCGGTTGAGCGAAGAAGCAGTGCTAACCGCCCAGCTATTCTCTGGGTCAAGCGGGTAGAACTGAACGCCATCCGGCACAGCCCTGTAGCCAACCTGTTGGTCAGCAGGCTCCACCACATCCATACGGCCACCTTCACCGAGGTAAGTTTCCCCAGTGCCAACTTGCTTTTCACGGAACTCATCACGGATGAGGCCCCAAACCTGTTGGTCGTAGTGTCTTTGCAGCACTTCAGCAGCAGTTTCACGAAGACCCCTGCCATCGTGGGTCTCTACAAGTTGTAGGAACTCACGGCTAGCAAGCCAGTCCACAAGACGGCGAGCAGAACGGGGGTCTCTCTCCACCAAACTCTCGTAATCCGAAATAGATTGCAAGATACTGCTGTAGTGTCTCCCTTGCTCGCTCAATTGCAACGGGTCAGAGGTGTCAGCCCCAGTGATAATGTCGAGATACTTGCGATAAACCGAGCTATCTCTTGGAGCATTGTAGAACGGAACAGCGTTGTTAGTTTCATCCGACAAGTTGTCAATCATGTTTTGAGCAATACGAGCAAGATCAACTTCCAAACTCGTCAGCGGGGTGTTAGGCAGGATTTGACTCATGCCATACGCCATAGCGAACGCTTCGTTCTCAAGCAGTCGGTTCTGAATAGCCGTCTGAGTATTCCTCAGACGGTTCTGACCCTCGTTCATACTATACTCACCCTCTGCCACCTTCTTGTAGATGGCGTAACGAGCCTCAAAAGCAGCCTGAAGGGCATTAGCTTTCGTGCTGTCAAGACCTGCAATATAGGGAGCAGTAGAAGCAACCAGTTCAGCCCTGTGCTGTTCAATGGCTTGCAGTCGCTGAGCAGGGGTAAGGTTGGGGTCTTCCAAAATGCGATTAGCAAAGGTATCAAGCTCTTGGAGTTGTGCTGGAGCACTCTCAATCAAGAACCGCTCAGAGATTTCGGTGCGACGACGGACAGCCTGATCAGACCGACGGTCATCTACACTCATCGTCTTCAGTTCAAGATCGAGGGTTTCCATAGCCGTATCGTAGCGACGTTTAGCCTCGGCCATCGTCATAAAGTCAGAAATAGCAGCCCTGACTTGATTGTCACTCGCTCCCGGAGGAATAAAGCCCTGAGTGGTAAGCTGATCTTTCATACGCTCAAGACGGTTTTCTTCAATCGTACCATCAGTAATGATGCCACCCATACCACCTTGACCGATAATGCTGCTGTTAGTCTTTAGCAGCTCTTCACGAAGGGCGGGGTAAGCTGCGACAGCTTCAAGCAGGTTTTGACGCATAATGGTCCGAGCGTATCGGCTGTTATACTTCCCCTGCTCCACAGCTTGAATAGCCGTGAGCTGCTTCTCAGTGAAGTCCCCGAGAACCGCATTCACCTTCTTTTGGTTGCTATCCTTAACCACATCCGTCAGTGCATCGAAAAGGGAACCGAGGGCCATGATGGTCCCCGGTTCTCTCACGACCCCCTCACGAGGGTTGACAAAGTTTTGGATGGGTTTAGCAGAGGTTTGTCTAGCGCCAAATTCCATTTCTATTCACCTCTAACTTTCCTGACAGACTCCATGTAAACATCGAGATCTTGTTGCAATGTGCGACGCAAAGCTTGGTCAGGAACCAGCGCTATCATGCGACGAACTTCATCGGGGGTGGAGATGCCAATACGACGATGGATGTTACGAACGAAGTCGTAGTCCCCATTACGAATGTCATTTTGAATGGCATTACGGAGCGCCTGCCTAGCCCGAACATCTTCTAGACCAAACACACGCCAACCTTCCGCCAACACTCTCCAAGCCTCCTGATCTCCCACAGTTTCCCCACGACGGGCCAAGTGACGTTTAAGCTCCGTATACCAGAGACGAACATCACTCTCCATGTCTTGGTAGTCCCCACTGTAAAGAAGGTCTCCAAGAGCATATTGAGCTGTTTCGCTCTTTGTGCGAAAGCCAAACGCCTGCATTGCAGACTCAAACGCTGTTAGCTCGTCGTCCGTCACCCTACCATTCGAGTTCAAAGCCCTGCCCGTTTCAGCGGCATACCTAGCCTTGAAGGCGTTGGAAAAGCCAGAGAACATACTGAGAGAGGCAATAGCCACATCCGACAGTTTAGTCTCTAGGGTGGGGTCTTCGTAATCAGCAGGCGGGTAAACGTAGCGAACCAGTGTTTTAGTCGCGTCTGACAAACGAGAGTTGCTGCTGAACAACAGGTTGTAAGCGGGCATCTCGTGGACCATCCTGCCAATATCTAGCGTGATGAGGTTAATGAAAAACTCGCTTGTTCCATGAAGTTCAGTAGGAGCAAGGTCTCCCCAATCAATAGATTGCTCTTGCCCGGTGAGGGCAGTGGCAATACCATTTAACAGAACATCTTCAAAACCATACTGCAAACCGTCTTTCAGAACCCCGTCCTCGATATTGGAAAAGTAATCAGCAAAAATGCCAGCCGGAACTCCATACATGACAGTGTTCCAAGTGAGAAGCCTTGCCTTATCCATACGAGAAAGATTGCGGTCTGTCAGAGGTTGTAGCATTGCCTTGTGGGGCACTTGAAGGAACTGAGCCAACGCCGACAACGTGTTAGTGTTATAGGGCATATCGCCAGCTTTGTTCATGTTGTAGGTGTAGGCCCTAGCTCTAGCTGCAATCCTCTCCAACTCACGTTGGGTCAGTTCAACACCATCCCTCACTGCCTTGTTACGGTGGGCAAGCCAAGAAGTCACAAGAACAGTCTGTTCTCCTAAGTCAAACCCCACACGCTGCATAGCGTTGATGGGAGCATTTGCATGACGAGCAATGCGATCAAGGTTAGAGCGGTCTGCCAAACGAAGCATATCCGAACGAATGAGGTTGTTGGCGTCAACCGCCTCAATCATACCGCTCGCCCTAAGCTGGTTATACATCGCCACTGCTTCAGCATCAGAGACATTGCCCCTTGCCACCTTACCAATACGATACAAGTCAGAGGCTAGGCCCCCAGTCAGCATATACTCAGGCGCAATGGCTGTGAGCTGCACTGTCTGGTGTCCTTGGATGACGGCTTGACGAAGGGGGTTGGCTGCCAAGTAGGCTTTGAACACAACCCCCTTCAAACCTCCCATTGGACCAACTTTGGCTGCCGATTTGCCCCAAAGCTCCGGGCCTTTCAAGCCCAGTCCGCCGAGAAAGTCCGCACCAGAATTGACAGCCGCTTTGAAAGCCTCGTCAATCCCGTTGATCCAACCATTCTCCATTGAATGAATATAGTTGAACAGGGTCCGAGCATCCGCAACAGTCTTGTTGGGGATACCGGGCTGTGAAGGAATTTGAGAGGGGTCAGATGGGAACCAACGCTCTCCATACTCGTTGGGCTTCATGCCCAATTCGTCAAAGTAGTTGTTGATCCACCTTTGTTTGGTTGCTTCAAACCAATTCCGCATTCTCACACGAGATGATGTGCGGGCGATTTGAACAGCCACCGCCTCCAAAGGATCAAGGATGTTTGTGTGCCCGCTTAAGTGGTAGTCTGCTCCTGCGTCAATTAGCCGATCACCACGGAGCTTCTGTGCTGATAGACTACTCGAAACTGTAGCAGAAAACCCATCCTCACTAAGCCCATTGTATCGTTCACTAGCGCTAGTCCTATCGGGATCAATGACCAATCGTGTATCATTACCTTTCTGAGCCTCTTCTGCTGCAATACGATTACGAAGCGTAATTGCTTCTTCTTGAGTTTTAGCAGAGCCGATAGTCTTCATAAAGGTTTCACCGCTGCTATTGGTCACTTCCATTCGGACGAACCAGTTAGCATCGTAGATGACAGGATAGTAGCCTTCTCTGTAAGCAAGAACAGTATCGTTATCGCTCAGTGCCCTGAGATAGCCCCCAGATTTGGTATTGGGGACTGCTACAATGTCAACCCACTCGCCATCAATCAGGGTGGGTTCATGGAGACGGACAAAACTACCCCCATTCTCCGTAAACTGAGTGATGTTTTCACGACGATCAAAGGTCATTACCTCATCGTTACCGGCGTGATAAATCTTAGCCCTAGAGCTTACCCCCGAGTCAGAGATGGGACGGACAAACATCCGTGTGCTTGTGCCGTTAGTCAACACCCGATAACCACGGTTACGAAGGGTGTTCACTAGGTCTGCATTCGTGGCATAATACAGGGCATCGTTGCCCCTACGCCAACTCTGCAAAGCGCCAATCTCTGCGTCGCTGAAACCCCTAGAACGAAGCTGGGTTTCGTTTAGGCGAACTCCTTTTAGGTTTGCTTCTTGGATGTAACCAAGGACTTTTGCTCTGCGGTCTTTGGGCAGTTGTTTGTAAGCGTCAGTGAAGCCCTCGAAGAGTTCCACATACTGTTTACGAAGACGAAACGCCCTATCGACTGCTACAGCAGCCGACCCCGTAATTGTGGGGTCAAGCACCGAAGCAATGGGCATGAGGTTCTGAGTTACAGAACCCTGACCAAGACGTGCAAAGATGTTGGCCCTAAACCTGTCGAAGAAGTTCCAATGAACATCAAACGTCGTGTTGATTACGTCATCGGTTGCGGAGAAACGGTGGTTGTAACGAAGACCAACAGCATAATCAATCTCTCTCAACTCGTCAGGAATACGGCGACGACGGGAAGTGAAGCCATCACGAAGTTCACGAAGAGCTGTCAACTCTGCTTGGGAAGTTTCAACCCACTCACTCCCAACCCTACGGTAGAGAACAAGATCTTTCTCCGTAGCTCCAAAATCACGGAGAGCATACTTGGCATTTTCAATTGCTTCGTCTGCCGTTCTCCACCCCGCATTATGGGGATGATACATAGCAGTGAATTGAGTTGAGCCATCTTCTAGAGACGAGATTGAAATAGATTGGGGCTGTAGTTGGAACCCTTCCACCTCATCAAGACGAGAGATGATACGAGCATTAGTTGCAGCAATCTCATCTTCGGTCAAATAGAGCCTGCCATCTGCCGTCCGAGAAAGGCGGATGTCGGCTGGCTCATTGTATTGAGGGCCAGCCACGTCAGGCTTAAACCTCACCCCAGAGCCTGTGTCGGCTTCTGGGAGAAGGTCGTTAGCCAAAGCGTTCTCACGACTAGTGCCGTAGAGCGCCTGAGCGGCCTCCTCAGTGCGGTCAGCGTCTGTGATGTCGTGCATCACCCGAGCTTCCTCAGGAGCCACCTCCTTGGCGAGCTGAGAGGGGCTAGTGGGCACTACCTCAGACTGGGTGTTACGAGCAGCGGCTTGCTGAGCTTCTCGTTCAAAACGGGCGGCTGCCTGTTGAGACATCCTAGCCCCACGAACAGAACGAGTGATGTTGCGGGCCAATACGCCCACACCAACAGCGTCCAATACAGTTGTCGCATTGTCTACCCAACGCTCAACATCACTGTAGTCGTTGTTGATGAGAATGTTAGACAACGCTTCAAGAGCAAGGAGGTCGTTACCATCTGGCAAAATGACACTATCATTCTGTTCGATGGTGTCAACTACAAACTGGATCAGACGCTCTTTTTGTTCGGGGGAGTAGCGGGCTAATAGATCGTAAAGATCTCGCCGCCTGTTTCCTAGGAGAACAGCATCAGACTCTCCCCCGAGTTCCTGAAGAAGACGATTAACATGGATCAACTCCGCAAAGGGAACGAGCAGTTCACCAAAGTCAGCAAGAGTAGAGAGAGACGAAGGATCTCGACTAAGCTCTACGCCATTTACTGCCTTGGTAGCCATCTCCTTGTAACGGTTGACGGCTTGCAGCATATCCACCATGTTGATGCGGGATTGAAACGTCCTCTCCGTTTCCTCTGGGTCTTCGTAATTCTGCACATAGGCTTGAGCAAGAAGATCATTCGTAGACCGAGTGAAAGTGTTAGGAAGTTCTTCCACTGCTGTGATGAGATCTAGCTTCTGCTGGTCAGTGAGGTCAGGGTCTAGCAGATCTTGGTAAAAAGACCTATAGACCGTGTTCATAATGTCAGCCCGGCGAGCTTCATGTCGAGCGACGAACTGAGACCGACCCTCTGGGCTGAGAAGACCGTCACGAGTGTTAGTGTAGCCCTGAACGGACGGTTCTTCAGACATCAGTATTTCAGATGCTGCCAGCAAAGATGCTGTGCGAGTGTTGATTGAGTATGCAGGCGTCTGATCTAGACGAAAGTCCTCAAGACTCATACCAACATCGGGTTTCAAGTCGGACAGTTCCATATTCACCTCTTAAACTCGGTTGGACCAAGTGTTGTGGAGCTTTGACAAGCTGTCAAAAGCGTCGACAATAGCACCCCAACGCTTTGCCGTGGAGATAGCATCAGCCTCTCGTTGTGCGGCACGGCTCATGCCATCAGCAGCCAAAACTTGCGACCCTTGGACAGCGATTTCATTGCCAATGTTACTTTGTGTAGCTGACATGGCACCAAGTTCACCAGAGCTGCCAGAAACACCAGCGCCCTCAGCCCCTTGCAGAATTTGAGCACGACGAACACGAGCATCTCTAATGGCCCTTCGTCTGGCAATCATGTTGTTGTAAAGATCACCAGCTCTTTGGATGTTATTTTGTTCTCTCTGCGCTGCCGCAGCTTTCTTCATAGCCCTTGCTTGTTTGAAAGCCCCAACAAAGCCGACAATTGCAGCCACTACGCCCATTTATCAGTGCTCCAAGCAAACATGGTGATTGTCTCACCATTGGGTTGAGGAAGAGGAATTTCTTGGTCGGGGGGTCGTATCTGTCGAACGAGTTTTAGTTTGTCTTCAGGGAGGAGGGCGAACACTAGGTCCACCCCCCTTTCATCACACTCCCTCAGAAAATCTTTGAAACAGGATTGTATCTCTTCAACGACACCTTTCGTGTATTTACGAAGGTCCAGATGAATAACAAGCTCACCCTGTAGATTTTCGACGTGGGCAGAAAAATTGTCATTTTCATACACGGTGAACATTATTCGTCATCTCCACTTGATTGTATGGTGAATGAGCATCCGTAAATGTGCATGTTCTTATTTTGCTCTGATTGGAACCGAAAAGCAATACTGTTCCCAGAGCCTCGCACCTTGTTCCTAGTGAGGATAAGACCCTCGCCCGTGTCAAAATCATCGCCCGGTCCTTCGGGAATATAGACCCTTTGGTATCTATAAGCCTGTCTTGGTGTAGACCACTTACCTGAATTGGGGCTATTTGCCCAGTGGAATTTACCACTCAACAGACAAGACGATGGATTGATAGGCTCTAGGTCAGTGCCGAATGCCGACTCTGTGCGTCGGAAAACACAATACAGATAGCTCGAACCTTTTCTGGTTCTTGGCTCGCCCCCACTAATTGACTGTGTAACTAGGTAAGAGTCGTAATTTACCCCTCCCCCCTCAGTAGACCAATCGACAAAAGAGGTGTTACGGTAGTAGCAGATAGTGAAAGAAATTGTTGGATCAACAGAGGTGATAACAACATACACCGTCTCCCTTGTTCTGGACTCTCTTGAAACAACATCTGCTGTTACAATTTCTCCATCTGCTGTGACGATCTCCCCATCGGCTGTAACAATCTCTGGAGTAAGTCCTGAGACAAAAGGTTCACCACCGGCAACAGCGATAATTTTGGGAAGGCCCCCTTCAAGGACAGGGATAATATTTTTCGTGAACGCCGAAAATCCTGTGTCAAACACAAGCTCATTGTTCACTGAGTTTAACTCAGAATTGTTATATACCCAACGAATGCTTTGTTCAAAGTCGTCGTAGAACCCAGAGACTGTTTCTTTTTCCAAACTACTGATGTTGTTGTAAGTGGGTTGGATTGTCTGTTTAGTGGTGTTTTCCACCACCCAGAGACCCACTTCGTTCTGTGCGATAACGTAGATACCGTCCGTAGACCAGAAATACACCAAGTCGTTTGCAATGACAACAGAGTTAGCTGAAGTGACTCCCCGGTCCGAAAGCTTTTCGCTAAGGTAGCTTGTCGCTCGAAACGGTTCGTTGTTTTGCCCAGAGATACGCCAGATCCCGTTGTTTGCGAAAACAAACAGAGATCCAGCATTATTTACCATGTTGATAATTCTCTGAGCACCCTCAATACGGATGAACCCACCATCAGTATCCACCAAATCCGCGTCAATCGAAGAGGTGGGGTCGGCTAATTGGTAGCAACGACCAATATCCGTCACATCCTTCACCAAAGAACTGAACAGGAGGTAACTGTTCATTCTTGGAGATCTAGGATCACCTCCTTCCACAACACCTGAAAATCCTGCATACCACACTCTCCCTGCATGTTGAGCCACCACAGACGGACCATTAGGGGTCCGATCTACAGGCAACGAAGTGACAGAGTAGTTTAATTGGGGGTTGCGAGACCTAAGACTTACCTCCCTTTCCAAACGAGAAGCCCCTCTTTCCAAAGCATCAATAATGAAATGGCCTTTAGGAGCTTCGCTCGAACCCAGTTGGTTGGCAAATAGGTCGGCTGCAAAAAACCTCTCCGCTGTTCTGTTACCAGAGTCAGCAGCATCTGCCTTAAGCGCAGGGTTTACATAATCTGCGTTAGAAGGATAGACATTAGGAGGGGCAAACGAAGCCGAAATGTTAAAAAAGTGGAGGATCGGGTCAGTCAATACCTCGTTATTGCTAGCAAATCGAGGAATTGCAAACGTCTGGTTACGAAGATTGTAAAGGTGAGCGCTGTTAAGACTTGACGGCCTAACCTCAATATTCTGAGACGAGGTTAGTATTTGACCGTTAACAATCGCTTCTACGCCAAACAAATCTCTAATCAGAAGGTTGGCTGAGCTTTCAACAACTTGGTTGTCAATGAACTCAAATACAGACACAGACTTCTCACCTGTTGCCACAACCAAAATACCATCAACCTCAGCAAACGAGAAGTTAACAGAGTATAGGCTAGGGTCGTAAATCTTGCTGTGGATAAGGTTGGAGGTAATTTGGGGGTTGTCAAGTGAAAAGAAGCTTAGTTCGTTACCAATCTGGACAACAAGAATCTTTCGGTTGCTGTCCCCTCCTGCGTTTTCCCAACGAAAGGTGGATCTGCCGAGTAGGGTGTTCACCGAATAGACAACGGAAGTTGTTACATTAACGCCATCCGGTTCCCTATCAATACCTAGACGACGTTGGCGACTACCATCATTGTTAAGAACCATGTTGGCTTCGTCACGAGTAGTCTCCAATGACCCCTCAAGGGGCGACTCAACAGTGTTTAGGCCCCCTGAAAACTGTTTAAGGTGTAGCGGTGCTTTCCTTCGGGACATTGGGCTTCCTTCTCTTCACAAGTCTTTGGAGGCTAGAGTCAACAGCTTTTTTAGCCAACTGTTCGGTGGTGTAATGTCCAGACAATTCTGCTGGCACCTGACCTTGACCTTGGGCGCGAATACGATACATGGCAAACGTGCCAAGAGGTTCAATTCTGTAGCCACGATAAAGCATGTTCAATCTCCTTAGACCCTACGGCCATAATTGGGGTAACGGGTGCGCCTATCAACTTTCCAGTTTTTTCTTGCAGCCCAACGCCTTTGACGACCAGCTTCAATCTCAGACTTGACGTCTTGGAACTCCCTCAACTTCCATTGAGCACGGCTTGTTGCCTCTTCAATGAGCATAGAGTATGTGCTGATTGGCAAATCAGGAATGCTATCGTCGGTAAGGGGAAAGTCGGGGACAACGTAAGCAACCACTTGCATGTTTGAAGGCTGTAGGGTGCTTTCTTTGTCCGAGTCAAACGCATCCATGACA
>JBJHDA010000005.1:0-39732 GCA_050486305.1 Candidatus Saccharimonadota bacterium
ACCACTATCAAACAAAGCTTCGCCCGATTTCTGGCTGGTATTTTTTAGTGATTGCCGTCTTATTCTTTAGCACTGCTGCTTTTGCGCTCCGGCAAAACAATCTGAGGATGATTGAACTCCGTGAAGCTGTTTATCAGGCCGACGCGGCTGGCGAAGACGTCGAGGAGCCGCTCCGGGAACTGCGCAAACACGTTCATTCGCACATGAATACCGACCTAGTCGCTAGCGAGAATGCAATCCGCCCGCCGATACAGTTGACCCATAAGTACGAAAGACTGGTCAGTGCCGAACAAGAGCGGGTCAGTCGAATAAATGAAGATGTTTATGCTCGTGCTGAAGAGATATGTGAGCAGCGGTTCCCTGCAGGACAGCTTGCAAACGGCCGAGTACAATGTGTCGAAAACTATGTTCGAGAAAACGGAGTCCAGCCACAGCAGATTCCGAAAGAGCTTTACCAGTTTGATTTTGCATCGCCGCGCTGGTCACCTGATTTAGCAGGGTGGAGCCTGATACTGGGCAGCGTTGCGGTCATCCTTTTTGCTAGCAGGTTCTTACTGGAGCTTTGGTTTACCTATAACCTTAGAAAGTAAAAACCCCGGCATTTAACCGGGGTTTTCGTGTTAGAGCTGAAGTGTTTTTTACTCTTCGGTATCGTCGTCTTCTTGCTCTGTACCTGGGACTGGCTGCTGCGGTACGCCGCCCTGATCTGGTACTTCACAATCTTGCCCATCTGGGTTTTCAGCCTTGTAAGCTAAGATTGCTTCGGTAACCTGCCCATCGTCTTTCAGGTTTTCCCAGAACACCATCTGGTCTCGGTTGATGAGCATCTCATCTTTTGGTCCGTGCAGCTCACAGCCGAGCTTCACGAGCGAGATGTCGCCTTCGCCTACATCAGGAACTTGTCCGTCTTCTGCTGGCTGTACCTGTTGGTCAACTCGCAGGTAATAAATGTCAACGAGCCGTAAGTACTTATTGTTTAGATCAGTTACTTGTCCGAAGTAGACCTGTCCGCCATTTAAGAAGACAGCTTGATATTTATCGTTCTCTACGAAGCCGGATTCGTTTTTTGGCATACCGACAACGAGATAGAAGAGTAATGCAACAACGAGAATCGTTGCCGAAAACAGCAGTGCTATGGAGGCGAACTTAAGGTTAAATACCTTGTTTTTCACACCCGCACCGCTAGAAGCGCTTTTCGGTCCGTTACTTGCTCCTGACGCTCCTGGAGTCTGAGGGCTGGCTGGGCTTGATGTTGGTTGAGGCTGTCTGTTGCCTCGGTTTGCGTTAAAATCCATGAAAATGTAACCACCTTTTATACATTTTGTTATTTTGTACAGGTTTCATTGTAAATCATAAGCAGCTTGAAGCGCAATACATTTTTAGAGAAGTACTACAGATGGAGATATTATTTACACAACAAAAAATCACTCACCCCTTGACAACCCTAGTAACACCAGAGTATCGTAAGGGCACTATCACTTAACGTAAGAGAGGGAGAAGCTGTAACTATGGCTTACAAGCACACAAACTCAAAGGGTGTTACATATTATTTGAATTCAAAGGAAGTAACGTTGCGCGGTGGCAAGCAACAGACAATCTACTACTTCAGCAAGGATGAGCGACCAGAGACCGCCACTGAGCTACCAAGCGGTATGGAAGTTAACGAGAACCCACGAAACGGATTCTTGACCGTAAAGCGCAAATAGTTAGCAAAAACTAGCGTACGAACAACACCGGCAAAAATTGTCGGTGTTGTTTTTTTTGTTGTATACTTCATTCTGATTATGAGCAACAAAACAATTCTCCAAGTAAAAAATCTGTCAAAGAAATACGGGAAGAATACCGTAGTAAATAAAGTAAACTTTTCCGTTAAGAGTGGCGAGATTTTTGGAATCCTTGGACCGAACGGGGCTGGCAAGACGACGACGCTGGAAATGATCGAGACGATGCGTCCGATTGACGTCGGTTCAGCGGTGCTTGATGGCATTGATGTTGCAAAAAAGCCACAAAAAATAAAGCAGATCATCGGTGTGCAGCCACAGACCGCCGCCTTTGAGGAGAAGACAAAGCTGACAGAACTGCTTCGGTTCTTTGCTTCAACGTACGGGCATAAAATCGATCCGATGAAAATACTGGAGAACGTCCAGCTGACCGAGAAGGCTGATGCGTATCCAGAAAAGCTTTCTGGCGGCCAACGGCAACGGTTTTCAATCGCGACGGCGCTTGTAAATAACCCGAAGGTGCTGTTTCTGGATGAGCCTACCACCGGGCTCGATCCGCAATCACGACGCAACTTGTGGGACTTGATAAGAAAAATTCGAGATGATGGCGTGACAATAATTTTAACCACCCACTATATGGAGGAGGCCGAAATCCTGTGTGACCGTGTCGCGATTATGGATAGCGCCAAGATTATCGCACTGGATACACCAAAAAAGCTCATCACCGACCTATTAGGCAGAGGGTTTAAGAAAGACCAGCAGGTCGAGCAGGCGAACCTGGAAGATGTATTCATCGACTTAACCGGCAAGGAGCTCAGGGAGTAATTATGAAAAAGCAGCTGCTACCAGTACTTACGTTTGCCAAAATAGATATCCGCCGTCTATTCCGGGATAAGGTCGGGATTTTCTTCGTTTTTGTGTTTCCGCTTATTTTCTTGCTGGTGTTTGGTGGATTGTTTGGGCAGGACCGCGACATTTCCTTTAATATTGCGCTGATAAATGAATCCAGTACGGACTTTGCTACAGATTTCGAACAACAACTGAGAGATAACGAAATATTTGCTGTCGATGATGATGTGACGGAACTTGATGATGCGCAGGAACAGATGAACCGCGGTTCAATCGATGCGGTCATTACTTTGCCGGACGGGTTTGGAGAGATTGACCCGGAGGCAGGGTATCCGACTGGGTCAGCCGAGGTGCTATATGATCGCGGGAATGAGCAAGCCGGTGTAACGCTGGGCTCAATTTTGGAAAGTATATTTGCCGATATTAATGCTGAGCTGGTGCCGGTTGAAACACCGTTTACCGTGGCCGTTGAGGCAACTGAGATAGAAGGACTAACAACGCTTGATTATATCTTTTCCGGCTTGCTCGGCTTTACTGTTTTGTCACTTGGAATATTTGGCCCGACAACAGTTTTCCCACGAATGAAAGAAAAAGGAATTTTACGGCGCTATCATACAACGCCAATTCGCGTATGGCAGTATTTTGCAGCGAACGTTTTGTCTAACGCTTTCGTTGGCCTGTTGGCTGTTGCGTTGATGTTTGTGGTCGCGTTGCTGCTGTTTAACGTCAACATGCGCGGCGATTATCTTAGTCTAGCTATCCTAACGATGTTCGGTACTATCGTTTTATTTGGTGTGGGATTGGCAGCTGGCGGCTGGGCGAAAAACGAGAACCAGGCAGCGCCGCTTGGAAACCTGGTAGCTTTCCCGATGATGTTCCTTTCCGGGGTATTTTTCCCGCGATTTTTGATGCCGGAGTGGCTGCAGACCGTATCTGACTTCTTGCCCTTGACGCCGTTGATAGATGGACTCCGCTTGATTATTACCGAAGGGAAGACACTGTTTGATATCGGGCCAGAGCTATTAATGCTCGGTGGCTGGCTCGTCGTGATTTATCTGATCGCGTTTAAGGTGTTTCGCTGGGAATAAGATTGGTTCCATTCGCCTTAGGCGGACGGAAACAAAAATTGCCCGTTATTCGCAAAAACTACGAAGGGCTCTACTTTTCGTTATACACTTCATTTTGCTGAATGCACCAGTCGACTGGTGCATTCAGGAGATAGGTGAAACGAGGGCAAAATATATTGCTTTTTAAGCTTAAGCGTGATATAATATACCTTATGTCAGATTTTAGAAGTGGCCCCAATAAAAATATGCGTGATGATATGAATCGAGGCGTTTCTCCCGAGGCGTTAGCCGACCTAGGCTATGAAGTGCCAATGCACATGCTGCCAGAGGAAGATACAAAGGAAGGCCTTGAGCCGCAAAATCCGGAACTTGGCCAAGAATCACAGGAAGAGCAACGAGTTGAACAGGCAGCCAAAAAAATTGGAACGGTTCTTTGTGCAGACTGCTACCGTGTTGTTCCTTGCCAGCATGTTGGCGTTCGGGCTGACGGAAGCCGTTACACTAGAGGATACTAAATAATTATGGCTAAAAGCGGTCCGGAGCAGGAAGCAATTCCTGGATTGGAGAGATACACCAGTCCACCAACAGTCATGGAGCGGCTTATTGAAAAAGATAAGCCGATTGCTTTTGGGCGCGTCGTGATGCCATATTTTTTCGAAATAGATATAGATGACTATAAGGATGTGCCCGAATCTCACATACGGGCGGCTGACCCAAAGAAGCTGCTTTTGCCGCACTTGCTACCGGCTAGCCCGAAAGATCAGGATTATGTTGTTGATAGGGTTGCCTTATCGAGCGAGGAATACGAGCGGATCGTCCGTAACCCGCGCGCTTTTACGCAAAAAATCAGTAACACGACTCGCAAAGCACGTCAGCTTGACGAGAACTTACAGCGGCGAAGCGATACTGCCGAGCGTTCGGAGCTCCATGCGCTTGAGTCAAAGCATACTGCCATGCAAAAAACACTAAACGGGATTGTTGCTGAGCAGGGGATTATCGAGAAGCTATCCAAAGAGGCCGGCACACCTGGTTATGCTCATGTCCGGGCAAGAAATATGCTGGAAATGGCAGCTTATGCCCACAGTACTATTTTTGAGCGGATGCTTTTAGTGGTTGGCGTACAAAAGAATTGGAGCAGTGAGGACGCAGAGGCGGCTAGAAAAGCAGTGAACTACAGGCTATTTTTTACCGGTAAAGACCGAGTTGGGCACTGGCAGGGTATGCTGAAAGCCGCAGAGCTATATGGTGAAGCCCGTGAGAAACTGTTTCATGACAGAGTGAAGGTAGTCGGCGCAGCTATACTCGCCCGGACTGCTTCAGTAGAAGAAACCACGGAATAATTGTTACAATAAACAGCTGATACATGAAAAATATCTGGGAAGACTTACCAAAGCCATACTTTGTGCTGGCGCCGATGGATGATGTGACGGACACGGTATTTCGTCAGATTGTTGGCGATTGCGCTGCACCGGACATTTATTTTACCGAATTCGTAAATGTTGATGGCCTACAAAGTCCGGGCAGGAAAAACTTGCTTCACCGCTTGCAGTTTACGGCAAGCGAAACGCCTTTAATCGCCCAAATCTGGGGGAAAACTCCAGAAAATTATTACCAGACTGCAAAAGAGTTGGCTGACGGTACGTTTGCCCGCGAGTCGAGCGGGTTGGAAAACATAAACTACGCCGGAATCGACATAAATATGGGGTGCCCAGACAAGGCTGTCGTAAAAAATGGCTGCTGTGTTGCGCTCGTGAACGATCGTCCGCTCGCCAAAGAGATAATCCAGGCAACTAAGGAAGGCGCCGGCGGCAAACTGCCAGTCAGTGTAAAAACACGGCTGGGCTTCAATGAGGTGGATTATTCGTGGCCGGAATTTCTACTCAGGCAAGACATCGCTGCACTCACGATGCATGGCCGTACAAGAAAGCAGATGAGCAAAGTGCCGGCTGATTGGAGGGCGATTGGCAAGGTGCGTGAGCTCCGGGATAAGCTCGGCGTCAGCACGCCGATTATCGGCAACGGTGATGTTATGAGCCATCAGCATGGCATCGAGCTGGCTGACGCACATAGGCTCGACGGTGTTATGATAGGGCGCGGTATCTTTCATGATCCGTTCGCATTCGCAGAAAATTCTCCGTGGAGCGAGTACACCAAGAAGCAAAAGATTGAGCTGTATGAGCGGCACGTTAGATTGTTCCGTGACACTTGGCAGAATAAATACCGGAACATTCGGGTGCTGAATAAGTTTTGCAAAATTTATATTAACGAATTTCCTGGGGCGCGGGAGCTTCGCGATAAGCTCATGAACGCGAGCGATGCTAGCGAGCTACTGCAGCTGCTCAATGAGGCGAAACATGGAGGATAATAATAATCCGCAGACTGGTGAGCGACCGATGTCAGCAGAGCGCCGGAAACGCGTTACGCACCTGTTTCGTGCGGCTCGTGAACTGATCGCTGAGCGCGGCGTGAAGGTTGAGACCGAGCACGTTGGATTCAGGGCATCCATAAAAGATGGAGTGTCACTGTACCTACACGCTGGTACTGATGATTTATCGGTTGAACAAGAGGTTGAAGTTATGACACCCGAATCAGTCCTGCATGTTTCGTTCCAGCCCCATAGTTTAAGCGGCAAAGAGCTCGGCCTATTGGCGGGTGCGGTTTATCGGATCGGGCGTAGAGGCGTACAGCGATCTCGCGGTCAGGCTGATGAAGCAGTTGAGCCACCAGAGTATCATGAGGGCCAATACACGAAAGCAAGCGATACGGAGGTGCTCGGTTTATCGGTATTTTTGAGTAGGGCACTCCAGTCAGCTATATCGCGCGACCGCGATAATGATGATCGGTGACTTTTCAAAGGCCAAAGGGTTACAGTTTCGCTGCCGCATCTGGTAAAATGGGGCAGTCTAGCCAATTTGAGGGGGTGTAGCTCAGTGGTTAGAGCAGTCGGCTCATAACCGATTGGTCGCTGGTTCGATCCCAGCCACCCCCACCAAGCAAAGCGCCCGCTTTCGAGCGGGTTTTTTGCTTGGTGGGTATCTTTTGGCGATCGAACCAGGTCTTTTGCTCAAGCAAAAGTAGTTCGAAGATAAGGAGCACGCACAGATGCTTGCATCGAGCATGCGAACGAAGGCGCATCGACTAACAGGAGATATCCCAGCCACCCCCACCACGTCGCAATGGACTAAAAAGCTCTGCAATTAAAAGGCAGAGCTTTTTAATTGGGTGAGCTTACCGTCATTGCTCCTCTTCCGTTTCTTGAATCCTCTCAAGAAACGGGCTTTGAGCGGGTTTTTTGCTTGGTGGGTATCTTTTGGCGATCGAACCAGGTCTTTTGCGTAAGCATATGCTCATGCTTGCTATTACCGCTTTGTGTTGCTGTAATTGGTTATATAACTCTAAGGATAGGACGCGATATGGATGCAAGAGACATTGAGGTGATGAGCGAAGCTCTTCAATCGTATGGTTTGGCCGAGACAAAAAATTTTGTGATTCATGAATTACCGGAAGAAGGAGAGGCGATAGAGTTTGTTTCTATTGAGTCACGGAGCGGGTTTGATTCGAGCAGAATACCTAAGATACTGAATGCGCTGAGCCAAGCAGGTCTTTTATACCGTGGAGAAGATGACCGGTTGAGCATAGGCTATCCAGGCGAAAGGAAACCAGCGCAATATACGCACGAAGTTCTCCCAGGGTTTATTTTACTTCGTGATGTCCACTACGAGCCAAGCCAGCCCGATAGCTTCTAGCATCAATGGTGTGGCAAAAATCATAACCGGATGAGAGGTAGTCGTGCTGGTAGTTTGCTTGCCAAAAAATACTTGCGCCCGCAAGTATTTTTTAGTTGCTCATTTCTAAGCGATGCCGAAGAGGACGAGTGCGGCGAGTGCCCAGACATAGAAGCTAAAGATGCGAAAGCGTGCCCTATAGAGCAGATACAGGACGATAGCCAATGCTCCTGTGCCAACAATAGCTGAGGTAATAAATCCTGCCACAAACGCCCAGGCGTCGACAATCACTGGCTGGTCATCAGTCAGTACAAGCATGAGCTGCATGAATGATGCTGCAAGGATAGTCGGGATAGCCAAGAAGAAGCTGTAGGTAGCTGCCCATCTCCGCCGTAGGCCAAGGTATAGAGCGATTGCGATGGTTAGCCCGCTGCGTGATAAGCCAGGCAAAAGCGCGAAGCCCTGGGCGATACCGATGACGATAGCAAGCTTCGCCGTGAGCTGCTTTGGCCCGACCGAGCCTTTACCGACAGTATCGGTCCACCAGAGAAGCAGCCCCGTAATAATAAGATTCAAGGCGATAATCCCCGGCACGTCAAAAACACTGCTCATGCCAGTGGTGATAATAATAAGTCCGATGATGCTCGTTGCCCCGAGCGATAAAAGGCTCAAGCCAACGAGCCGTAAATATTCGTTGGATAGCACAGAAGTTTTTTGCAGCCTGAGCCGCAGCTCACTTATGACGCCTTGCGTTGCCGTGAGCAAACTTTTTCGAAAAACGATGCCGATGGAAACCAGTGTACCGATATGCACGACTAGGTCGAACAGTATAAGGTCTGGCGAGGAGGGAGACGGCATATCCGAACCTCTATCTATCAGGTAGTGTTGTAGTAGCGCGAGGTGGCTGGTCGAGCTGACAGGGAAGAACATAAATACGCCCTGCACGATTCCTAGTAGTATCGCCTCCCAGATGGACATACTTATGTAACCAAATCGAGCCTTGGGCTCAGCTGTTTAAATAATATTGCCACGTGGTGTATCACAGGGTTTTATTATACGCTTACGGGCAATGCCGAAAAAAGCAGTTTACTGCGCGCCTTGATCTGAAGCCGAGACTCTGGTTCGCCTGCGGGCGCGCTGCTTGAGCTTGCCGAGGCCCGCGTTTTTTCTAACAGTTTTGGCTACTTCGTCAACAATACTGCTTGCAGCATATTTTGGTACACGCATGTCACTGGCTTTTGTGACGTTTCGGCCGAGCATAAGGTAATCCGCACCGTTACGCATCGCCTCTGCAGGGGTTGCGGTGCGCTTTTGGTCCAGTTGTTTCTTGTTCCATGATGGAGTGATGCTACCGACGGCTACGAGTAGTTCATTTAAGTCAGGATCTTCCCTGATAAGGCGAAGCTCATGAGCAGAACAAACGATTCCATCCAGACCGGTGTCTCGCGCCATCCGGGCAAAATCCAATACTTTTTCACTTGCTTCATCTCCGTAGATACTAAATGACTCATCGTTATCGAGTGATGTCAGAACGGTAACGCCGAGTATGCCGCCAATAAGGTGCCGTTTTGATCGTTTGAATACGTCCGTAATGCTTTCTCTGCCACTGTCCCTTCCTTTAACAGCTGCTTCTAGCATCGCCGATCCACCGCTGGCATGAACGGTTACAAATGCTGCGCCGAGCTCAGTAACATTCCTGACGTGGTTTTCTACCACTTTTGGCGTGTTATGAAACATCCCGTCAGCAACGGTGAGCATACCGAGGTTAGATATCGTGTCGATACTTGTTCGCCAGCCCTTTCTGTCAGCCAAAGAATTAATCTTCGCCATACCAATGTACGGGCTTGTTTGCTCGATAATTGCTCCGGCTTCTTGCCAGGTCATGTCGTCAAGACCTAGGATGAGGTGGTCTCTCGGTTCTTTTATTGCGTCTCGGTATGTTTCAGCAGACAAACTATACTCGCTCTCTCCACCCGTTGATTGTTATGCTCGATTATACCTTATGAGCAGTGGATTAGCGGCATTTATAAAATAAATCACGGCGTGTTTTTAACGACACTGGATACGAGATGATCGTTGGAGTCAAAGGCGAAGGAGCCGTGGACTTTCCTGCCAGTTAACACTACGGGTAGCCAGTAGGCGTCGTCTTCCCACATTTTGTCGTAGGGAATGTCAGAGCACTTGAACCACTTTGGCGCCATTTCTTCGGTCTCGGTTGGCGTTCCTTTCCATGATCTGCAAAAGAAGACATTTACCTCCCATTCTGGCTGAGGTTCTTGGCCCTTTTTTGAAAAAGCAAAGTCCAGCTTGGCAACTCTTTTTAGGCCCTGTGGCGTTACGCCAATTTCTTCTTGGCATTCGCGGATGGCAGCTTGCTCAATTGTCTCGCCAGCGTCTACTTTTCCACCTACACCATTGTACTTATCAGCACCAAAACCGCGTTTTTTCATGGCAAGCAGAATTTCATCTTCACGCAGTAAAAATAGCAAGGTGGCTTTCAATACTTTTGATTGCTTCATACTTCTTGAGTAGTATACTCACTCCGCTGTAGAAATAAACCACAAGAGTAATCAAATACGAAGAATCGTTGCAGCCAGTGCTACCAGTAGCCAGCTTGAGCCTATCAGGCACACCCCGAACAGCAACCGCACCACTGGACTATTTTGTTTTTTGCTGCCGGCGAGCTTTTTTTGGATATGCCAAAACGTAAACCAGATGATAACAGCAACCAAGAGGGCAGATACAACATGCCCTAGCAGGCTTACGAACGAGTCAACGCTTGGTGAGCTTTGAAAAAAGTGAAGCTGTATGTCTTGTTTTGCATAGTGCTGGAGCGGCTCGATGAGGCCAGCGCCAATGCCTGCAGCAAAAAATGACCAGCCAGGCAATCGTTTACTCAGCAATGATTGAATATTTTTCGCACCAGAAGCTATGTCCGGACGAAAGCGCACCGATTGTTTTTCAAAAAAGCGATAGACATAAAACATCCCGATTAGCCATATGGCAAAACTTGCCAATATTGTTAGGTATAGGGCGGTTAATGAGAGTGCGTTTGACTGCAACTGCGCAAATAGACTGGCCGAGTAAGCACCGAGCAAGCCCAGGGTGAACAGTAGCATCGTGCGCCTGGCGTAACCACGTGACTGGTGCAAGGACATGACCAAGATAATGAGGAGCACTGCCAGTGCGAGCGGCCGGATAACATGGGGGTGAATAAGCAAACCATCCATTGCTATAAGTCCTCCCCGGAAGCCTGTACCTCTGTTAGGTAGCAAGCATCATCATGGAGGTTTTCTACCCCAAAGGCGCTGCATCGTTTGTTGTCACGGACTCCAAAGCTTTCACAAAGCTTATTAGTGCGCTCTTTTTCTGCAGAAAACTCAACGATAATACACTGACTCGGTTGGGAGCTGTCTGCCGGGATGATGTGATCGTCCGGCTTTTCGAGCTTAGTCTGGGAGTAACTTGTGCCGTCTTCATGCAACTGATAAACAAATATTTGTACTTGGCCGCTTGCTCCATCATGGCATCGCTGTCCGCTGGATAATTCAAGTAAGGCGGAGTCTTGATTTGTTGTCCTGACGAATTGCTGGAGAAAATCAACAGACATGTTTCCTTGTGGGTCTCCATCTTGACGGTGGGCTGGCATAAGCCATTTTTCGTCTATTGGGTCGAGCGGCAGCGTCAAGTGGTCTGACTGAACGGAGCCGCCAAGCGCCGTAAATAGGTACCCGAGCGTTGCGTCAGTGTCTTCATTTACGACGAAGCCTGATCGGTGCACCTGTTTAGACGCGTCGATGTAGAAATCTCGGCTGCCAGCAGTGTGAAATATGCCTGGCTGCTGATACCGCGGTGATACTTCGGTTCCGCATACCCAGAACTCAATGGAGGCTTGCCGTTGATGCTTGCCAAAAGAATCTGACTGGATATGGATGGCTACTGTACTGATGACGAGAGAAAAAAATATCGCTCCGGATAAGCCGGCGAATCCGTAAAACATTCCCGGCCGAAACGAGTGCTTATGATGCAGCAAATAAATCGTGGCCAGCAATGTCAGCGCTGCACCGATAATCAAAACCTCAAGCGCAGTACTACGGATTCCTGCCTCCAGTCCGCTGGCTAGATATCCCATGTTTCCCACCGCTTTAACATCTTGTTTTAATCATAGCACAAGGGGAATGGGTGCAGAGCGTGAGCGAGCAGGTGCGATATACTGGAGGTTAGTTATGCTTACCAAGATAAAACAGATACGTATCCGGCATATAATCGACTCACTTAAGGATGTGCGCGTTATTGGATTATTGGCGTTCGGTTGTATTGCTATTCTAGTGTCTTGGAGTGGCGTAAACGTGATTCAGCAAAACTATACACTGCAGCAGCGGATTGCCCAGCTTGAGCAAGAGATCGCGATACAAGAACTGCAAAATCGCAACATGGAGCTTCGGAACGAGTACTATAATACCGATCAATACCTTGAGCTTCAGGCGCGGCGCCAGTTCGGGCTTGCCGCTCCTGGTGAAACCGTACTGCTTGTGCCGGAACGCGTCGCCCTAGAGAACAGTGTTCCGCTACCTGAAGAAGCTCATGAGGCGACTGAACCGGAGCTGGACAGACCGCAGTATCGGCAGAATTTGGATGCCTGGGCAGATTTCTTGTTTCGAGGCGTCCGCCGGACGGATGATTGACAAGAGTGTTAATCACCTTGTATACTCCAACAGGTAATTCTCAGGTGTAACTCCTGAGTTCTCCCAGTAATAAGTGGAGCCGCAGTTAACAAAACATTCAAGCCAAGGAGCTCTTCAGAGCGACTGTTTGGAGATTTTAGAGGAAGAACAGCGGAGAGCTAGGTAGCTTAAGTCAGCAAACTTGTTTTGTGGCTTGTGCTGGCTAGCTCACACAGCTAGTTTTGACGATGACGCGGGGTAGAGCAGCGGCAGCTCGTCTGGCTCATAACCAGAAGGTCGGAGGTTCGAGTCCTCCCCCCGCTACCAAGAAAAATGACTCACCATTAGGTGGGTCATTTTTCTTGCTGGGAGTCCTTGAACTTCCGACCCAAATTTTGTAATTGCAAAATTTGATAGGTCGGACGGTTCGTGAAGCGAAACTTCACGCAGGTGCTTGCACCGAGTAAAGCTGAGCGGATGAAGCGCCGCGCGTAAGCCGGAGCGATGTCCTCCCAGAACTAAACTCGAATCGTTCACCCCGCTAAAAAAGATTCAGTCCAAGCAGGCTTCATTTAAAACAGCTTACCGTTTTGGCATGATGTATTAAGGCTGAAGTATCGCCCAATGCGTTATAATACGAAGTTCATGGGCAAACATAAATATTACTCTAGGGTACGTGGCGTGCGAAAGCCTCAACGTTTTCGCCGAGGGGTATTTAATATTTTTGCTGTGAGCATTCTCGTGTTTGGTATATATTCCGGAATATTTGGCTCATTAGGCCAAGGCAGTCTCGAGCAAAGTCATTTCGTAAACAGGCAGGAATCTTCTGCCGAAGGGCTAGGGTCGGCGCTGGATATTGCTGGTTCTATGCCATGGCCTGGCTATGGTAGTTCGGCCTATGCCGTTCCTAAAAATAAGCTGTTCGCGTTGTCTGACGATACGGCTCAGCCAGTTCCGATAGCAAGCCTGACAAAGGTTATTACCGCATTAGCTGTCCTGGATAAGCACCCGCTTGAGCCTGGCGAGCAGGGCCCCATGATTACACTTACTGAAGAAGACGTCGATTTGTATTATGAATACGCAAGAAAAGGCGGAGTCGTTGTGCCGGTAGAGGTTGGCGCTCAGATTAGCTTATATCAAGCTCTGCAGGCATCTATGTTGATGTCTGCCAACAATATGACAGATACGATGGTAAATTGGGCTTTTGGATCGATGGATGAATACGTAGCATACGCGAACAGCATGCTTCGCGACATGGAATTGCGTGAAACTGCCGTGGCGGATGCCAGCGGCTTTTCCCCGTTTTCTGTGAGTACGGCGAAGAATATGACCATCATTGGGCATAAATACATGCAGAATCCTGTGTTACGTGAAATCGCGATGCAAGAAGAGGCGATTATTCCAGTAGCTGGGCGAATACGTAGCCACAACTCGTTTGCTAACGAAGGGGGCATGGTAGGCATAAAGATCGGCTATACCGATGAGGCGAGGCGAACCTATATGGCTGCTGACATCGAACACGACAATGGCTCCCCTGAAGGGATTTCCATCGCTGTAGTGCTCGGGGCAGAGGACTTTAGTTCAGCCGCTAGAGATGCCAAGGAAATACTCAAAGCCGGCAATAACGCACAGCGACGGATAAATACTCATCTGCCGTAGCTGCTCATGCGGACACCCTGGTGCACGAATAAACAAGTAAGCGGCTCGTGTGTTTTGTAGGATTTGTCTTTTTTGGCGGGTAGCTTGAGTTAGACGCTCAACTTCGGATGACACGTATGTTATTTAACTGTAGCGTTAAGCCCATATCCGTATATTGAGGCGTACAAACAATAAAGCGCAAGGAGGGGCATTATGAGGCTAAGCAACCCGATGAATGCAATAACGCTGTTACTTGTTATCATCGGCGGATTAAACTGGGGGCTCGTTGGGATCTTTGATTACAACCTAGTTGAGTCACTTTTCGGCACAGATTCTATAATGACGAATCTTGTCTATGTTCTGGTTGGTTTATCCGCAATCTATCTTATAGCGGCAGTGGCGTTTGGGCGCTCTCGAGAAATTGAGCGGCCAGAAGTAAAGGTCTAGAAACACAACGTCCGAACACGTAAGTCGGTTTACATGTTCAGCGTGCTCATTTGCTATGATTGACAAATGAAGATTCAGACGCTTACGACAGACCGATCTATCCGTGTTGCAGAAGAGTATCTACAAAGTGTTGATCCGATACTCGGTGAGCTAATCGCGAAGCAAAAACTCCGCCCAAGGAAGCAGCGTTCGGATTATTTTTCGTCTTTGTGTGGCTCCATAGTGAGCCAGCAGGTTTCGGTTGCTGCTGCGCGCGCAATTTACTCCCGGCTTGAGGCTGCTGCAAACATGAAACCGAAAAATGTGCTAGAACTTAGCGATGAACAAATAAGAACCATTGGCCTGTCGCGGCAAAAAACCGGGTATATACGGGACTTGGCGGTCCACTTTCGTGATAATCCAGATGTGTATAATCATCTTGAATCGCAGACTGACGAGCAGGTTATCGCTGAGCTGACAGACGTGAAGGGGATAGGTGTCTGGACGGCACAGATGTTCCTGATAAGTACACTGGCCCGTCCTGATGTGTTCGCGCCAGACGATATCGGGTTGCAGCGGGGAATGAAGCAGCTCTATGGATGGGAGAATGTACCGCCAAAAAAGGAGCTGGAGAGGACTGCAGATGCATGGAGGCCCTACCGAACGGTCGCAAGCTGGCACCTATGGCATTCACTTAGCAATGAGCCGATTTGACTTACGTTCAAACTCATAATTTTATACAATACACCACAAACGATATAAAAAGTGCACATAAATGTATATCTAAATATTTTTTATTGACTGCTCTTCACCTGATGTTAATAATTGCTCGCACCATTACAAAATAATGAAACGAGGAATTAGTATGGCAGTTGCATATATTAGAATGATACCGGAAACGAACGGGACATCACTTTTAAGTTTTAGCCGTCGCTTTGAGGCGTTGCCCGATAACGCAGAGTTTTTACATGATCTCACAGAAGCAGCTGGGCAGTGGCAGTCCGCAGGGCTACTCCCACCACACCGGCTTAGTGCCGATGGCATTTCACCGTTAGGTATGAGTCACGAAGAGTACGAAGCGATGGATTACGATCAACGACCTAATCGTAGTCGATTGATCGTTGGAATAGAGACGCTGCGGATTATGCACAATCCGATACCAGAAGAAATATGTAGAAAAATCGGTTCGGCAGTGTTGCTGGCAAAAGAAAATGGCGGATATGATTTGTATCACAATGACGGATATCTTGTGAACCACACATCTGATCCTGTTCACACACATTCTTTGTAATTTTTAAAATACTAAAGCGTTTTATATAATAAATGTTATATAAAACGGAGGAGTTAGCATGAAGTTACGTTCCTTGCCAAGGTTGCTTGTTGGCGGTGCGGTTATTTTTGTCGGAGTTGGGTTTTTGTTAGACGGGCTTGATGTATGGGAGTTCGGTTCGTTTATGGCAACATGGTGGCCGATACTTATCGTACTTGCCGCCCTAGCAAGCTTTTCGACAAATCCCCAGGCTCCGTTATGGCCTTTGTTCGTGGCTGGTGCAGCGACATTGTTACTACTTAATAACACTGACGTTATTGCTGTCGATGCATGGCAAGTAATCTGGCCAGCTGCTGTCATCGTTGTAGGGCTATCTTTCTTTCTTCAACGAGGCAATCCGATGAAAGCCAAGCAGAACCGCGAAGACACATCTGATTTCACGCTGGCGTTTTCTGGCGTTGAGTCCGTCAACAAATCGAGCAACTATACAGGCGGTAAGATAAATGTACTGTTTGGTGGAGTTGACCTTGATCTGCGGCAAGCAGAAATGAAGGGCAACGAAGCAGTGCTGGATATATTTGTAGCTTTTGGCGGAGTAGAACTAAAAGTACCGAAAGACTGGGTGGTGCACGTAAACGGCTTGCCGCTATTTGGCGGATGGGAAGATTCGACAGAAAAGCCAACAGCCAAAAAAGCTCCGGTTCTAGAGGTGCGTGGAACCTGTTTGTTCGGCGGCGTTGAAGTAAAAAACTAATACAAAACACTACCCCCTGACTGAACAGCTTACGCTTTTGTTTTTTAGGGTAGCGCTGTAGAGTCATATGAAATGAGCGAAACATATCCGCAAATCACTTTCTCGCCGGAAGGCATACTGGAAATATCCGACACCTATAGCGCGAATGCTCCTGAAGGTCTTATATCTGATGCTGCCCAGTTTGCGAAAAGTAAAATCGATGAATCGCTTACCGTTGCAGCAGATACATACGGCGCGGAGATCTCCGAGCCTGCCGATACACCGGATCGTTACAACGTAACGATTGATTTGCAGCGTGCATTAGCTCAACATATCGGAAAAGAGCCGGATTCGGAAGATGAGCTGCCAATCCAGGCGTTTATACGTACTATCGATCGGCTTTTGCCTGTCTATCCGCCCGATACTATTGATAGAGTGGCTGGTGTTCAGTTTTTGTCTGCTAATGGCGCGGATGGTGCAGTATATGAGAGATTTCAGCAGTGGCTACAGGCTGGCGGATTAAACGAAGAGACGAGCAGGAGTGCACTTATGGCAATGTCGCTTCCGTTCAGCCAGGAATATCAAAGTCAGGTAAAAAAGCACTTTCGCTTTACGGAAGATCCTGAAAATAAACGGTACGGTGCACTTGCCGATGCTCGGCGACACGACAGCATGAGCGCTCAAATTTTTGTGCGCCAACGTAAAAAACAACTCTACAAAATTATAGAAAGGGACGATGCGTACGAAGAGCACTCTGGTGCTGTCGTTTGGGATTCGGTAGAGCTCATGACGCTTGGTAACTGTGCATGCTGGGGTGGTTCTGGTGTAGCTCGAGAGATGGTAGATGTAAGTTCGGGAGCAAAGCGCCTCTACGAGATGAAGCCGCATAACGTTTTGCTCGGGCGCGAGTCACTAAGCTTATTGCTCGGGCTCGGATCGCTGGCCTATCATGCGGCAAGTGGTGGGCAAGCGGATATATTTGCCGAGGCAGTATGGAAGGAGCCGAACGAATACCCCAAAGGAGATGCACCCGGATCAAGTCAATCTCGGTAATTATGCCTTAACAGGGTAAATATTATAATAAAATTATAATATTATTGTAATGTGTCTTTAAGTCTTAGCTCGATTGCCTATATAGTAAGAATCTTCATGTAATTCAGGGTCTGTATGTAAAAACGAAAGAATGGCGTTGATTCGCTTTGCTCGAAGGTCACGCGCAGTATGTAGCTCTGCATCCGGATTTGATCCATTCGGAGCATGCGCATCGCGTCCTCGGGCAACGACGAGTAAGTGTTCAAGTGCAAGATCGAGGTCTATCGGTATCGCCACCACACTTACCTCTGAAGCGATTCGGCCGCCTGAATGATTTGCGATTAACGCTTCGCGTTTATTGCGCTCTATCACTGGCTTATGATGCGCATATAAACCAAGCAGCTCAGCTTCGTTTGGCTGGAAAACACCAAAGATATAAGGGTCTTCTATTAAGGAGTCTTCGTGAACATCGACCTCAAGCATATGTTTAGTATCAAGCATCTGCACGAGTAAAACAAGCAGCGATTACGCAGTTATAGCTGTCGCATCAACACCGTTTGATGCTCGTCTAGTACTTGGACAGGTAAAGCGTTTTTACGCTAACGGAAACGGGCGGGACGATATTGAAGTAGTGTTACGGTCTATAGTGAACGGTATGGCGGACATGACGTTTTGCTATATAGCTACAAGTGATTCGGCTGAGCCTACAGATAGCGATGAAGCGGTGGCAGTATCGGCAGGCGCGGTCGTGTATCCTCGCTCGCTCGGCATTGTAATCCTTGTGCTCCTTTTGTTGGCTATTGCTACCGCTGTTTCATTATTGAGGCGGCGATAGCAGGGCAGTGGGTTATGATTTTCTCAGGATAAACTAGACCGCTGCCATACGTGGTAATATAAGGTTATGGCTACACTAAAAACATCCTCAAAACGAAAAACCACCTATGTTATATTAGCGGTTTTGCTCTTGGTTTCTTTAGTATTTTTTGCATGGTCACTTTTTTCTGACGCATCGAGTGACGGCGCAGAAAATACTGACCCGGCCACTGATTTTGTACCGATCGATCCGCCAGACGAGCAGGACGATGTCTCACAAGAAGGGTATGAGCGCGACAGTGCTTATGAAGGTCTGACGGAAGCAGAGGCTGTTACGAAGGCTGATGAGGCTGACGTCACCTATAGAATAGCTGTTCGTGATGGTGAACATTTTCCGCTAACGATGGACTATAACCCGGAACGGATTAACTTTACCGTCGAGGATGGTGTCGTTACTCGAGCAGAGTTCTATTAGATAAACCCTGGGCTACCAGTATTTAGAGCTTTCGTCTGCAATCTTTTTTGCGCTTTTCATCATCAAGACCAGCGCCAAGACAACTGCACCAAACAAGAGGTGGGTAGCGATATCGAAATCGTTGAATCCGGTAGGCAACGCGCCGAGTAGCTCGCGATTCAATAACCCGAACAATGCCAGACCGATATTTGCGAAGGCAAGAATTAGCAAGCCTCGGTGTATTAGGCTTCGGTTTTTTGCTATGTAAACCGCATAGAGCAGTAACCCCCCTATGCCAAGCCTTAACATATCAAGCAAAAAATCTGTGTTTAGCAACCCGAATAATCGACCGTTGCCCGATAGCAAACCGAAAACGCCTAAAGCTAGGAGGCCTAGCCCAACAACTACCGCAACGATTTTGTGCACGAAATATACTCCTCTTTTAGGCAGCAACGGTAAGGTAACCATTGCTTTGCTGATTTAACAATAAAAAATTTCTCCTGTAGAAACAAAATTAGACACCGCTGCCATCGTGCGATACCATTCTTGACATGTATAGTGCGAAGCAGGACAGAGACCAAGAAAGTATCGTAAAGACTATTCTGGTTGGTGCTGCTATTTGGCTGCCAGTAATCGCAATTATTGGAGCGATTGTCTACGTGCTGTTTTTTCAGCCAACACCGACCTTAGAGGCGACGTATCATGAATTATCGCCAAGTGAAGCCCAAACGGTGCAGCTGCCATGGCCGGCAGATGGTGTAGCGGCGATCGGCGCGAGCGGATATGGCTTATTGCTGGATTCAGGGAATGCTGATGATCCTGTTCCTATTGCTAGTATTGCCAAGCTGTTCACGGCATTAGCTATTATGGAAGAAAAGCCAATGGGTGATGGCGAACAAGGCGAGACAATTACTTTTGGCCAAGCTGATGAGCAGCGATACGCAGATACGGTAGCCGAAAACGGATCATCTTACCCGATAAACGCTGGTGATCAGCTAACACAATATGAGGCACTTCAGGCGCTGCTTATTCCATCTGCCAATAATATTGCGGATAGTTTGGCGGTGTGGGCATTTGGCTCTGAGGAGGCATACTTAACGTATGTGAACAACATGGTTGAGGAGATAGGGCTCGAACAGACGGTTATTGCGGATGCCAGCGGTATGTCAGCGGAGTCAGTTAGCTCACCGCGTGACTTGATAACCGTGACAGAAGCAGTATTGGAGGACCCGGTGCTGTCCGGTATTGTCAGTACTCCAGAAGTTATGATTGACCCAGCAGTCGGCACTATCTTTAATACGAATCAACTACTCTATGAGCAATATGTTATAGGGGTAAAAACTGGAACAAGTGATGAGGCAGGGGCGAACTTGATATTTGCTGCCGAATTTCCTATGACAGAGACAACCTCGGAAACGATTATCGGTGTGATGCTTGGGCAAGAAGAAAGAGAATATAACACGACTGCTTCAAACGAGCTGCTCATCGCAGGATATGATGGTTTCAGCTTTATTGAAGTTGTACCAGAGAATACGACAGTTGGAGTTTATGAAGTGCCTTGGGGTGACGATGTTGAGATTATCACTCACGGTGGCATCACGGTGGGCGGATGGCTCGGCAGTGAATACCACGCAACTGTGGAGGCAGAAGAGCTAGAGCCGCCACTTGAGATAAATGGCGAAGTCGGTTATTTACAGGTTGAGCACGGCAACGAAACAAGCAGCGTGCCGGTTGTCGCAACCGCCCCTATACCTGAGCCATCCTTCTTTTGGCGTTTGTTAAATATCTTCCGGTAGTACACACATAAGCGCCAAGGAGGCGTATTTATTTAGCTTAGCGTTTATGGTTAAATTATCATGTAAGCAAAAATAAATAGAGGGGGAGCTATGGATCGACAGCCAACATATGATGAAGAGCAAGAGGTTATTGGCCCGGATGAACCGTTAAATAGTGACGAAGACGTAGAGTTTCGGACGCAGGAATTCGACGGAGAAGCGGAAGATCTCGACGGAGTACAGGATGGGAATTTTGAACCCTTGCAAGATGCGGACGGCGAGACGATGGAGGTAACGACGACCCAGGCCCAGGCTGTTGACGATACGCCAGCTGGCAACGATGACAATGCTCTCCTATTCGTAGGCGGAATCTTTCTGGCATTGGCAGTGTTGGCGGTTGTTGCCTTGCTCATTACAAAAAACAGAAACGGACGAAAGAACAAGGGTGACCAAGACAGCAACGAGTAGTATCGACACTATTCGTTAGCTTGAAAAACGTTTATAGAGATTAGCGTGGTGTCGTTGTCAGCGATTACGTTTATCTGAGCCTGCAATCCAGCATTTTGATTTTCGGCTCCGAGTGTGCTCATTTCACCTGACTCAAAAGACGACTGAATGCTCCAACCTGACTGAGAAAAAGCATCTTCAAAGTATGTGTAAATAACTGTCTGGCTGTCATCTGATTGAAAGTTGGCAGACCACGCAGTGTCGCTCCCCTGACTTGTTCTGGCAGAACCAATAAGTTCAGCAGGTTCGTACAGGGGGACCTCGGAAGGAAAATCACGAGCAAGTTCCTGTTCGGTCCTAAGTTCGAAGGAGTCGTCGTTTTCGCCTTGAATAGAAATGGAATCATCAGAAACATTGACTCTGCCATCAGTAACTTCATCAATGATCGATCTTCCAATCTTCGCGCCAAGCCACCCGAACACCAATACACCAAGGATGCTTAAGAGCACAAGTATTCCTACGACTATAAGAATAATTTTTACCGTCTTTTTTTGTCCTGGCGACGCGGGCTCTTCTTTAATGTCTGCTTCTGTTTTTGGCATTTTTTCTTGAGTTGATTGCGACATCTCCGCTCCTTACTTTATGATGTCGATGCCACCAATAACGGGGAGTCGCTTCATTTTAAGGTTTAGAGCGTTCACGAGACCTATCACGAACAGCACGACCGTAAATATCCAGCCAAGTGGCAAGATGATAAACCAGCCTATTATTGGAACTATTGTGCCGATTGTATTGATTGCGAATCCTGTTATCAGCAGCAGCAGGCCTTGGTTGGCGTGAAATTTGCCGAACTTACTCTCTGGGTTAGTGACAAGAGGCAAAAAGAAGAGTATGCCGAAGTATGCTAGTGCCGACATTACTTTTACCTGCTGTAAATCTTCCTGCGGTTTATTGTCTTCCGTTTTTTTATTCGTTTGGTCATTCGGTGCTTCCGCCATAGTTGCTCTCCTATTAATTTCAATACTTTAATTGTATCACCTTGGTTGTTTTTATAGCTACAGATGGCTCGAGCGGCTCTTGTGGTCGTGTAGTATTTTTTGCCTCTGACGCTTGTGTTAAACTATAGAAACTGTGTAAAATAAAAAGGCTAAAAAAGCATCTAATAATTATGAAAAATCTACATTTTAAATCATTTGTTCCAAGCTTCAGTCTGGTAGCGAGCTTTATGGTTGCTGCTATCGCTTCTTATTTGCTCGTAGCGCATTTTCAGCACACTGTACTGCAAGCCTGGGTGAGCGTGTCTGGTGACAGCAGCCAGCTAAACACGACTGACGGCTCTACAGTTGCAACCGCTGGAGTAGAGGAACAGCCTGCAGACTTTGTGTGCGGCTGTCCGTTTTGTTGCTCTGGTATTGCCGAGTAGCAGTTTGCGTACTACAGCAAAGAACCCGTGATATCTCGCGCGATATACGGGTTCTTTTTTGATTAGCTAACCATACTGTGCTGCTGCGCTTTGGTTAGAGGCGCTTTAACAGCTTATCTATTTTGAGCAGTGCCGGCATACTTGCGGGGGCAAGCTCATACGATAGTTTTGACATCTAGAGCCTTTCTTTTGTCTTACGATTTTTATTTTTGTTTAATGCATCAAACTGCCAATATAATAACTAAAAAGTGACAATTTGTCAACCCGTATGTATTTAATAGCTTATTTCTAGTGACATAGGCGATTGCGTTTATGTAACAGATATGCTTTACTGGAGCCACAGGTCTTACAGTGTGCAGTTAACGCGACAATATGTTTCTTGATTTTTGAGAGAACAGACGCAAACGGCAAACGGCAAAATGGTAAGAAGGTCGTACCTGGCAGTCAAAAATGAAGGAATATGTTATATGTACAAGCTATTCGTAGGTGGATTACCATACCAATCCACTGAAGATGAATTGCAAGAGGCATTCAGTCAACACGGCACCGTTGCTAGCGTTAAGATCATTACCGATCGAGATACTGGCCGCAGTAAAGGCTTTGGCTTCGTTGAGTTCGAGAACGACGACGAAGGTAAAGCTGCCGAGAAGGCAATGAATGGTGCCGATTTTGGTGGCCGAACAATTACGGTTAACCAAGCTCGACCAATGCAACCTCGATAGGTTCAGCAATTCACTACGTAGGCTAGATGTTCTAGCCGTAGATAAAAAACTCTGCATGAAATACTGCAGAGTTTTTATTTTGACTGAAATGATTTCTAGTGTGGTAGCAGGGGCGAGAATTGAACAAACATACGACGGTAGACTTTGCCCATTGGCAAATTCCACCATCTATTATAAAAAGTAAAATCTCGGGTGAGATTTGACTATTTTCTGCGACCTCACTGAGGTCATGTGCCTTCGGCACACTCCTTTGACCAAACAAAAAACCCGGCATTGATCCGGGCTCTTTGTTTGGTAGCAGGGGCGAGAATTGAACAAATGCTCGGGATTTAATAATTATAATCCCTCGCTATGCTGCGTCAAATGCTACACATTTGACATTAGTCTGCTCCCTGTAGGTCGCTCATCCAATTTAGCACCAAAATACCATGAAAAAACCGCCCTTTCGGACGGTCTTATCATGGTAGCAGGGGCGAGAATTGAACTCGCGACCTCAGGCTTATGAGTCCTGCGCTCTAACCATCTGAGCTACCCTGCCACGTCGCCGGGTAATCGCATGATGCACACACGCCAGCGATAAAATAAATTTACTCGCTAACAATTTACATCACGCGAAGCCGACTCCTTTCAAAGCTTCAAACATCCGTCCGTTGACAGATTGGTTTGCAGTTTTGGGTTTCAATGATCGGAATAGAAACATAGCCTCTATTGAACAGGGGGGATTGTAGCATAGAAGCTCAATGTGTTCTAGCGAATGAGCTGGCTTTGATTGTGACCTGTTCTCACGTAGTATAATTTTACACACGATGGCGGATATTTATTTGGCTGGAAGAGTTGCATGGGGAGACGAAGTGTTGCCCAAATTTGCGCAGGAGCTTGAGGAGCGGGGGCACAGTATTACACGTAAGTGGTGGGAACTTGGACGTTTGCCAAAGCCATACTTAGAAAACTACGAGAGCTCCAAAGAAGCTGCGACACTTATGGCGAAAGCAGTCGCTGATAGCTCAATCACTATCTTGTTTGCAGAAGATAATATTCTTGGGGCCGCCACAGAATTTGGGATTGCAATCGGTGACACATCGAAAGCGCGGGAGGTTATTGTAGTTACTCCTGAAGATGTGCGTGAGTCAGTGTTCTACGCACATCCGGCTGTTCGGATAGCCAGGAGTCTCGATGATGTTAGAAATTTTGACTGGTATTAAAAAGCCAAAGGATATGGATATTTTTATCAATCCGGGTACGTATATTGTAGCGGTCAGCGGTGGCGTTGACTCGATGGCGTTACTACACTGCCTCGGAACCGAACATCAATCACCAAAAACACGCTATGTTGTAGCTCACTACGATCACGGCATACGGGATGATTCGGCCGACGACAGAAAACTAGTACAGGCTGCTGCGTTAAAGTACAAGGCCTCGTTTGTGTATGGGGAGGGTCATCTTGGCAGCTCCGTGAGTGAAGATGAAGCACGCCGTGCGAGATACAAGTTCCTTCGTCAGGCTAAGGAAGCTGCAGGGGCGAGTATGATTATTACTGGGCATCACGCAGATGACGAGCTTGAGACAGCAGTATTTAATCTTTTAAGAGGTACTGGCAGAAAAGGGTTGAGCTCGCTTCGTGGGAGTAAAGATATTTTGCGCCCAATGCTTCACTTGAAAAAGCAGGACATAATAGAGTATGCCAAGAAAAATAAGCTGACGTGGCACGAGGATAAGACAAACACAAACACAGCTTATACTCGCAACTATATCCGAACCGTGCTGCTGCCATCGCTTTCAAGCCGTGATGTAGGAGAATTCAGAGAAAGATTAGCAGCCGCACACGCTTTGAATGAGCGGATTGACGCGCTTCTAGTCCATATCCTCCATGTTCAGCCTGGGCGAGAGAAGCTCGACAGGGCTGTTTTCA
This sequence comes from Candidatus Saccharimonadota bacterium, assembly GCA_050486305.1. Classification (GTDB taxonomy): domain Bacteria; phylum Patescibacteriota; class Saccharimonadia; order Saccharimonadales; family SLHW01; genus SLHW01. The sequence goes on from JBJHDA010000005.1 coordinate 24,669, forward strand.
GTCAATTTCCTCATGCTGTCGCAAAAGAAGTCCTCGCTCAGTGGCTCCGTGTGAATGATATTCGTGGTTTTGACAAAAAAACAATCGAGCGCCTGACTGTCGCGGTAAAAACTGCCCCGTTCGGCAGCCGACACGATATTATTAGCGGCAGCAACGTATTTTTGCCAGCGGATAACACCGCTGTTATTGAACATAAAAACGAAAAACACCTAAAAAAGAAGCGTTAATTCAGGTATAATGTCCTCGTCTATGGATAAGAACAAGTTTGGTAAAAAGCCGGGTCGAGGACCAGGAGGCAATGGTAAGCGATTTAAAAATATCGGCTTTTTTGCGTTTTTGGCGCTCATCGGCTTAATAATTTTTGCATCTGTCGGCCAGCAGCCGGATCTTGAAGAAGTAGCCCTTTCCGAGGTGGTTGAGCGGGCTAATGAGGGTGAATTTTCTCGGATCGAAATATCAGGTAATGAAATCCTTGTTACAGAACATGGCGAGGAAGAGCCTTCAATCGTATCGCACAAAGAAGAGAGCGCCACCATTTATGACCAAGGGCTTGAGCGCGGCATTGAAGGACTTGTTGTTGACCCGCAGCCAGAAGGAAACACAGGAGCGACACTAGCGAATATCGGCATATCGTTGTTGCCGGTTCTTTTAATCGGTGCGATTTTATTATTTATGCTCAGAAGCGCCCAAGGCCAGGGTAACCAAGCGATGAGCTTTGGTAAAAGTAAGGCGCGGCTGTATGGAAACGAAAAGCAGAAGGTCATGTTCAAGGATATTGCTGGTTCTGCTGAAGCGAAGCAAGATTTACAGGAAGTCGTAGAGTTTCTGAAGTTCCCGAAGAAGTTTGAGTCTCTCGGCGCGAAGATACCAAAGGGTGTTCTGCTTGTCGGTTCACCAGGCACAGGAAAAACGATGTTAGCACGGGCGGTAGCCGGCGAAGCCAAAGTGCCGTTCTTTAGTATCTCTGGCTCGGAATTTGTTGAAATGTTTGTAGGTGTTGGTGCCAGTCGGGTGCGGGATTTGTTTGCGAAGGCAAAGAAGAACTCACCGTGCATTATCTTCATTGACGAAATAGATGCCGTTGGCCGGAAGCGAGGCAGCGGCATGGGCGGCGGTCATGATGAACGTGAGCAGACGCTGAATCAGATTTTGGTAGAAATGGATGGGTTCGAGCAGGGTACGAATGTCATCGTGCTTGCTGCTACGAACCGTTCGGATGTGCTTGACCCGGCGCTACTACGACCTGGCCGATTTGATAGACGCGTGAATATCGGTTTGCCGGATCGTCAGGACCGAGAGGCAATTCTGAAGATACATTTTGAGAAAAAGCCAGTTGCAGATGACGTAGACTTGGATGCCCTGGCTGCAAAAACTGCCGGATCATCCGGAGCTGATCTTCAGAACATCGCGAACGAGGCTTCGATTGTAGCGGCTCGAAAGAATCACAAAAGCATTACCGGTGCCGACGTAACTGAGGCGTTCGAGCGAGTAGCAATCGGACCAGAGCGCCGCAATAAAATTATGAACGAAAAAGAAAAAGAGCTGACGGCGTATCACGAGGCTGGTCACGCGATTGTCGGCCATGTATTGCCGGATAGCGACATGGTACACAAGGTGACAATAATCCCACGTGGCGGTACCGGCGGCGTAACCTGGTTCATCCCACCAGAAGATAAGAGCTATCATAGCATCATCGAATACAAGGATGTATTAGCTCGAATGCTCGGCGGCAGGATAGCCGAAGAAATCAAGTATGGCGTTGATCGGGTGACAACCGGCGCTGGCTCTGACTTACAAAAAGCGGCTGAGCTTGCAAGGGACATGATTATTAACCAAGGTATGGGTAAAAAGCTTCGAGACCAGGTATTTCACATTGAAGAGGGCACTATGATGGATCGCATGGTGCACGAAAAGCAATATAGTGAAGATACCGCCAAGCTGATTGATGAAGAAGTCGAAAATCTTGTAACCGAAGCGGCAAAACGAGCACGTATCGTCATTCGGGAAAACCTCGACATGCTCGAAAAGCTAAAGAACGAGCTTATCGAAAAAGAGACGATCGAAGCAGAACGAGTCAAAGAAATCTTGAAGGGCTCCAAACTGCCGAAAGCAGCCACACTCTACTAGCATAGAAACCGCGCCGAAGAATTTTAAGTGGATATCTCTGGTTATCCCGCTTATAATAAGGCTGAATGAACAGGTTATTATCGCGCGCGAATAGACGGATAAGCTTCGGTAGCGCGGCGACACTACTGGTTACTGTAGCGTTAGCTGGGCAGTTGCTCGGCTTTCTTCGAAATAGGCTGATTAGCGCAAACTTTACGGTTATTGATCCGGGAGCATCAGATGCTTTTTTTGCGGCATTTCAAATACCGGACTTCTTTTTCTACACCATCGCCGCCGGTGCGTTGGGCGTAGCCTTCCTTCCTGTCTTATCGGACAGGCTTCAGCTGGGTGATAAGAAGGGTGTCTGGGAGCTTTCAAGCAGCCTGTTGAATTTGCTGGCGATCATCATGGGGATTGTCGGACTCATTATCTTTTTGTTCGCCCGTCCACTTATGGGCGTACTGGCACCGAACTTGCCGCCTGACAATTTCGAGCAGGCCGTGACTATCATGCAGCTCATTTCGCTTAATCCGCTGCTCTTCACTCTGTCGGGGATTCTGACGAGTGTCCAGCAGCTGTTTGGCAGGTTTTTCTTTTATGCGATTGCTCCGCTTACGTATAACCTTTCGATAATTTTTAGTATTTATATATTTCAGGATTCGCTCGGTATTGTCGGGCTTGGCGTTGGGGCGCTGGCTGGCGGCGTAATCCAATTACTTATTGCTTCGCTCGGGCTGTTCGGACTGGGTTTTAAGTATTTGCCCAAGATTCGATTTAACAAACCGTTCAAAAAAATACTTGGCCAGCTGCCCCCACGGTCACTCGATCAGGGAGTGCACCAAGTGAACAGTGTGGTTGAAGTGAACCGAGCACAGGCACTCGGTACCGGTCCGGTCAGTTACTACAACTTTGCACTAACGTTGATGAACGTACCGGTGATGCTGCTCGGGAACTCGATTGCAACTGCGGCATTTCCGCGACTTGCTGAACGGGTTTCGCAAAACAGGCCAGATCTTTTCCGGCGGGATTTTATTCGCATTCTTAGAACTATGATTTGGCTGACGTTGCCGGTTATCGTGGTTTCTTATTTTAGCAGGGGTTATCTCGCTCGTTTGATTTTTGGTGATGTCGCTCCGGAGGTAGCGTTAATATTCGGGTACTTAACAGTTGCGATATTTTTCCGAGTAATTTATAGCTTAATCTCGCGCTACTTTTATGCTCACAAAGACACCAGAACTCCGTTGTACGTTTCGGTTGCAGCGATTACGGTAAATATTATCTTGGCGTTTACGTTAGCCCGACCTGACATGTACGGCATATCCGGTTTGGCTATGGCGCAGTCGATAACGGCCGCCTTCCAGGTAACGCTTCTTTCAACTATTATGATCACACGTGATAAGAAGATATTTAATGCTGAATTTTGGGCTGCCATCACCCGGATTTTGTCGGTGACAGGGTTTAGCGTGTTAACCGCATTTATCATGGTTTCGTTCTTGCCGCTTGAAATTACTGACCGTGGTATTATCACCCTCGGAAGCAAGTTTTTTGCTATTACCGGAGCGACGCTGTTTGTTCACTTAGGTATATCCTCAGTGCTTGGCTTAGAGGAGGCAAAGGTAACGATACGCAGGATGAAGCAGCTTGTTTTAAAGCCTATAAAGCTGACATAGCTTTATAGATAGAAAGTAAAAAGCACCTGTTATACTGTTGGATGCACGAGGCACTAGGGTGATATAAGCGGACAGAAGACACGCCCTATTACCCAGTGTTTCTTTAAGATGATGGAACGTAAAACATGAATCAATCACATATCAGGAACTTTTGTATAATCGCTCACATTGATCATGGGAAGTCTACGCTGGCGGACCGCCTGCTTGAACGGACCGAGACCGTTGACAAGCGGGGCATGAAAGAACAGCTATTGGATAAGATGGACCTAGAGCGAGAGAAGGGCATTACAATCAAGCTCGCACCGGTTCGTATGCTCTATGGTGATTATGAGCTCAATTTAATAGACACGCCTGGCCACGTAGACTTTAGTTATGAAGTATCAAGAAGCCTGCAAGCTTGCGAAGGCGCACTGTTAGTGGTAGACGCCTCGCAAGGAATACAGGCGCAAACACTCGCGAATGTATATCTAGCGCTAGAGGCCGAGCTGGAAATCATTCCGGTATTAAATAAAATAGACTTACCAGCGGCCGACATTGAGAGAGTCAGTGCAGAGGTCATGAGCTTACTTGGGTGCAAGCAAGAGGATATTCTTCTCGTGTCAGCCAAAACGGGCGAAGGTGTTGATACGGTGCTCGATGCTGTCGTAGATAAGGTTCCTCCGCCGAAAGGCGCTTCAGAAAAACCACTTCGCGCCTTAATCTTTGACAGCTACTATGACGACTACCGGGGAGTTATCCTGTATGCCCGTGTTATGGATGGCCAGCTTGAAAAAAACCAAAATATAACGATGATGGCGACAGGGGCAGACGGTATCGCGCTGGAAATCGGCTCACTCTCGCCTGACATGAAGCCATCGAAAACTTTAGGAAGCGGCGAAATCGGCTACGTCGTTACAAATTTGCGCAGTGCCCAGGAGGCCAAGGTCGGAGATACAATCACCGCCACACAGGCACCTGCCCAAACACCACTACCTGGGTATAAGAATGTAAAGCCTTTTGTGTATGCAGGGTTGTTTCCGGAAAGTAATGAACAGTACCAGGATCTAAAAGATGCGATCGAGAAGCTGGCACTGAGTGATTCAGCACTGCAGTATACGACTGAAAACTCACCAGTACTCGGTTTTGGCGTTCGAGTCGGATTTCTCGGACTTTTGCATATGGATATCGTGCGCGAACGACTGGAGCGTGAATACGACATCAACCTTGTCGTGACCAATCCATCGACTGATTATCAAATAACTCTGAAAGATGGTACCGAAACAACCATTCAGTCCGCCACCGATTTGCCAGATGCTGAATTGATCGAAGAAATAAAAGAACCCTGGATACGCGGAGAAATTGTCGTCCCTAAAGATTATGTTGGAGAGGTTATACAGCTTGTTTCATCAAAGCGCGGCATGCAGCGAAATATTAGCTATGTTGATGCTCAACTAGCACTCGTAAGTTTTGATGCGCCGCTTGCTAATTTATTGACAGACTTTTACGACCAGCTAAAGAGTGCCACCAGCGGGTACGGAACATTCAACTACGAACTGCACGATTATCGGCCGGAAGACCTCGTCAAGCTTGATTTTTATGTAGCGAATGAACGGGTTGACGCGTTGAGTGTTATGGTACATCGGACGGAGGCAGAGCCGCTCGGGAGAGAAACCGTTAAGAAGCTAAAAGAAATCATACCGCGGCAGAACTTTCAGGTCGCCCTACAGGCTGGAATTGGCGGCAAATTCATCGCCCGGGAGAATGTAAAAGGATATCGGAAAGATGTGACTGCCAAATTATATGGTGGCGACGTGACGCGTCGTAAAAAATTACTCGAAAAACAAAAGAAAGGTAAGGCCCGGATGAAGCGGTTTGGTAAAGTGGATATTCCATCCGAAGCCTTCACGGTGCTGCTGCGCAAAGACTAAAAAAGCCCCGCTCCTTTATTAAGAAGCGGGGTAAAATCTGAGCGTTTTTGTTTGCTTATTATTCTAACGCATTCATTGCGGCTTTTGCAAAAATAGCGATTAATTCCTGTGCTATAAAACGAATTTACGCTTTGCATAGTGACGTCGCTTCTGTATAAGTTATATACAATGAACTCACTCACAAACCTTGATGCGTTTAAGAGCGTACTGGAGGATTATCATCTCTCAAGTGCTGGCAAAGAGGTGTTGCGCGGCTTGAGGCTTACGCTTCTCGCTGCACCAACGTCAAGCGGACGTAATACGATTATCAATGAGCTGATAAAAACCAACGAGTATTACTACGTTGTTTCTGATACGACCCGCCGTCCGCGGGTAAACAATAACGTCATGGAAACAAATGGGGTTGAGTACTGGTTCCGCACCGAAGGTGAAATGCTTGAAGATCTAAAGAAAGGGCTTTTCTTAGAGGCTGCTGTTATTCACGATCAGCAGGTCTCAGGGATTAGCATCCGCGAGCTTGAAAAGGCAAAGTCTTCAAGCAAGATTGCAATCACTGATATAGAAATCGCCGGCGTAGACAGCGTATTAGCAGTCAAGCCAGATACGAGCGCTGTTTTCGTTACGCCGCCGAGCTTTGCAGACTGGCATGACAGGCTGGAAAAGCGTGGCAGCATGACTAAGCAAGAGTTAAACCGGCGCATGAAAAGCGCGGCCGAGGAATTCCGGCATGCGCTTGAGTATGACAGGTTGTATAGTTTTGTGATTAACGATGACCTAAGTGATGCGGTTGATCATATCCACGAGATAGTATTTTCCGGCCATCGTGATCCTAGTTACCAAAAAATGGCCAGAGAAGTCATAGAGCGACTTTTGATAGATACTGAGAAGTTTTTACAGAAGCAGTAATCACCGCTAGCACTCTTGACTTTTGAGTGCCAGATTAGCTACACTGAACGGGAGTATTATAGGTGATTAGCATGACGGAACGACAGGAAAAAATCCTTGGCGCCATTATTGAACAGTACGCAGAAGTAGCCAGCCCGGTTGGCTCAAGTCTGCTTGCAAAAGTTTTTGGTGTATCATCCGCTACCATTCGTTCCGAGATGGCTGAGCTTGAACGAATGGGATTAATCATGCAGCCACACACCAGTGCCGGCAGAGTTCCGACTGATAAAGGTTACCGGTATTACGTAAATAGAATGAATGAGGGAGCAACTGTAGAAAACAGTAAAGCTGGGCGTGCCGAGCGAGCGCTGTCTGCCCGGGTTGCTGCCGGTGGTGAAGCGGAGCGGAGCATCAGAAACGCAGTAGACACGCTTGTCGAGCTCACGCACAACATGGGTATGGCAACAATCGATAACCAGCTTTATATGAGCGGCCTTTCAAATTTATTTGGTCAGCCCGAATTCATTAGCGGAAGTCAGGTTCAACAGGTCGCACATCTGTTAGACAATCTCGAGCCATGGCTACAGGAGGCCGCACCTAACAAACCTCTGAATGTGTATATCGGCCGCGAGAACCCAATTGGTCGCAGCGCAGGTTGCGCCCTGATTATCAGCAAGTTTAGGAGTCCGTACAGCGACCGTAGTTACGTAGGCGTGTTAGGTCCGACTCGGCAAAGCTATCGTGATGTCATGAATCTTGTACGACATGCAGGCGTAACGCTAGAGGAGGCACTATATGAGCAAGCAAGATAAAGAAGACAGCCACAAGGCGAAAAAGCGAGCTACTCAGAAAAGAGGGAATAAGGATTTACAGAACAGAGTGGATGAGCTCACAGAGCAGTTGCTACGCGAACGGGCAGACTCTGAGAATTTACGACGACGGCACGAAGTCCAAGTTTCGGAGCTAAAGAAGTACGTAAAAGCAGAGGTTATTCGCGAGCTATTACCTGTGATCGACAATATTGATCGAGCACTAAAACATATTCCTAAGGACTTATCAGACAACGACTATGTCAAAGGTGTCCAGGGTGTTGCCAAGCAGTTTGATGCAACGCTGCAGAAACTTGGCGTTGAAAAAATAAAAACGGTAGGTGAGCCGTTTAATCCCGAGCTTCACGAGGCCGTCAGCATGGACGACAGTGGCAAGGGCACTGAAGAGGTCGTGTCTGATGAGCTACAGTCAGGGTTTATTCTCGGCGATCAAGTTATTCGGCACGCCATGGTAAAAGTAAAGCTGGCAGATAAAAAATAACTGCGCTTAGCACTCTTGACTATGCCAAGTATGCAAGGCTAGCGCATTTCACTAGACCCGTTTCCGCCGGTCTATCTCGCTGCTTTTTCCTGCAGTCCAGCTCTCCGTAGCTATGGCTACGCTTCGCTCAGGTCTTCGGAAAAATCAACAAGCTCGACCGACCTAAGACAGCTCTATTGAAAAACGCGCCTAGCACTCTTGACATAGGAGTGCTAGTTTTTGTATGCTAGGGTCATGTTGGCACTCAAGAGAGTTGTGTGCTGAAGACGTAAGGAAACATTGACGTTAAACGGATAAACAAACGGAGGAATATCACCAATGGGAAAAATTATTGGCATTGACCTAGGGACAACCAACTCAGCTATGGCTGTCATACAGGCCGGTAAGCCGGAGATTATCGCGAACTCAGAAGGAAATCGCACGACACCTAGCGTCGTTGCAATAAACAAGAACGGCGAGCGGCTCGTCGGTCAGGTTGCTCGAAGGCAGCAAGTTACGAACTCAAAAAACACGATATATGAAGTAAAGCGCCTTATCGGTCGCCGCTGGGAAGACAAAGAAGTCCAGCGAGACATTAAGCTCATGGGCTATGAGATGGTAAAAAGCGGCCAAGGTGTCAAAGTAAAGATGGGTGACAAGGACTACAGCCCAGAAGAAATCAGCGCCATGGTACTCGGTAAGCTTAAGGCTGATGCCGAGAGCTTTTTGGGTGAAAGCGTGACGGAAGCAGTCATTACCGTGCCAGCTTATTTTGACGACTCCCAAAGGCAAGCAACTAAAGATGCCGGTAAGATTGCCGGTCTTGAGGTAAAGCGTATTATTAATGAGCCGACTGCCGCTGCACTGGCGTATGGGCTTGATAAAAAAGATGGCAGCAAAGACGAAAAGATAGCTGTCTATGACCTTGGTGGCGGCACGTTTGATATCTCAATCCTTGAGCTTGGTGATGGTGTGTTTGAAGTGAAGTCAACCAGTGGTGATACACATCTGGGCGGTGCTGACTTTGACCGCGTACTCGTAAATTATTTTGCCGATGAATTTAAGAAAGAGCACGGCCTTGATATTTCTGACGACAAAGCAGCGATGCAGCGTCTGCGTGATGAAGCAGAAAAAGCTAAGATTGAGCTATCTACAACGAGTGAAATAGAAATTAATCTGCCATTCCTGACGGCAGACGCAGAAGGCCCGAAGCACTTTGAGCACAAGCTCACAAGGGCAAAGCTGGAAAGCCTGGTAAGTGATCTCATCGACAAAACCGTTAAGCCATGCGAGAAGGCACTAAAGGACGCTGGTGTAAAGGCGAGCGAGGTTGATGCCGTTGTCCTCGTAGGCGGTATGACTCGAATGCCTGCCGTTCAAGAAAAAGTGAAAGAGATTTTCGGTAAAGATCCTATGAAGGGCGTAAATCCAGACGAGGTCGTGGCAATTGGTGCCGCAATCCAGGGAGGCGTCTTGCAGGGTGATGTAAAGGACGTGTTGCTACTAGATGTAACGCCGCTTTCACTCGGCATTGAAACGCTTGGCGGTGTAGCAACGAAGCTGATTGAGCGGAACAGTACAATTCCAACCAGCAAGAGCGAAGTATTTTCGACCGCTGCCGACAATCAGCCTTCTGTTGAAGTGCATGTCGTACAAGGCGAACGAGAGATGGTAGCTGACAATAAGTCACTCGGCCGGTTCGTGCTTGATGGCATTCCGCCGGCGCCAAGAGGCGTTCCACAGATCGAGGTGACGTTCAACATCGACGCAAACGGTATCTTAAACGTCTCTGCAAAGGATAAGGGCTCAGGCAAAGAGCAGAGTATTACCATTCAAAACAGTGGCAACCTTGACAAAGAAGAGGTTGATAAAATGGCAAAAGACGCCGAGGCGCACGCAGAAGAAGATAAAAAGAAGCGCGAAGCAATAGAGGCGAGAAACACGCTCGATAGCGCAATCTATCAGGCCGAAAAACTCAAGACTGACAATAAAGAAAAGATTAGCAAGGACGACCAAAAGGCCGTAGACGAAGCGGTTGCTGCAGCGAAGAAGGTCGTTGATGACGAAAAGGCTGACAAGGATGCGCTAGAGACCGCTGCTAAGGAGCTTCAGGAGAAGATCATGCCCATTGGTGCCAAGCTTTACGAGGAGAAATCTGCGGACGAAGCTGGCGACGACGCAAAAGGCTCAACCAAGAAAAAATCTGATGAACCGGTAGAAGGCGAAGTTGTTGACGGCGATGACGCGTCTGACGATGGCAAAAAGAAGAAGGGCAAGAAGTAGTATGCAGGAACTGATAGATGACCTACGGGCGGCGCTCGACCAAATGAACCGCAGCCTTTCTGAAATCGCCAAGCAAAACGAAGAACAGACCGAGCTGCTAAAGAAGTTGCTCGACGAACTGGATAAAAAGTTTTAGACAAACCGGCAGGTATACTGTTAGCCTAAAACGAATTACCGTATTGCATAAATTAAGACAGGTTAATGTATCCGCAATACGTAAACAAAGGGGTATGAGTGGCAAAGCGTGACTATTACGAGGTTCTGGGGGTTGGCAAAGACGCGAGCGCTGACGAGATAAAAAAAGCGTATCGCAGGGCTGCCGTGCAGCACCACCCGGATCGGGGCGGCGATGAGTCGAAGTTCAAGGAAGTAAGCGAAGCGTACGAGGTCCTCAAGGATCCAAGCAAGCGCCAGCGATACGACCAGTTCGGCCACGCCGGTGTTGGAAATGGTGCGGCTGGCGCTGATCCGTTTGCCGGATTCGGCCAGGGCGGCCAAGGCGTTCACTTTGATTTTGGAGACATCGGACTTGGCGATATATTCGATAGTTTCTTTGGCGGTGGCGCGGCGGGCAGCGGACGTCGAACCGGCCGAAAAGCCCGCGGTCGCGATGTGGAGGCAACGCTTGAGCTAACATTTGAAGAAGCTGTTTTCGGTGCCGAAAAGACACTACCGATTAAGCTGCGCGATACTTGTGACCACTGTAAGGGTAAGACAGTTGAGCCTGGCTATGAGCTGAAAACATGCGACGAGTGTAATGGGTCCGGCCAGACAGTCAGGGTTATGCGAACGGTATTTGGCAATATCCAGCAAGCAGCTACGTGTTCTCGCTGCCAGGGCCGTGGAAAAGTGCCTGAAAAAGACTGTACGGTTTGCAATGGAAAAGGCACAGAGGAGAAAAAGCAGGAGATAAAACTGAAGATTCCTGCTGGTGTTGATGATGGGGCCACCATCCGGCTTCGTGAACACGGCGAGGCAGTTGCACATGGTCCAAAAGGTGATTTATATGTGAATATTCGTGTAAAGCCCCATAAAAAGTTCACCCGAGAAGGAGAGCTTATCTTGAGCGAGGAGCATATCAGCATGGTTGATGCCGCGCTCGGCACGGAAATAGATGTTGATACGGTCGATGGGCCGATTAAGATGAAGGTTCCGCCTGGCACTCAGTCTGGCACGGATTTCAAGCTGTCAAGCCACGGAGTGCCGCACCTGAAGAAAGATACCAGAGGCGCCCACATCGTTACGCTACACGTGGATACGCCGAGCAAGCTAACGAAAAAGCAAAAAGAACTTCTGAGGGAGTTTCAAGATAGTCAGGGAAAACGGTTTTTTGCCTAGTAACGGCTTCTGGTTGACCCAGCAGCGGTTAAGGGACGGGTATTTCATTGCGCATTTCGTGACAGTAGCAGTATAATTACCTGTAAATGAAAAGACCGAAGCACGTCGATGAACAGGGACTTGTGCTGCTTATAGCTCTTCTTATTATGCTGGTTGCCGCTTTCATTATTTTTGCTTATACGCGGGTGGCAAACGGGTTATAAATTGACAATTTGATTAAATAATGATAATATAGTATTATTGGGCGATTTTATTCATGAGCACATTATCTGATCCAAAAGTTTTAGCAGCCTTCGAGGAAATATCATTTCCTGAGTTTAATATGCGTAACTTGCGGGCAAAGATAGATACTGGGGCGTACTCAGGCGCAATTCACTGCACGAAGGTTCATGAAGAAATTGAGAATGGCAAAAAAACACTCTACTTTTCGCCGTTCGATAACCCGGAATTAATTAAAAAAACGACCCATTATAGGAAGCGAATGGTCCGTAGCTCTAACGGTACGACCCAAAAACGATATTTTATCGACACGACGGTCATCATTAAAGGTATGGAGTATCCGATTCATATTAGTCTGGCAGACAGAAGTGACATGCGCTGGCCAGTTCTCATTGGCAGACGGTTTCTCAAGAACCATAACTTTTTAGTTGACGTCCGTCGCCATTCTCACGTATCGTGAGCGGGTTAGGGGAAGGCATTATTTTATGAAAATTGCGATATTATCCAGAGGAAGAGGCAACCTGTCAACGCGCCGGTTGTACGATGTAGCGAGTAGCCGTGGGCATGGCGTTGAAGTTATTGATTACTCCAAGTGCTACGCGACAATCGAAAAAAGCAATCCGGTTGTAAGCTTGAACGGACGAGACTTAACCAATTTTGATGCGATCATACCCCGAATCGCCAGTTCCTTTACTCGGTACGGCAGTGCTATCGTCCGGCAGTTCGAGATGCAGGGCGTGTATACGACGACAAGCTCTATCGCATTGGTGCGATCCCGAGACAAGCTGCGCAGTATGCAACTGTTGGCTCGAGCAGGTGTCGGCATACCGAAAACCGTTTTTTCCCGTGGTATGAATACAAATATCGAAGATCTTATCGAGGACCTTGGCGGTATGCCGGTTATCATCAAGCTGGCCCGCGGTACGCACGGAAACGGTGTCGTATTAGCAGAAACGCGAAAAGCTGCCAAGTCGGTACTGCAGGGCTTTTACCTTATGGATGATGACGGAACGAACATCTTGCTCCAAGAGTTTATCAAGGAGTCTGCCGGAGAAGATATCCGTGCATTTGTGGTGGGAGGTAAAGTCGTGGCAAGCATGAAGCGCCAGAGCCTTGATGATGACTTCCGATCTAATCTTCACCAGGGCGGAGGCGGTCAGCCGGTAAAGCTGACAGATGAGGAGCGCAAGACTGCGCAAAAAGCAGCCCGATCGATGGGTCTCTCTATCTGCGGCGTCGACATGATGCGCTCGAATAAGGGTCCGCTTATACTAGAGGTTAACGCCAGCCCGGGCTTTGCAATCGAAGAAGTAACCGGCCGTGATGTCGCCAGCAAAATAATTGATTATGTTGAACAGAACGCCAAGGGCAAGCAAAAACGCGACCGCGTTGGCGCCTAAGCGCTCGCGCTGGCTTATTGCTGGTGTACTTTTTGGCGTAGTATTACTCAGCACACTTGCGCTACTGGCGTTGCCCTGGAGCACTGATGACCATACATCTGATTGCGTACGCTTAAGCTCAGAAGATAGCAATGAGGATGTCTGTGTTTATCTAGAGGTAGTAAGTGAGCTTACAGAGCTCACAAAAGGCTTATCTGACCGCGAGTCATTGCCAGATGACGAAGGCATGTTGTTTGATTTTGGCGCGGAAGGCGCGCAGTGCATGTGGATGAAGGACATGCATTTTCCGCTGGATATGATCTGGCTTGATGCCAACGGAATCGTAACTGACATTCAAACTGATATATCGCCGGAAACCTACCCGGAAACGTTTTGCGGCCAAAGTTCGGCGCGCTATGTTATTGAGGTGAACGCAGGCTTGGTTCGCTCAAGTAGCGTGCATATCGGACAACAGATACAACTCTAAAACGCTTGTGATAATATTATGGGGTGGAAGCATATATAATCCTGGGTTTTTTGTTTGGACTACCCCTTGTGGTTGGTTCGTTATTCCGGGTTAATACTTCGTACTTGTTCGCGACGATATTAGCAGCCGAGCTGCTGGAGCGGTACTTTCTATACGATGTACAGCTAGTATTGCAGCCGTTTATCGGCAGTGATGCTGTACTCTCGTACGTGGGTATTACGATGCTTACGTTGCCCGTCTTGCTTACCGGTATATTTTTAAAAGGAAGCCTCAGTAAGGCTCGGGTTGCACTGCATTTTATTCCGTTGGTCCTTTGTGGTGTGGTATTCGCCGCGTTTGCCGGTCCGATTCTGCCAGAAATTATTCAGACTGAGATTGCAAAAACTCAAGCTGGTGCGATTTTACTGGACTCAAGCCATCTGATAGTTGGCGTGACAGTACTGCTGCACCTACTGGCGCTCTGGTTTTTAACGCGGACAGAAAAAGGCAAGAAAAAGCACGCTTGATAAAAGCGCTTCGGTTTGCCTATTGTTGCTGGTTAGGCAATGTTGGTTCTGAAGGCTGCTGTGGTTGGGGAGGCTGGACTTGCTGCTGCGGTTGGTTGGAAGCGAAAGCAGGTGATCCTGCTTGTTGAGGAAATTGATTTTGTGGAAGACTATCCCCCTGTTGGGCTGGAGCTTCGAAGCGGTTTAGTTTGTCCTGGAAAATATACACTGCGGCTGGCGCAATAAAAAACATCAGCACAAATCCAGTGCCGGCACTGATTTGGCTATTTGTAGCTTTCTCGACAGCCTGAGAAAATTTCAGGTCAAATATAATCGGTAGAACAACCAACGCCGGAACGGCAAGAATCCCAAGTAGCATGACCAAGATGTTCAGGCCAGCCAAGTTTCCAGCCATACGGGCAACAAGCATCAGCAGGAAGGCGCCAATCAGCAGTAAAACTGGTGCCAGAATGAGTAAAATGCTCGGAGCTTTAACTCCGCGGGTATTCATTGACCTGCCAGTCGCGTGGAGCCAGTACAAGTAATAAAAGGGCACAAATAAACTTAATAATAGTGATGTAGCTGGCGATCTTTGCTTCATGGTGGTTCCTTTATACTGGTTATGTTATGAGGTATTGAATCATACTATGGCTGCTGAAACCAGCTCTTTATGATTGACTTTCAGATGAAAATATCGATAATGTAAGAGGTTAATTAACAACTTATGGCTGTCCAAATATGCCTACCTGAAGCAGTAGGCATTTTTGGGGGTCCATAGCTCAGCTGGTTAGAGCACCTGCCTTTTAAGCAGGGTGTCGTGGGTTCGAGTCCCACTGGACCCTCCAAAGAAAATAAGTCACCTCGCGTGGCTTTTTTTCTTTGGAGTATGCGGACGAGAACCCAGTAAGCGAGCTAAAGCGAGCGAGGGTTCGGGCGCCAGCGAGTTGCCCGCAGAAATGTATTTCGAGGACAACGAGTGCGCAAGAGCAAAGCGACCTGTCCCACTGGACCCTCC
>JBJHDA010000006.1:0-25286 GCA_050486305.1 Candidatus Saccharimonadota bacterium
TGGCAAGCAGGGCTTGTGTGTAGACCGGCAGCTCTGTACCGCCGCCCAAATCTTGCAATATCGCACCGAGCTGCGGTATGACGAACATCATGATGGCAAAGAAAGCGATAACAGTAATAAAGAGAATTACCGTTGGGTATGTCATGGCGCTTTTTATTTTTTTGCGCATGCTGGCATCTGTTTCTAGCTGTAAAGCGAGACGCTTTAAGATTTCGTCAAGGATACCTCCGGTTTCTCCTGCCCTGACCATATTGACGTAAACCTCAGAAAAAACTTTCGGATGTTTTTCAAACGCGTCACCCAGGGCCGTTCCGCTTTCTACATCTTTAGATATTTCACCGATAATTCCTTTGAATGAATCACTTTCGGTTTGGTCATGCAACGTGGTAAACGCCCGGGTAAGCGGAACACCGGCAGAGATCATGGTAGAAAGCTGCCGGGTAAAACCGGCCAAATCACGCAGTTTTACCTTATCGCCGCCAAACAGAACGATATTTCCGCCGCCGCGCTTTTTTTCCTGTTTTATAACAACAGGCCGCATTCCTTGCTTGATTAAGGTCGAGGCGAGCGCGTCTTTTGAGGCAGCCTCGACGCTACCGTTTATCGTAGCGCCATCTTTTTTCGTTGCTGTGTAGGTAAATTTCATCGCTAGCTTTCCGATGTAACCCGAAGGATTTCCTCGACAGATGTTTGGCCGCGTAATGCTTTGATAAATCCATCAGTCTGCATCGTAATCATACCTTCTTTTATGGCTTGTTCTTGTATATCATCACTGGTGGCGTTGGAGACAATAAGCTTTTCGATTGGTGATGAGTTGTCAAGAACTTCATAGATTCCGATTCGGCCTTTGTAGCCGATGCCGCCGCAAGCGTCGCACCCGCCATCGTGGGCTTTCCATATTTGCTTAATCGAGGACTCGGTCGTGCTTAGCTCTGCGGTATCGCTCTTGCTCTTCGTGCTTGATCCGCCGATGCCGCCTTCTAGTGCAGTCTTTTCGAGTTCATGTATATGCTTCATCGTTGCAGTGTCTTTCGTACCGAATATTTCATCGATTTTCTTCAATTGTGCAGCGTCGGGCTTGATCGGCTCCCGGCAGTCCACGCAAAGCCGGCGCACAAGTCGCTGGCCGACAACGGCGCGTACCGTGCTCGCTATCAAGAACGGCTCAATTCCCATATCGAGCAAACGGGGAAGACAAGTTGCAGCATTATTTGTGTGTAGTGTCGCGAATACTAAATGCCCGGTTAGCGCAGCTTGTACGCCGAGACCAGCAGTTTCTGAGTCACGAATCTCTCCAACCATAATTATGTTCGGGTCTTGCCGCAGTAAGGCGCGAAGGCCTGAAGCGAATGTCATATTCGCCTTTGGATTCACCTGGGTCTGGTTGGCGCCCGGTATTTTGTACTCCACCGGGTCTTCAATGGTTGATATGTTTACGCTCGGCTTGTTCAAGAAGCTTAAAACGCTGAATAGACTCGTGGACTTACCTGATCCGGTCGGCCCAGTGACAAGTACCATGCCGTGCGGTTGCGTAATCGCGTTGTTTATCAGATCGAGCGACGGCCCCCAGTAGCCGAGCTCTTCTAATGTAATCGGCTTACCGGACTCGTTTAGGATACGCATCACCACCTTTTCGCCTTCGGCGATTGGCAAGGTTGACACTCGGAGTGCGTATTGGTCTGTGCCGACCTGTATTTTGAACCGTCCGTCCTGCGGAGCCCGCCTTTCGTCAATCTTTAGGTTGGCAAGGATTTTTATACGTGATACGAGGGCGCTTTGTACGCGTTTCGGTAATTTGTTTGCCTCGCGCAAAACACCGTCTACGCGGTAGCGGACGATAACGTGATTGTCTCGTGGCTCGATATGGATATCACTGGCACTGCTGCGAATCGCATACTCTATAAGCAGATTTACCGTCTGGGCGATCGGGGAATCCTCGGCCAGATCTTCTTCATCTATGTCATCACCGTCTTCGATGTCTTCTAGGTCTTCTTCAGAAACGACTTTGGTTAGTTCGCTGCCGATATTGCCACGGTACTGATCAAGTGTTTGCTGGATTTGGGTTCTGGTAGCGATGTGGACTTTTATTGAGTCACCCAGCTCCTTTTTCAGAAAGCTGAGGGCCTGGATGTCATCAGGATCCTCCATCGCCAGTAGCTTTGTACCATTCTCTTCGATGTCAAATAGGACGACCGCGTATTGTCGCGCAATTCGCTCAGGAATCAGCCGAAGTACCTCACGCTTGATTTCCTTGGGGTTCAGCTCGACGAACGGTATGTCGATTTCTTTGGCGTACAGCTCAGTGATTTCTTTTTCATTAATCAATCCGTTGCTGACCGCAAGATCCTGCAGGGGTCGCTTCTCGGTCGCTTCTTGGTCACGCAGAGACTGTAGCTGGTCGGACTTTGCCTTTCCAGCATCAATTAATAATTTTTCTACCAATGAATCAGATATACGCATACAGGTTATGCTTGATTATATAGTACTAGCAAAGCCTTGCTAAGGGCTTTTTGTGCAGTGAGGTTTGTTATACTTAATAACAATTGGGTAGCTAATAATTCGAGAAGGAGTATAGGCGCGTGGCAAAAAAGGCGACGAAGACAACAAAAAAAACTGACGCAAAGCAGGAAAAAGCAACTGAGAACAATGGAAAAACAAAGGCCTTGAACCTAGCGCTTGATACGATTGAAAAGCAGTACGGAAAAGGCTCAATCATGCGTCTCGGCGAAGGGTACGGTGAGGTGGCTGAGGCCATACCATCCGGGAGCTTGAGCTTAGATATTGCGCTTGGCGGCGGCATACCAAAGGGGCGCATTATTGAAGTATATGGCCCGGAAAGCTCCGGTAAGACAACGTTGTCGCTGCACGCAATCGCGCAGGTGCAGAAAAATGGCGGTACGGCAGCCTTTATTGATGCGGAACACGCGCTCGATCCGCAGTACGCAAAGCGAATCGGCGTTGATACTGACAGCTTGCTTTTATCTCAGCCAGACAACGGCGAACAGGCATTGGAAATAACCGAAACTCTCGTGCGCAGCAACGCGGTTGATTTGATCGTCGTTGACTCGGTCGCTGCCCTCGTGCCGCGGGCAGAAATCGAGGGTGATATGGGTGACAGTCACATGGGGCTTCAGGCCCGGTTGATGAGTCAGGCGCTCCGTAAGCTTACCGGCGTTATCTCCCGCAGTAAGGCGACAGTAATATTTATTAATCAGATACGAATGAAAATCGGCGTGATGTTTGGCAACCCAGAAACAACGACGGGCGGCAATGCACTGAAGTTTTATTCTTCTGTCCGTATGGACATTCGGCGAATTTCGCAGATAAAAAAGGGCGATGATATCGTTGGTAATCGTACCAGGGTGAAAGTCGTTAAGAACAAGATGGCACCCCCGTTCCGGCAGGCAGAGTTCGATATTATGTATAACCGGGGAATTTCGTTAACCGGTGATGTTCTTGACCTTGGTGTGAAGTACGGCTTTATTGAGAAGTCAGGACCATGGTTCAGCTATGATGGCCAGAAGTTTTCAGGCCGTGAAAGCATGCGTACGTATCTAGAAGAAAATTCAAAACAGCTTGATGCGCTGACAAAGCAGATAAAAGAAGCAGTAGCAAAAGAGGAATAGCTTCAAATGATAAAGCCACTGAGCGGCACGCTGCGGCGATTCGGTATAGACGTAGACAGCTCACTCAGAGAAGCTGACGACATAGATTATGTCCGTAATCGCCAGGCGGTGGCTAAAGTTCTCGGCGCAGGCATGTTGGCTATGTGTGCGTTAAGCGTTGCCAGTGCAGTGACTCAGGATGCGTTCCAGCTTACGTATAACGGAGATGACGAACGGGTAGCGAGCGCCGTACACTACACGGAAAAGGCGCTAAACATGACACCAGGAATTGCTGGTGCGGTGCTCGCCGGGGCAATTGTTCTTGAGAGTCGCCATATGCATAAGCAAGCCGCACAGCAAATCGAATTACTTGAGAGCGGAACCATCACTACATAGCTAATGCGTGTAACGGACATAAAACAGCAAGTTAAGCGAACTGATCGTTATTCGGTATTTGTTGACGGAAGGTTTGTCTGCGGTTTATCAGAGCATGCACTGCTCGAAAGCGGTCTTCGCGTTCATCAGCAGTTAGACGAGGCGAAGCTGGAAGAGCTAAAGGCCTTTGCCAATGAGACAAAAGTATACGACAGTACGTTAGCTCTACTGGCGCGCCGACCGCGGAGCACCTGGGAGATTGAATCATACCTAAAGCGCAAAAAAATCGACGAGCCGATAATTCAGGCAACTATCGCCAAGCTCACAGAGCGGCACTTGCTTGATGATAAGGAGTTCGCTCGGTCTTGGGTTCATAGCCGACGGTTGTTAAAGCAGACGAGCCGCCGCAAACTGATGCTTGAGTTGCGTCAAAAACGAGTGGCGGACGAGACGATACAAGAAGTGCTTGCTGCTGATAAAACAGACGAGAAAGCCGTTCTAAAAGACTTGATTGTAAGGAAGCAAACCCAAACCCGATATAAAGACAAGACCAAGCTTATGCAATATTTGACTCGTCAAGGATTTTCTTATGGTGATGTCAAAGAGGCTTTTGAGGAGCTGGCTAGCTCGTAGCTGGTTTTGGTACGGTTTGTGGCTTAACGCGAGTTGGCTGCAACGGGTCTTTTATGACAATGTGCTTGTCTGTCACTTCTATAATTTGATTCCGGTCAACACTGAGCTGTCCGTTGCTCAGGCTTTTTAGCATACTTTGTCCGACGTAGAGCTTCTGGACATATAATGTCTCGGAGTCTACAGCGTAATCAACTACTTTGCCTAGACGCTTTTTTTGCTTGGTGGTTACTTGTTTGCCGGGAAGCTCAAAAGCTATGTCGATAAACTTCTGTAGTCTGATAAGGTCGTCTGCTTGCGCTAAGACATCGTAATCATCAACGACAAAGCCCTGATTTATATGATCGCGTATGTCTTGGGAGACAAGCACAAGATACTCCTTTGAAAACGAATCTTCACAGTGAAAGCCAACGATCTTTAAGTTGTCCGGGTTGAATATTGGCGCCTTGGCAGTTGCGACCTTGCCGCCGGTCCGGAGGCTCATAACAGGCTGATCGGTTATGGATTTTGATAAAAGTAACATACGTATAGTCATTATACCGTGTGAATTTCCAATCCGAGGAAAACGGTATCGCTTGACGGTTTAAATCCACAACCCGATACTATGACTATTCTTATGAAGAAAATAATACACGTAGACAGTCCTGATGAAACGGAGGCGCTCGGCGAGCGGGTAGGCAGGAGTCTCCGCGGTGGAGAAGTAATTGAGCTTATTAGTGATGTTGGGGGCGGCAAAACGACATTTGTTCGTGGATTAGCGCGGGGCGCGGGAAGCAAGGATGCGGTCGCGAGCCCGACATTCACCTTAAGTCGGCTTTATGAATCACGACACCTAGAAATCGCTCACTTTGACTTTTACCGATTGAGCGAACCAGAATTAATGCAGCACGAGCTTGCCGACCATTTGGGAGATGATAAGACCGTGCTCGTCATAGAGTGGCCGGATACGGTTACTGCTATCCTCCCAGCGAAGCGTGCAAAAATAGAACTATCAAAAACAGGAGAGTCATCCCGGGAGCTTACTATTGATCTGCCGCCGGAGCTTTCGTACTTACTGGAGAAAACATCATGACTATCTTATGTATAAGAACGGATAAGCCAGAAGCTGAGCTGGCGGTATACGATAATCAGACTGCGTTGGCGCAACAGCGCTGGCAGGCACATCGTAAGCTGGCGGAAACACTCCATGTAAAAATAAACGAAGTGTTGGCAGAGGCAAGCAATAATATCGCTGATATCGAAGGGGTTGTCGTTTATAAAGGACCAGGGAGCTTCACCGGGCTCAGGATAGGAGTATCAGTTGCTAACGCGCTCGCTTACTCATTAGCTGTTCCTGTCATTGGTACGAACGGGGAGAATTGGATAGAAAAAGGGATCGGCTCACTTCAGCTCGGTGAAAGTGATGAAACTGTTATACCAGCGTACGGTTCTGCGGCGCGAACCACAAAGCCGAGGAAGTGATGCGCTTGCTGCTGTCTCCACCTGTGCAAGGCTTGACATTAAACTGTTTAAGTTTATAGTGGTAACTGTCGTAGCTTTTAACAAAAAAGGAAACAAAATGCTACAAGCCGAACAGCTTCATTACTACTGAAGCACATAAAAGGCACCACTGGTGTCTGCTTTTGCATGTAAAAACCAAAATAAAATGAGCAGAACTACAGCAAATCGATATGCATCTGGCAAAGAGCGAGCGTCTGGGCGCTCGTATGATGCCGCACGCTATCAGCCTGAAGCACCGGTATTGCCTTCTTCGGAGCAGCCTGTGGTAAACCATACGATTTTAGCGCGACCTGCTCAGCTAAATTCAAATAAAGGGCTGCCAGTCCCTGAGCGCTCGGGCAGCTCGGCTGAAAATGAATCATCTGTTCTGGATAACCCCAATTCCGTCATACCAGAGACGCATAGCATGCCATTACAAATAGAAGAACCGGCCAAAAATCCTTCGAGCAGCTTGCATGGTAAGCCACCACCTAAAAAATCCGCTGTATTGAAGCGTTCTGCCGTCGCAAAGCCATCCGATCCAGTACAAGAAGAGCCTTTGATCCAAGAAAAAGCTGCAAAGAAACCAAAGGTCAAGCAGCCTCTGGTGCGTTGGCGGCTTCTACTATCGTGGTTTGCTACATTTTTCATCGTCGGTGTTCTAGGCGGACTCGCAGCGTTTATTACGAATGGCCCTTATCAAGAGCAACAGAACCACAACGACGTATTAGCCGAGCAGACCAGCCGAACCTCCTCTGTGCAGACGCAGCAGCCGCTGCAAGTAGCAGAGACTGCTGTCTCGGCGAAAGATATCGAGCAATATAAGACTGATGATGAGCACCCACGGCTTATCCAGATAGATACGATTGACTTAGCGGCACGCACCAAGGCATCTGGGGTAAACCGGCAAAATCAACTTACTTTGCCAGATAATATATTCGACGTGAACTGGTATGAAGGCAGTCGTGCGCCTGGGCAAAATGGTGTCGTGCTCATGAGCGGCTATGTTTCCGGACCGAACGAACGCGCAGCATTTTATTATCTCCGTGCGCTTGAGCTTGGTGATGTTATTACCGTCGAAACAGGTGACGGCACAAAATATAGGTACGAGGTCAGGCATCGTGAGTACATAGCACGTGACAAAGTGGATGTGTTCTCGCTGTTGGTGCCGTACGAGCCCGGAGTGAATAGCTTGCACCTGATGGCTGTAGACGACCGATACAATGTGATGAGCAACGACTTTCAGGACAGGCTGGTTGTTTACGCGGTAGAGTTGTAGATAATTTCGCAAAAAACCCGTATAGTAAAGTTTAGGAATTTTTGCAGTATTTGGGAGCAAAGTCCTACCTAACGATTTCCATTATATAAACGATAATTTTTATTTCTGAATACAACTTTCGAACAGACTAATGAAGTGATAGTGATCGTCTGTAGGCATGTTTGGTTCAGTTTTTCATGAAAGGAATGCCATGGATCCAATAACCTTGCTGTTCGTAGCAATTGGTGCTGCTGCCGGCTTTGGTGCGAACCAAGTAATCACAAAGAAAAAGCTAACAGATGCTAACACAGAGGCCGAAAAAGAGCTTAAAAAAGCCAAGAAAGAAGCCGAAAAAGAGCTCGAGGCAGCAAAAGACGAAGCCAAAAAAATATCCGAAGAAGCAAAAAAAGACGAAGCAACCCGCCGCAAAGAAATCAAAGAAATAGAGCAGCGGCTCGTTAAGCGTGAAGAGGCGCTGGACAAGAAGCTGGATGAGCTGGATAAGCGCGCCGAAAAACTACGGAACGCAGAGGACGAAACTGAAGAATTAAAAAACGAGATTCGAAAAATCCGCGAAAAGCAGCAAGAAAAATTAGAGAAAATCGCGAAACTTAAAAAAGAAGATGCCGCCGAAAAACTTATGCAGATGACCGAGCGCGACATCAAATCTGACTTAAAAGGACTCGTAAACAAGCTCCAGAATGATGCCAAGGACTTGGCTGAAGAAAAAGCAGCGTCTATTCTCGTAAGCGCCATGGAGCGAATGGCCAGTGATGTAACGGCAGAGCGAACCATCACATCGGTCAAGCTGGAAGACGAGGAGATGAAGGGCAGAATTATCGGTAAAGAGGGTCGTAATATCCAAGCGCTGCAGCGTGCAACTGGTGTTGACATCATGGTTGATGAAACGCCGGGCATGGTGGTGCTGAGCAGCTTTGATCCGATCCGTCGTGAGGTAGCCCGGCAAGCGATGGAAATGCTATTGAAAGACGGTCGGGTTCATCCTGGCCGAATTGAAGAAGTCGTCGAAAAAGCTCAGAAGCAAGTACAGAAAGAAGTCATCCGGGCTGGTGAAGACGCCGCACGAGAAGTCGGTATCATCGGCATTCCGAAGGAAGTCTTGCAATTGCTTGGTGAGCTCAAGTACCGGACCAGCTATGGCCAAAACGTTCTTAAGCACAGTACCGAAATGGCACACATGGCTGGCATTATTGCCGAAGAGCTTGGGGCTGACGTCAAGATAACGAAATATGCTGCGTTAGTGCATGACTTAGGCAAAGCTCTCACGCACAAGATGGAAGGCAAACACCACCATATCAGCGGTGAGATGCTCCGGAAGTACGGCGCTCCGGAAGAGGTGGCACACGCGGCAGAGGCGCACCACGATGACGTAGAGGCGAACACGCTTGAAGCAATGATTATCCGCGTTGTGGATGCTATCAGTGCAGCTCGCCCAGGCGCCCGCAACATCAGCGCAGAAAACTTCGTAGAGCGGATGAAAGACCTGGAGAACGTTGCAAATAGCTTTAATGGTATTGAGAAGTCTTACGCTATCAGCGCCGGGCGAGAAGTAAGAGTCTTTGTGAAGCCCAGCGATATTGATGACTTAGCAGCTATCAAGCTTGCCCGCGATATATCGAATAAAATAGAGTCAACGATGCAGTATCCGGGAACCATAAAGGTTAACGTGATACGTGAAACCCGCGCCATCGAATTCGCCAAATAGTTTTGTCGTTCAGTCTGCTTTCTGGCAGAGCCAGAAACACTACTGAACTCATGGCGCATTACTGCTTCATTAGGCGTGCCTGCAGCGGGGTGCTTAAGATTAATTTCATCTTCAGCACTATCGGTGTGACAGATGGTGCGGTAGAATATGGTACAGATGCGTTTTAGTGAAGATGAGCACAGGGAGTGGTTTAATAGCCAGCCGAGAAAGCCTATGTCTGCCGCGGTGCTGTTTACTGATAAGCAGCATAACGTCTTGCTGGTGAAGCCGAACTACCGGGACACCTGGAATCTGCCAGGCGGTGTAATTGATGAATATGAGTCGCCACTTGATGCGGCGGTACGAGAAGTGAAAGAGGAGCTAGGGCTCACGCTTGACCGGACGACGTTGCAGTTCAGCTCGGTGGACTATCGCCCGCCAAAAGACGGGCTGGTAGATAAGCTGTATTTTTACTTCTATGGCGGAATACTTGCGCCCGCAAGTATTTCCCAGATAACCCTTCAGGCAGATGAGCTTGATGAAATGCGCTTCGTCACTCTAGCTGACGCCGAGCCACTGCTAAGTAAGTGGACTCATCGTCAAGTTTCTGCCGCGCTATCTGCTATTGGCAAGCGCGGCGTATATCTCGAAAAAGGTGCAGTTACGGAGAAGGCAAGCAAATGAAAATACTTTATATCGGCGACATCATGGCAAAACCAGGCATCGAGACTGTCAGGCAGCTTTTGCCAAAGGTTGCAGCCGAACACTCACCGGATGTCGTAATCGCTCAAGCCGAGAACGTGAGTAATGGTAAAAGCATGACGCTTACTGACATGGACGCACTGCGATCACTTGGCGTTCACTTCTTTACCGGCGGTAACCATACCCCCGCAAACAAAGAGCTGCACGATGCCCTGATTGACAGAAACCAGCCCGTAATAGGGCCGGCAAATATGCCAGCGTGTCCGGGGCCTGGCTATAAATCTATCGAGACCAAGCACGGTAATGTGCTGATTGTTTCGTTACTTGGCTCCACCGTAGGGAAGGCCGTGCTGATAGATAATCCGCTTCATGCAGTCGATAAAATTTTGAAAGAAACGGCCCATGTTGAATACGCTGCAAAAGTGCTTAATTTCCATGGTGATTTCAGTAGCGAGAAACGTATTATCGGGTATTATCTAGACGGAAAGGTATCGCTGGTAGTCGGTGATCACTGGCATGTACCAACAAGTGATGCGATGGTATTGCCCCAAGGAACCGCTCATATAACCGATGTAGGAATGTGCGGGAGTCTACATTCCAGCCTCGGTGTTACATTGGGTTCGGTGGTGCCGCGTTGGCGGGACGGGAAGGTGACACGCAACAAGCTGAGCGAAGAAAAACCGTATCAGTTTAACGCTGTCATTGCTGATATAGACGAGCAAACCGGCCTCGCTCGCTCAATCAAACAAGTCCAAGAGACGATAACGTAAGCCCGCCTGGACTTCTAGGAGAAAGCTGCTGGAATAGAACGCTCTAAAAAATACTTGCCTGGGCAAGTATTTTTGTAAGTGGAAATTTTATCCAGAGGTGTTAGAATATAACCTGCTGACGATAATCAGATGTCAGATTGCCTATCGGGGTGTGGCGCAGTTGGCTAGCGCGCGCGGTTTGGGACCGTGAGGTCGGAGGTTCAAGTCCTCTCACCCCGACCAATGAAAGAACCGTCCATTCTTGGGCGGTTTTTTCATTGCTTTGGTTGGACCTGAACCTCCGACCGATAGGCATGAATAGCCAGCGGCTGTTCATGTTTTCCATGCTTGGCCACGAGCGCAGCTTCAGCTGAAGCGAGTGCAAGACAAAACGGAGGTTCAAGTCCTCTCACCCCGACCACGTCGATAACGTACAAAGAGCTTGCAAGGTTTTTCTGCAATCAAGTGGCAGAAAAAGCGGCAAGCTCTTTTTGATATCTCCTTTTCCGTTTGGCGAATCCCCTCGCCAAACGGTGACATTACTTAATGCATTCTTGAGCTTCTGACCGATAGGCATGAATAGCCAGCGGGTGTTCATGTTTTCCATGCTTGGCCACGAGCGCAGCTTCAGCTGTTATAAAGCGCAAGCCAGCCCAAGAAGTTCATAGCGTATAATTACAACATGGACTTTTTACTATGGGCACTGGCTGTGGCGGTCGGCATAAACATTCTGATGTTTATTCCAGCCTATATATTCAAGACTGACAAACTTACTGATATGTCGTATTCTATTACGTTTATAGTTGTCACTCTGGCAGCCTACAATCAGAGTGAACAGGCTTTCGCGCATCTAGTACTTCTATTAGCCATACTGGTATGGGCCGTCAGATTAGGCGGCTTTTTACTGATTCGGATTAGTAAGATGGGGCGGGATGCCCGTTTTGACGACATGCGGGAAAAGTTTTGGAGCTTCAGCAAGTTTTGGCTGCTTCAGGGCGTGAGTGTTTTTGTTATATTGCTGGCTAGCCTGCTTTTCTGGCGGGAGATTGATGTAACTGTAAATGCGTTGTCTTGGTTTGGGCTCGTAGTTTTTGCCGCTGGGCTTTTGCTTGAGTCAGTGGCAGACTTGCAGAAGTTTCGCTTCCGCTTTAGTGGCATAAAGAAGCGCCATGAATGGATAGACAACGGCGTTTGGAGGATGACACGGCATCCGAATTATCTGGGAGAGATAATGGTCTGGTTCGGCTTGTACTTATTCGTCTTACCTTCTCTTATAGGGCTGGACAGTATGGTAGGGATAATCAGCCCGCTTTACATCACTGTACTGCTGTTATTTGTAAGCGGCGTGCCGTTGCTTGAAAAAAGCGCAAACAAAAAATGGGGCAATCTTGACGCTTACAAGGCGTACAAAGCAGAAGTGCCCCTGCTATTACCCACACCGCGATCTATACGGCGAGCACTTCATCGATAATTGCGATATCGGCTATTAGTCCGGTAGTATAAAGCTATGTTATTCATGGCCGGAAGCCTCATAGTTGTCGGGCTGATACTGCTCGTCAACCAGTATTTATGGAAACGCGAGGTAATTCGAGGCGAAGCATCACGTAAACTGGCCCACATTGCGATTGGCAGCTTTATCGCAACGTGGCCGATATACATGAGCTGGGGGGAGGTGCAATTGTCCTTGCTCATAGGATTGGCTGGCGCGGTAGTTGTTCGCCAGTTTGTTATCTTCCCGAGTATTTTTGACGTTAAGCGGCGTAGTTTTGGAGATATTGCTGCCCCAATAATTATTTTAGTTGCGGCGTTTCTTGAGCCGACGAAGACGATTTTTGCCGTAACAGTACTACATATAGCTTTTGCTGATGGCATGGCTGCATTGATTGGCTCACGGTTCGGCCATAAGACTGCCTACAATATCATGAAACAAAAGAAGTCGTTCGTAGGAACGGCTGCGTTTTATGCTTGCTCCATAGTCATCATGACGACCGCTGCTATATTCAAACCGACGATAGATACATCAACGATTATTATGTACATTGTCGTGATTCCGTTTGCCGCCACCTTGATGGAGAACATATCCCCACGCGGATTGGACAATATTTTTGTCCCTGCCGTGGTTATTGCATTACTGCTAGTTAGCTAATTAATTGCTGCTTCTTTTTGCGGTTTTGCCAGGCACCGTGAGCTCGTAGCGCGTTAACGATAACCACGATGTCTACAATTTCCTGCAGAAAAGCACCCATTAACGGACTGAACCGTCCGGTCCAGAACACCCCCATAAGACCAATGCTGATAAATATACCTATCAGTATGCTTTGGCGGGCAATCGCAAAGGTTTTTTGAGCTATCTCGATACTGTCAGCTACTTTGCTGATGTCGTCTTGCATAATCACAATATCGGCCGATTCACTGGCGGCAGTTGAGCCCCTCGCGCCGAGTGCGATGCCAACGTCAGATGACGTTAGTACTGGCGCATCATTTACCCCGTCTCCGACGAAGCCGACTGGCTTGTGCTCGACCTGCTCAATCGCAATTATTTTATCGGCAGGCAGGCACTCTGCGCGTACGTGGCTGATGCCAAGCTTTCGCGCAATTTTTTGTGCGACACTGAGCGAATCACCGGTGACCATGAGGGTATTTTTTATGCCCGATTTATTAAGCCGTTCCAGCATTGCCTTTGCCTCTGGCCGTACCTTATCAATAAACGAGATATGACCGGCTAGCTTATTATCAAATGCGACGAACGTGATGGTCTCGTTCGTTTTTAGCTTGATTTTCTTTGGTATCTCTACGCCGATAGAGTCTAGAAAGGAAAGCCGGCCGACTGCGATAGTCTTGCCGTTCATGCGCCCGGTTATGCCATGCCCAGCACTTTCGCGGACATGCTTGGCTGGGCGCACTGACAGATGCTTTTGTTCTGCGTGCTGCACAACCGCTTTGGCTAAGATATGATTCGAGCTTTGCTCAAGCGAAGCAGCGTAGGTGAGCACCTCGTTTTTTGTAAAGCCTTTGTTGGCATGAATCGTAGATACGTTCGGTACACCGATGGTGAGTGTGCCTGTCTTATCAAAAGCGATTGTCTGCAGCTCAGCAAGGCGCTCCATAGCAGAGCCTGTCCTCACGATGATGCCGTTTTTTGCTGAGCGGCTCATGCCGGATATTAATGCGATCGGGGCTGCAAGAATGAGCGGGCAAGGGGTGGCGACAACGAGGACCTGCAAGAAGCGGACCGGATCGCCAGATACAAACCAAGCCGATCCAGCTATCAGGAACGATACCATCGTAAATGGCACGGCGAAACGATCTGCCATTCGGACAAAAGGCGCTTTGCTGGCACTTGCGGACTGAACGAGCTTAATAATCTGTTCGTACTGGCTATTTTCCGCCGTTTTAGTTGCCTGGATGATAAGCTCGCCATCAATATTTACAGAGCCACTTAAAATGTTCGAGCCTTGTTTGGCGACAACAGGGAGGCTTTCGCCAGTTAGGCTGGATTCATCTACGCTGGATTCGCCTTCGAGTACGATGCCGTCTACTGGTATAACTTCTCCGGCAAGTACTACCACCTTATCTTTTACTTGAATTTTGCTGGCTGGTATCTCTTTACGCTCTTTCCCTTTTAGTACGCGGGCCTTTTGGGGCTTTCGCTCTATAAGTGACGTCAATTCGGTTTTCGCGCGCTTTTCGGCATAGTCTTCAAGGGCCTCGCCGCCCGTTAACATAAGAACCACCACCATTGCTGCCCAGTATTCGCCGAGCAGAACAGCTGTTACGATGGCGGTTGTTGCTAGAACGTCCACCCCAAAATTCCCATCGCGCAGTGTTCTGACCATGTCGACAGTCAGGAACATGACCATTATCATCGACGAAACGCCGAGTACCCAGTTTGTCGCGATCTGTTGACCGCTGAGCTGCAGCCCAAGCGCAATAACAATTGCAACGATAACAAACGCCAGCTGGCGGTACTCTCGGAAAAATCCCCGAACTTTCTTAAGCATGGATAATACCTTCTTTCACTCTGGTATATTTTTATATCTTGTCTAGGTAGTAGTATAGCAAACGGCTTATCGCAAGCTCGTCACAATAAACTGTTAAACAAAAATAAAAACCCGACTAGTATGTCGAGTTAATTACTTGGGGCGAGTGATGGGTCTCGAACCCACGGCCTCCTGGACCACAACCAGGCGCTCTAACCAACTGAGCTACACCCGCCATGTTTTGCTAAGTATATGTACGTGGACTTATAGTCTATCTTCAGTTGATTAGAGCGCTTATGGCGCAATCTATTAATTTATCTCTGACCTATCGGTCGCCAACTGAGCTACACCCGCCATGTGATTAGCACCTGTAGATTGTAGCAAATTTAGCTAGTTAAGACGAGATTTTGGCCGCCAACTAAATAGCGAGTCAAGACAGGAGCCCTTTTATGCGCCTGCTTTAACCTGTTATGTATTGATTTGTGGACTATTCTTCTTCCGTGTTGTTTCCAGGGCCAGAGCCTTCATTTTCATTCATGTTGAACTCAATATCAGCGCCGCCTGGTGCTGGCTCGGTTGTTTCGGGTGTAGTGTCGGGGTCATCAATGCCGTTGTTCGTAGCATCGTTTGCCGTATCCATAAAGGCAATCACGAACCAGACGATTAGCACGAGGAATATTATTGCGATTATTGCGACTACAACTCCGCTGAGTCCGTTGCGTTCTCTTTCTACCACCACTTTTTCTCTATCTTCTGGTGTTCTGCGGTCTTCTTCTGCCATGGTTGACTCCTTCTTACATCAATTATTTCTGGTCAACTCGGTATTTTAGACGGTTAACGCATAAGAATATGTTAAATAAGTAACAGTGGTGGCAGGTGTTTTTTGCTTGGTAACCCGGCAGGGATGCGCTTCGCTTGCACGGACATCGCTTTTCGGAGCAAGCTCCTACACGTTCAGTCCTGTACGAACCCGAGGGTTCGTACTCGCTTCGCGAGCAACCAATAAAATAGCCAGCACAGGCCAGCTACTTTTATTGGTACACCGGGAGGGATAGCGCACGTAAATCTGTGCGCCGAGTATAACTCGGGCAACAGACTTACGACCGAACCGCCTAGGAGTTCGAATCCTTGCTCGAACTATCGAGCTAAAATTTAAAACCCTCCTTGACAGGAGGGCTTAAAATTTCACCTGGTACCCCGGGAGGGATTCGAACCCCCGACCTAATGGTTAGAACCCACTTGCTCTATCCAGCTGAGCTACCGGGGCGCACCAACGCAGGCTACATTATACCCTAGAGAACTAGCTGCGTATAATGTGCCGTATGCAAACAGGAAAATACATAAAAAATCGGTTATTGCCGCAAATAGTCAGAGCTATTTCCAGTAAGAAAGGCTTATCTGTCGACACGTATTCCGACGATTGGGTAATTAAAATAGCAAATGAGGAAGAGTTTATATGGGTTTATGGCTACCACTTCGACATAAACAATGGAGCGGCAAATGAAATTGCGAATGATAAAGTCGCTACCTATCTGACGTTATCGGCAGCTGATATTCCAGCGGTCTCGCACTATTTAGTAAGATCCGCGGCACGGGAAGACATAAAAGCTTCTGACGTAAAGCACAGGATAGCAGACACTGCGCAGCCGTTTGTTATTAAGCCACTTACGGGTAGTAGCGGCCAGAATCTGCAGTATGTAGAGGATTTAGCAGCTGGTGTAGAGGTTGTGCGCAGGAGCGGTGAGGCGGCGTGGGCTGCCTCACCATATGAGAATATAGCAAAAGAGTTTCGGGTGATTGTGCTGGATGAGCGAGCCGAGCTTATATATGAAAAGACTCAACCGGTAATCAAGGGCAGGCTGCGTTTATTTAATCTTGGGCTTGGTGCAAAAGCGCAGGACATAACGGACGCAAAACCATTAAGTAATCAGTTGTCCGAACTGGCGATTCTCACGTGCCGAACGTTAAAACTTCGTCTTGCTGCCGTGGACATCGTGCAGCTGGATGATGAAAAAAAGAAGATACTAGAGGTTAATAGTGGTATATCGTTTGAGCATTACGGCCGACAAAGCCAGGCACACTTTAAAAAAGCCGAGCAAATTTACGAAAAAATTATAGATAGAATGTTTAAGCTTGAAACAAAATAAGATGTTGCCGTAAGAGCTTCATCGCGTATTTTGAAAGCTTGCGTCAAAATGCTGATAAAGAATTTTAGTGGTGCGAGTGGAGGGAATCGAACCCTCATCTCCAGCTTGGAAGGCTGGCATACTAGCCGTTGTACTACACTCGCATACTAACGCAGTAAAGGACTCCAGCAGATTATACCAAACAACTTCTTGAGTCAAAGGGTAATTGAAAGTGTAGTGTATAATGCAACTACAATAATAAGGAGGGAAAGTATGCGATTAATCGATCTAACTACTAATCTAGTAAACGTTTTTGTCGGTGCAGTACTTACAGTGCTCGGCTTACGTTTTGTTCTGCGGCTGTTTGCGGCAAACCAAGACGTAACGTTTGTTTCATGGGTCTATG
Source organism: Candidatus Saccharimonadota bacterium (assembly GCA_050486305.1). Lineage (GTDB taxonomy): Bacteria > Patescibacteriota > Saccharimonadia > Saccharimonadales > SLHW01 > SLHW01. Next base: position 17,016 of record JBJHDA010000006.1, read on the forward strand.
AAACCAGCGCTGTTCTGCTCGAACCGTTCCGCGGTATATTTCCAACGCAAACGTTCGAAAACAATGTCGTGCTTGAGCTATCTACATTGTTTGCGATGATCGTATACGCGTTGATTGGTATGCTGCTAATAGCAGCGATAAACGCGCTAGCTCCTGCAGAAACCACTACCACAACACGAAAAAAGCGGTAGATTTGTTTCTTCTAGCATATAAAAATACCCGATCAGTGTCGGGTATTTTTATATCACGTTACGATTGCTAAATTTCGTGCATAATTTCGATATCGGCGCCAATATCGTTTAGTCGTTTTGCGATTTTTTCGTAACCGCGATTTATTGAGTAAACGTTTCGAAGAGTCGATGTACCGCTGGCTGCCAGCATACCGATAAGAAGTATGGCAGCCGGACGAAGCGCAGGTGGGCAAGTTATATCGCCGGGGCTAAACGATGTCTTTCCAGTTACAAAGACCCGATGCGCATCAACAAGCTCTATGTTTGCACCAAGCTTGCTCATCTCGGTAAAGTAAATCGCTCGGTTTTCATACATCCAGTCGTGTATGAGTGTCTGGCCTTTTGCAACGGCAGCGATCGGCACAAAGAACGATAGATTATCCGGCAACAGTCCAGGATAGGGAAGCGGATGAACCTTGTCTTCTAGTGCTACCAATGAGCCATTGTGAGGATAAATTGTAACGTCAGCAAGCACGGTGTGTTTGTTTTCGCTCAAATATGTTTTACTTTTATCGAATTTCAGACCCATTTTCTCCAGCTTCATCAGCTCGACTTCAAGGAACTCCACCGGACATCGCTTTACCTTAAGCTTTGAGTTGGTTGCAACAGCAGCGGTCAGGAAGAACATGGCGTCAATCGGGTCTTCGCCGATGGCATAAGACACGTTTTTCTTAATCGTAGCCTTGCCTTCGATAGTGAGATTAGGGCCGCCGATTCCGGAAACCTTCACGCCCAGTTTTTTTAGAAAGTGACAAACATCCTGGATATTGTAGTTGGATGAGGCTAAGCGGATAGTGCTTGTGCCAGGCATACGAGCGGCGGCGAGAAGCGCGTTTTCGGTCGGCGTTTCGCCCATCTCATATAATACGGTGTCTGCTGGTCCAGCTCTGCGAGAGACTTTCATGTGGTATCTGCCAGTTTTCACGGTAGTTTGTACTCCAAAGTCTTGCAGCGCATAGAGGTGAGCTTGCACGGATCGCTTTCCGAGCTTGCAGCCACCTGCATATGGAATCTTGAATTCTTTCTGCTCGTGCATTAGTACGCCGGCAAGCATGATGACGCTGCGAGTTCGTTTGGCAGAAGCGATGTTCATTTTATCTATCTGGAGTTTTTCCGGCTGGCGGATCTCGAGGTTATTCCCACCGTACCACCTTATCTTTACTCCAATACTCTCGAGCACTTCAATTATTCGATAGACCTCTTCAATCCGTGGCACACGCAGCAGCCGGGTCGTACCCTTATTGAGTAAGCTTGCACACAAAAGGGCAACCGCACTGTTTTTCGCGGTTTTTACTTCGACTGAGCCGGAGAGCTTTTTGCCGCCATGAATACGTAAATTCGTTGCTTGTCCAGTGACGGTTATGATAGGTTTCTGTAAGACGTCGCTAATTCTAGCGATAGTTTCGAGGCTTAGGTTTTGTTTTCCTTTTTCTATTCGATTGACGGCTGACTGGGAGGTGCTGAGTTTTCGGGCTAAATCTGCCTGAGTCATACCTCTTTGTTGCCTTACTTGATAAATCAGTTGGCCGATTTTTTCGTTTGTTGTTACCATACGCCGAGTAATTATATCCCCGGCGATATAAAAGTCAATACACAAAAGCCTTCGTTTATTGTGCCTAATTTACAACAATCATTACCCTTAACTATTGGTACAATAAACAACCAAGGAGAGGAATGACATGAAAGACAAGGCAGTTAATAAGCTCGTAACAGCAGAACGTAAGCGGCAATCGGATACATTCACACTCATTCCGAGCGAAAACCATGTTAGCAAGCAAGTGCTTGATACGCTTGGAAGTGTTTTCACGGACAAATACTCAGAAGGCTACCCGGGTAGACGGTATTACGCTGGCCAGGAAAACACAGACCAGGTCGAGAATTTGGCTATCGAACGGGCAAAGCAATTGTTTGGCTGTGACCATGCGAATGTTCAGCCGCATAGTGGCGCTCAAGCGAACGAAGCCGTCTATCATGCTTGGCTCGAGCCAGGCGATACCGTCCTGGCTATGGATCTTGGCCATGGCGGACACTTAACGCATGGTCATCCGGTGACCGTTCTTGCGCGTCAATATAACTTTATCCGTTACGGGATGAAAGACACCAAGACGGGTGAAATAGATTATGATCAGCTGCATCGTTTAGCTAAAAAGCATAAGCCAAAAATAATTCTTGCTGGCTTTAGTGCGTATCCGAGAGAGCTCAATTATGGGAAGTTCGCAGAAATCGGGGGCGAAGTCGGGGCAGTGTTGATGGCGGACATGGCACACGTTGCCGGGCTGATTGCCGGCGACGCGTTGGCGAATCCGTTTGATCACGGTTTTCACGTTATGACGACGACGACCCATAAGACATTGCGCGGACCGAGAGGTGGCATGATATTGAGTCGAGGCACTGCTGGTAATCCACTTAAGAAACCTGAAAAGACCGTGAATAACCTACCAACGATTATCGACAGGACTGTATTTCCTGGCGTGCAGGGCGGACCGCAAATGCATGCCGTGGCAGCGAAGGCAGTTGCGTTTTATGAGGCCCAGCAGTCGGAGTTTCGACAGTACGCTCGCCAAGTGGTGCTAAACGCTCGCCAATTAGCAGACGAGCTCATGAAGCGCGGCTTCAAGCTTGTAACCGGAGGAACAGACAACCACCTTATATTGGCCAACGTAAAAGAATCGTTTGATATCGACGGAAACGAGGCAGAGGCTGCCCTAGAAAAAATCGGTCTTACGATGAACAAAAATGCTGTGCCGGACGACCCGTTGCCGCCATTCCGTCCAAGCGGCCTACGGCTTGGAACGCCAGCTATAACGTCACGAGGTATGAAGGAATCCAATATGGCACAGATAGCTGAGCTCATGCAGTCTGCTATTCAGAACCGCAAGGATGATAAAAAGCTAGAGTTACTTCGCGGTCACGTACTTGAGCTAACGAGTCACTACCCGTTGCCGAGCAATTTTTCGTAAGCGATTACTCTGGCCATTCTGCTATATCACCCGGCTCCTGTTGGCTTGATGGGCTTTCATAATCTTCACTTTCTTCACCACCTAGCGCACATACCAGGCTGCCAATAAAATGCCTCAGATCACGGTCAGACTCTCGATAATAGTCTGCCAGAATGTCTGCGCATAGCGTGTTTAAATCTACTGTCCCTTCACCTCGTCCATGAAATATTTTGAAGTCTCCGAATGAATCTTCCTTGAACTCCGCTTCTTCATCAACATCACCGATATCGGGCTGATCGTCATCTAAGGGCTCGCCAAGTGCTTCAGTAAAGTAAGTATGCCGTAATATCCAGTCTTCATGAACGAGGTCGTGGGCCTGAAGCAACTTTTCATCCAGGCTTGTTGCATCGTCGAAGATAAGACTTTTTAGGATGTCTTCCACGGTTTGTTGCGCTGCATCTGACGATCTTTTTACCTGTATGGACGAGCGAACAAGCTCTACTTCATCTGGTTCTTCGCTGCAAAACACTATGTCAGCTGTCCTGTGTATGGCGTCTGCAAGTTCGCCCATTTGCCGATGGAGCAACTCATAATTATCAAAGCGGGACACTGCTTCATGAACATCAGCCGGCAAGTGTTCTGGGTTATGGGTCATTTGCTTGATAATATCATCAAAAGTCTATCTAAACATAAGCTGCGTATAGCTTACGTTAAGGAAGGAGCTCCGGTTCTTGTTCGAGCTCGACATGAAACTTGTCTTTCACCGCGCTAGCGACTTTGTCGCGGAACGCAAGGACTTGCTGCGCAGTCGTCGCACTTTCGTTTACGAGTACGAGTGGTTGTGATGGCCAGGTTGCCATGCCGGTTTCTTTATCGTGCAGTCCTTTGAATCCTGCGGCCTCGATCATCCATGCGGCAGATAGCTTGACGTTGTATTCGTCGATATCCCAGTACGCTATGTCCGGGTAGTCTGCGGTTAACTGGGGTATCTTAGAGCGCGAAACGATCGGGTTCTTAAAGAACGAACCTGTATTGCTGACGTGAGCCGGATCCGGAAGCTTAGACTGACGTATAGCAATGACGGCTTTTCTGATATTCGCAGCAGTATACTCCGTTATGTTTTGCTGCTTTAAATAATGCTCGACGGCATGATAGAACGGCTGTATGGGCGGTCGTTTCGACAATATCATCGAGATAGAGGTAATCAAGAACCGGTCCCTATCGGTTGTTTTGAACCGGCTGGTCCGGTAGCCGAAGCCACAATCGGAAGAAGTCATGGTAACCAGTTTTCGCTCGTGAAGATCATAAGCCTGCAGCGTCATCAGTACATTGGATATTTCTTGGCCGTAAGCGCCGACGTTCTGAACCGGTGTCGCACCAGCCGTGCCGGGTATTAAGGAGAGTTGCTCTATGCCGCTGAACCCTGCCTCAACCGTTCGCTGCACGACACTATCCCAGTTTTCACCGCTTCCGACAGTGACATAAGCCGTGTCTTCATCATAAGAAGATATGTCAAAGCCGGGAATCTTGTTTACCAATACGATTCCTTCAAATCCTTCGTCTCGCCAAACGATGTTGCTGCCTTCACCTATCATGAGTACCGGCACACTGTGCTCCTCAGCCCAGGCCACCGCTTTTGGAACTTCAAGTGCGTTTGTAATTTCTGCCAGATAACGTGCTGCCCCGCCTACTCGCATCGTACTGTAGCCAGAGAGCGGAACGTTTTCTAATACATACATCACCTTTGATTATACGCATTTTCTGTTGCGTAGAAAGCAGATAAAAATGTTACTGAAAATATGAAAACACCATTGCACCGTATAGTCGTCAGGCGTATCATGGTATCCATATGGGGGATTACTCGCAACAAAAATATTACCAGCGACTCGGCAGTGAGCTTAAGAAGTTACGGCTGCAGCTCCAACAAAGTATTGCAGAGGTTTCAGGTTCAGTAGAGGTTGATATCGAAGAGCTTGCACGGATTGAAAACGGCGAAACACGGCCTGCCGAGGAGATACTACTACTGCTTATTAGCCACTTTGGCCTTACTGAAGACAAGGCAAGTAAGCTATGGAATTTAGCAGGTTATGGCAGAGAAGAAATGAAAGCCCAAGATATTATTGACGAGGTGCAACAGGCTGGTGCGTTTGTTTTACCGCAAGACGCTCGCATAATCTATACCGATGTTACACACGCGTCTGCCAGTAACCACGGGGTCACGATTAACTTTATGCAGTCTGCTGGGCCGATGGGCAAGCCGATGATCGTATCCCGTATGGGCATGAGCCGAGAACACGCCAAAAGTTTAGCGACGCTACTGAATAAGATACTGGAAGAAGAGACTCCTCAGCAGCGATTACTCCAAGCGCCAAAGCAATCAGATAACGGATCTGCACAAAAAAAAGACAACGCCAGCTAGAGCGGAAACAATACCCTTAATCCAAGTAGGAAGAGTGGCATTGCAACTATTGCCAGCACAAGAGAAAACGAGACCTGCGATGCAGCAAACTCGCTGTCGAGCTTCTCTATCTCAGAGAATGTAATGGAGTTAAAGCCGATAGGCGCCATTGCAGCTAACATAGCTATGTGAGCATCAAAACCGCGCAGTCCAAGCAAATACACAAGCCCGAGGCCAATGACTCCGCCGAGCACAAACCGGAGCCCAAGTCCAATAAGGAGCTGAGCTGGTTTGCTGATACGGAATTGAAATTTCAGCCCGAGCGCAATGAGGATAATCGGCCCAACCAGACCAGCAATAAAGGTGAGTGATTGGTCAAGTAGTGCTGGCATTGTGGTATCCGTCACATTTATAGCTAAAGCAATAATGAGCGCCCAAACAGGCGGTGATGCTATGATTTTCTGCAAAACGTACTTTTTGTCAGGTGTGTCATTGCCGAGCCGTACCATCACGAAATAGACAAGGCTGAAGGTCAGGATGCCGTTAAACGTGTCCAGCAGAACCAGGCGCGATAAACCCTCGCTGCCATAAATTTGCTCTACGAACGGTATCAAGAACCCAGTGTTCATAATAATCGCTCCGGCAGTGAGCGCACCGAAGGTTTTGCTGCCCAAGCTATGTAGGAGAGGTTTTTTGAAGGCGGATATTACCAGCAGTGTAAGTGATATGATAGCGAGTGGAAGCACTGCCAGCCATATCATATCAGCTGACAGGCGAACGGTTCCAAGCGTCGTAATAATAAGAGCGGGCAAGCCAACGTAGAACAACAGCCTGAGAAGGCTGCTTCCGTCCGCAGCAGTAAGTAGGCCAATCCGTTTTAAGCCATAGCCAGCAAAAAAGATGACAAGCAAAGGGGCTAGTTCCGTCAATATACCAATCATGTCCTGGCCTGATTATAACCTAAGGCAAGCGCCCTTATAACTGCTCAGCGCTAATGAACCGCCAGAGCCTTCCCGTATCGTTCTTTATTCCGATGCGTGGCGTTGCGATAATTTTTATTTTTGTGTCTAGATTTTTTGGTGGCTTCAGTAGGAAGTTGCCGTTGTTTAAAATAGAGCCATTATCGGCTCCAGTCACGTCTAGTGCCTGGCACAGCTTGGCCGGACCGTCTGTAAGCTCAGTGTCAGGCCGATTGTTTCGCCGCCCACGCATGTTCTGGATACCACTGCTCGGCTGAAGTGCGCGAATAAGGACCGCCTGGCCATCTCCAATGCTTCCAGTAACGATATTGAGACACCAGTGCATACCATACGTGAAGTAAACATATAGAACGCCGGACTCGCCGAACATAATTTCGTTTCGTTTGGTTTTGCCGCGGTAGCTATGACTGGCTGCATCTCTCTGCGAGTAAGCCTCGGTTTCAATAATCGTTCCTCCTGTCAGGGAACCATCTATCTCTGCAACGAAAAATTGCCAGCCAATCAGCTCTCTGGCTGCTATCGGTGCATCTTGATCTAAAAATGATAAATCAGTGTTCATAAGCGTGCGCCAAAAATACTTGCCTGGGCAAGCATTTTTCTATTATGGCCGGATCGTTTGTTTAATCTCAGTAATAAAAGGGGAAGTAAGCAGCTGCTGCATCGGCAAGAACAATGGCTTCGGCAGCTGATTGAACGCATACCAACCATAGCCGGTGCACTTTTCTGGCTCTTTGTTTTGAACTTTGCCAGCTGCCCAATCGCTGAGCACCCATACCGTTACATAGTGTTTTACTTCGTCCTTAAAGTAGTCGTTCGTCACTGCAGCAAACCGGATATTATTTATCGTAATTCCGGTCTCTTCTTCAACCTCTCGTTTTGCTGTATCCTCGAATGTTTCGCCAAATTCAATGTGCCCTCCTGGGACAGACCACGTGCCTTCACCATGTGCACCTTTGCGCTGCAGTAACAAGAACTGCCCATTTTTTATAACGAACACCCCGAGCCCGACTCTCACTTGATTTTTCGTCATACGCTTATCGTACCAGACGGGTTATAGCTATGATAGCTTCTGTGCCTGTAGTAGGTCGTCTACGTTTTGTTTGATTTTTGGGTAGACGCCGGGCATATCCGCGATGCTCCATACGATAGTTTTTTCTTTTGGCACCTGTAAAAATTTTTGTGCATCATTGTGTACCGATTTGCTCATGAATACGATGATTTCCGGCTTATCTAGGTGTGTTTGCGTTGTTTGCGTCCAGTGTGGACTGAGGTGTTGCTCGATGCCGTCTTGCTGTAATAAAACGCGAACAGAATCATTAACACTTTCAAAAAGTGAAAGATCTGCCTCGATTCCGCTAGAACTCACTACTGCTGAGCTATCGTTTGGAAAGTGGGATTTGGTGTAAGCTTCTGCAAGCCTGCTCCTGTACACATTGTGTCTGCATATGTAATGGATGTGCATTTTGTGCCCTCCATCTGTCACTCTTTTATTCGGGAAGTTGAATAGCCTAGCAGTTCAATCTACGAAGCTTTTCTCGCAGCTCTGCCTTTAACTGTTCTAGAACTTGTTGATGACGTTCATTTTCTTGATTCTCCCTGTCGGTCAGCGCTCTGGTTAGCCCTTCAAGTCTTCCCGTGGCTTCTTCACGTATCTTTCCCAGATTTTTTTTGTGCCTGGAGCGTTCTTCTGCCACATTTGCTTCATAGTTCTGAATACGGGTTTG
>JBJHDA010000007.1:0-12566 GCA_050486305.1 Candidatus Saccharimonadota bacterium
AAGCTTGCTATTCTCCAGACACAAGATGATCCAGTCATAAACACGTACGTCCGTTTAAAAAAGCAATACGGTGCGGATATCCAGGTAGAGGTTGAGAGCTATTTTCTTTCGCAGGCTGATATCGCAAGCAAGATAGAGGAATTAAATGATGATACGTCGGTGCATGGCATAATCGTGCAGCTGCCTTTGGCAGACAAGAGCAAAACTGATGACACATTACGGCTTGTTGCGCCACATAAGGATGTTGATGCGCTCGGAAGCACGGAATATTTTGAGCCGGCTACACCGATGGCAATCATGTGGCTTCTCGCTGGATATAATATTGATTTGCGTGGTAAAAAAATACTATTGATTGGAAGAGGCAAGCTGGTTGGCGCACCGCTTGAACAGTCCCTCAGAAGCTCAGAGCTTGATGTAGAAGTTGCAGACCGAAGTTCAGAAATGCTTGCGGGCGCAAGCATTTCGGCAGACATCATCATTACGGCAACGGGGAGCCCGGCAATTCTATACCCAGACATGATAAAAGAAGGTGCCGTCGTTATTGACGCCGGCGTCGCCAGTGAAGACGGCAAAACGGTTGGCGATGTCGCGCCGGAGGTCTACGAACGAGGAGACCTTACTATTACTCCGCAAAAAGGCGGTGTTGGCCCACTTACTGTGTGTGCACTATTTGAGAACGTGATTCGCGCTGCTGCGCGCAATCCTGAGGAAACCACACAATGACGTCTGGTTACACAGTAGGGGTATTTGACTCTGGTGTTGGCGGTGAGTCTGTCGCGACCGCGATAAAGCGGCACTTTCCAGCACTTCAGACGGTTTACGTAAGTGATGCCAAAAATGTTCCCTATGGCAGCAAAACGCCAGAAGAACTAGAAAAATTGGTTCTGCCGATTATGGAAAAGCTTGCAGAACACGTAGATATTATAGTGATTGCGTGTAATACGGTGAGTACGCTTCTGGCAAAGAAAATCAGGCAAAAGATAAATATCCCGATAGTTGCACTGGAGCCGATGGTAAAACCGGCGGCAGAATTAACGCAAAGTAATATCGTTGCGGTATGTGCAACTCCGGCAACGCTCGCCAGTGAACGCTACGCGTGGCTGAAAGAAGAATATGCCAAGGATGTCGAGGTATTAGAGCCCGATTGCAGCGACTGGTCCAGCCTGATAGAAGCAAACACGATAACCAGAGAGATTATACGCGAACAAATTGACATGGTGTGCGAACGGGGAGCTGATGTCGTGGTGCTGGGCTGTACACACTACCATTGGATAGAGGATATCGTTAAGGAAGAAGCAGCTGGACGTGCCGAAGTGCTACAGCCTGAGCAGCCGGTTATCGCTCAGCTCCAGCGAGTGCTCGAACAGCTTGGATAAACTGTTCTCCACGGTCTTCGTAATTCTTGAACATATCAAAGCTGGCGCACGCAGGAGACAACACTACTGCGGCCTCTGGGCCAGCGAGCTCATATGCGGTTTGCACGATATCATCCATCGTAGCGCCACCTTCGTGAACTTCAGTAAAGCCAGCGGACTCAAGCGCATCGCGTATTTGCGGGGCAGTTTGACCAATCAGCACAACACTTGAAACGCTGGAGTTCGCGATCTCTTTCGCAAGTGAATCGTACTGGGCACGCTTATCAGATCCGCCAAGGATGAGAACCGTTGGTTTTGTCATGGCATGCACTGCAGCGATCGCTGTTTCCGGGGTTGTGCCAAACGAGTCGTTATAAAACGCTACGTTTTTGATTTCTTCTACATACTGCAGTCGGTGGGGCAGGCTTTTCGTTCTTTTTATGCCTGCCGCTATTGCCTGTGTATCTTTGGTGATTTGCCATGCGCAAGTGACCGCCGCGCAGACGTTCTCTAGGTTGTGTACGCCAAGCAGGGGTACATCTTCTGTAGTGCAAATCGGAGCTTCGTCGATGATAATCGAGCCGTCCGCTACGTAGGCACCGGGCTTTTCAAGGTACGGAATGTGGGTACCGAGGCTAGTGATAGCAAGGTGCATAGAACGATTATCTTTGCCGTTATACACTGCGATATCGTGCTCTGTTTGATGGGCAAAAAGTTGCTGCTTGGCGCGCAGGTATTCATCAAGAGAGGCGTGCCAATCAAGGTGTTCCGGCGCTATCATCAGGCAGATAGCAAATGGCGGGGAGTAGGCAAGATCAATCAATTGATAGTTTGCCAGCTCCAGTACAACCCAATCTTCCGATTGTATGTCATTCTTCAAAAGTTCTAAGGGGGCGATGCCGATGTTCCCGCCCAGATGGACGCGCTTGCCAGCAGATTCCAAAATATTTGTGAGCAATGTGCTGGTTGTGCCTTTCCCTTTGGTCCCGGTTACCCCGGCGATGTTTTTGGTGGGACAGACACGGAGGAATTCATTGGTAACGGTCGTTACTTTCTCTAGTATGTGTGGATTCTCTGAGTTAGCGTCTTGAATTTCGTGGGGGTGAAGGCCGGGGGTCCGAATAAGCAGATCGAATTGATCCAGGTTTTTTAAATAATCTGAGCCTAGTTGTGTGTCGTAACCTTCAGGGACTTGTACGTCAGGGTTTTTGTCGCATACGGTGATAGTATTTTCCGGGGTTGCCCAGTAATCGAGCGCCGATCTGCCCTGTCGGTCAAAACCTAAAATTGCGATTCTCATAAGTTGTATTGTACCAGCCAGGAGCGGGGCTAGTCGGCTAGTTCAGCTTTGACCATTTCGGCCACTTGGCGCGGCGTCATGTCAGCCTTCACGATAAATCGCTTGACGCCGAGATTTTTTATGTCGGCAGGAGCTTCTTGTTCGCCCATGTTAGTTAGGATAATCACGCTGATGTCTTTGCCCCAGTCTGTAGCACGGAGCTGCCGCAGCATTTCGTCGCCAGTTAGCTCCGGCATCATCAGGTCCAGTAAGATAACGTCGGGTTTCATTTCTTCAGCAAGCTGAAGACCGAGCTTTCCGTTTTCGGCCGTTTCGACTTCGTAGCCTTCCGCCTCAAACTTCATTCGGTACATCTGGGCGATAGCGACATCGTCCTCAATAATTGCGATTTTTGTTGCCATGATTAAATACTACGCAAAATCCTCTCTAAACACAATTGACTCTTCACCTAAGTAGCTGCAGCTGGAGCTGTGGTTTTGCCACCGAGTGTTTCATCAACAATTTCGGCTAATTGGTTATGTGACAGGCTGACTTTTACGATGTAGCGCTCGAACTGAAGGTTATCAAGCGTTGCTGGCGCCTCTGCCTCGCTTATGTTAGTTAGGATAATCACCTTTATGTTCTTTCCCCATTCGGCTTGGCGCATCTGTGCGAGCACTTCGTCGCCAGAGAGCTGCGGCATCATTAAATCCAACAGGGCGAGCTCTGGCATAACTTCTCTGATTTTACTAAGAGCGGTCAAGCCATCGTTTGCAACTGAGCAGTCGTGGCCGGCTAGCTGTAAGCGGGTCTGGTATATCTCTGCTAGCATCTGGTCGTCTTCGGCGATAACAATTTTGGCCACAACAATTCTTTCTATTTATCTGTGGTTATTATTGTAACAGATTGATGGAGGCAACTCTTCCATCGTGTTTGTACTAGTGGTTATCTTGAGCTGCAAGCTAGCCAAGCACTTCGCCGACCACCGCTGCTACCTGGGACGGTGTGTGGTGGGCCTTGACGATATAGCGGTCTATACCGAGGACACGTAAACTAGAGGGAGCTTCGTCTCGGCTGATATTCGTCAGCACGATAACTCGTATATTGCCGCCCCAGTCAGACTCGCGGACTTTCTCAAGCATTTTATCGCCAGACATATTCGGCATTCGCAAATCAAGCAGCACAGCATCCGGGCAGAAATCTTTTAATAATTCGTAGCCGCTGGCGCCGTCTGCTGCGGTCTTTACCTCATAACCGGAGGCCTCAAGCTTCATCTTGTACATCGTGGCGATAGCCAGTTCATCTTCTATAATAGCGATTTTTGCGTCTGGTTTTTTACGAGAATTCATATGAGGCAATGCTTGACATATATGTATAAAATTTGTATTATATAGTAGATCTTTTTCAGTCTATCAGATGCTACCAGCATATACCACAAGCGGTATGTGTGGTAGCACTTTTTGCTTCGTAAGGATTTTTAATTTATGGATAAACCAGAAAATAATGAGCCAGAATTTTCGCCGGCATCTGCCGAAGATGCACTGGAGCAGCGATCTATTAAGAACAAAGTTGCCTCCGGTCTACTAATCGGATCTGCGATTACTGCTTTGGCATTTCAACAGAGTCCGGGGAACGAGGCTGTCCGGGCGATGGCTGCATTTAGTGCACTGGATAGAACTGACAATGCTGTGGCGGTTGCTTCAGTGGTAGGCGGTCTGACAATGGCAATAGAGGGTGGAACCAGCTCGTTAATGGCGCTCGGTCTCCACAGAAAGAAGGAAGCGGTCAGCCGTATCATCAGTAAATTCAAGAAGAATAAAGACGCTGATTATTTACAGACCGAAAATAAAAATACCTTGTCTGGCCGGGTTGCTGACGTGGGTATTGCGCTAGGCATCGGTCCGGGGATTGTCATGATGAAGCACCACATAAAGGAAAAGGACCCAACGCTAAGAAGTGATATTGCGCGAGGCCTCGGATTTTCAGCACTGGGGGCTACCGTAAGCGCGGGCATAGGGTATCTTATAGCCGGGGGAGTACAGCAAGCTGAAAAGGTTGGACTAGGAAGGCAAGCGGAGTATGTCGTGGAGTATGGCTCTGACTGGAAGTTCTGGGCAGGACTTTTCATAGGTGGCTACGCTTTAGCGAAAGGATACGAAAAGACAAAAACGTTTATACAGAGGCGCAGAAACGGTAACGTAACAGATTAGACGTTTTTTGTTGACTTATCTAATTGTTTATGCTAAAGTTTGCTTGGAACCTTAGAAGATAGAGCGTGCCAATGACCAGAAGTATCGTATGTATTTCTGATCTGTGGCATGCTTTTTTAATTTATTGAAAAGGGCAAATAATTGAGACAATTAACTACAGTTGAATCACTGGAAGCAGCAAGAGAAGCCGCCCCACAGTACTTTGAGGCTGAACTCAATGGTAACGCTCGCTTTTGGGTTGGTAAAGTATCAGTAGAAGGCTGCGTAATTAACGCATCCCAGTACGATGACGTAGGCAGATTCCGTGCAGATAAATACGTAAGAGATTTTGGATTTCTTCCAGAGAATAGCGTGGACGCCGAGGGAAGGGAATTTGATTCAGATGACGAGCGATCTACGCAGTTTGCCGTGATAGAAAAGCAGGGCATCGATACCAGGGTTGTCGGCTCAGGGAGGCTGATCCACAAGCGTAGCCAGCAAGATTTGCTGCCCGTTGAGAAGTATTTTCCCGAAGCTTTTAGCGACGGTAACGGTGTGTCGGTAGGTGATGTTGAAGTTTCGAGATTTATTGCAAGTCATGAAAACCCGCAAACTCAGCACCTGATCGGCTTAGCCGTAATTCGTGCTCTTACATTCCATTCAAACTTGATTGAGACAGAGCGAGATTACGCTATCGTTGAAAGACCCCTCGCAAGTATGCTGAGCGGTCTTGGGATTCCAGTAGAAGAGCTTGCAGAAACAAAGGATATACCAGAGCTCGGCGGCAAGCTTTTGCCAATATCAATCGACACGACACAGATAGTGGATTCTTTGCAGGAAAGGAGCAGGAGGACAGTGTTGCTGCGGAAGTTCTTCAAGAGTGAAATCCAAAGTAATGGATTGGGGCACTACGGGGATAACTTAATCGGAGCAGTAAAATGAGTGCCGAAGCAGTCCGGTTTGAAAGAAATCTTGGGTTTCTCTCGGAGCAAGAGCAGCAGAGAATAGAGAACTCCACAGTTGCAATCGCAGGTGCTGGAGGGGATGGAGGCATGCTAGCTGTCCAATTAGCACGGCTAGGTATTGGGGAGGTCAGATTAGCCGACCCGGAGCCATTCGAGGTCGAGAATACAAATCGCCAAGCGATTTGCACGGAACGTACTGTGGGAACAAATAAAGCCGTTGCGGTTGCAGAATATCTTGGCGACATTAATCCATCAATAAAGACAACCGTTTATACCGATGGGATTACGCCAGAAAATACAGCTGAGTTTGTTGCGGATGCGGACCTGGTTATTGATGAGACAGAATTTACTATGCATGCACTCGGTGTGATGCTAGCAAGAGAGTCAAGAAAAAGAGAGATTCCGGTATTAACTGCCTTGAATATAGGCTTCGGTGCCCTGGTAACGACCTTTAAGCCAGATGGTAAAAGCCTAGAGAGAGTTCTCGGGTTCAAAGAAAGCGATGACATTGAATACGTTGCCAGTCAAGAAGTACCATTGAGCAGGTGGCTTCCATATCTGCCTCCTTACGCAGATATAAAGACATTCGAGAAGGTTGCTTCCGGAGAGAAGTCTGCCCCCTCAATTGCACCAGGTGTCGCGATAGCTGCCGGCATGGGCTCAACTCAAGCGCTACTGAATCTTCTTGAAGGTTCAAATAATCGGCCTAAACCTATCTACGCACCCCGTGCATATGTTTTTGATTCTATGACAATGGAAGCAAAACGTACAAAATTTACCAAGACAAACCACTATAAAAGCCTCAGTATGCTCGGTCTTAAAAATCTGCTAAAGCAAACTCCTCAAGCTTCGTATTGATTAATGTAAAATTGCATACTCACGAAAAGAGGCGTTATTCCTAATAAAATACGTCTTTTTGTTAATTTTATGTAATATTAGTACTAATGGTTAATAGCTATATTGCTGTAAGTTTATTCCTAGCCGTGGCATTCATAGCTCTGGGCCTGGTGGTTTACCTGAGGAATTATAAGTCGAGCCTGCATAGGAACTTTTTTATCTTTAGTGTTGCGCTGGCTGGTTGGCTGGTTACAAACTATGTTGCTGGTTCTGGTGAATTTTCTCCTGGTGCATCGCTCACGGCAAACAGAGCAGTGTTCTTCTTTAGTTCAGGTACACTTTTCTCTCTGTTGCTATTCATAAAAAGCCTTACTGCGCGGCGATTCGGCTGGCTCGAAAAAATACTTGTAATGCTGCACGGAGCTATACTTGTAAGTTCAGCAACCTCGCTCTATGTAGCAGGCGTATTCTTAGAGGACGGCACTTATCAAATTAATTTTGGCCCCGCTGCTGAGATTTACTTCTTAATCTTGCTCCTGACGGTTATCGTTGTGATATATGATCTAGTGTTGGCTCGCCGTTCCGCTGAAAATAAGCTCGCCAGCCAAATAGATATTTTATTCTGGAGCTTTGGTCTTGGTTTGGCGGGTGTATTAACGACAAATGCCTTATTGCCGTTTCTGTTTGATTATTTCCTTTTAACTGATGCCGGTTCGTTATTTAGTGTCTTTTTTATTGCCGGCTTAGCCTATACGATTATCCGACACAGGCTCTTTGATCTGAGATTGATATTCGCCAAAACTTTAACATATTTGCTGTCGATAGGTATCATCGCGACAATATATGCCCTTGTTACTTACGCACTCCGCGGAGCTTTATTAGATATTGCTGAGAATGAAAACATTGAACAGCTGATATACGTTGTAACCCTAGTTATTGCTGCCGTATCTTTCGGGAGCTTTAAAGCATACTTTGATAAAATATCGAACCGTATATTTTATCGGGACGCATATGATCCGCAGGAGTTTCTGGACGAACTAAATAAGGTGCTTGTTGCTAAAGTAGACGTCGAGCCATTACTTAACGACACTGTTTCGATAATCAAGGCTCACTTAAAGTCCAGTTTTGTCGCGTTTCATATCCGCGAAACTCAATACATAAACACTCGATTGATTGGCGACAACGGTAAAAAGCTAGAAGAAGGTGAACTAAAGCAGATTGGTAAGCTGGTGGCTCATGTTCATAAAAGCGTAGTTTTAACTGATGAGCTGGAGCGTGAAGATACTGAGCTTAAAGAGCTGCTCCAGGCGCATGACATTGCTGCGGTTGCACGCCTGGTTACCACTGTAGAGTACGATATTGAGGGCGTCGGCTTCTTAATGTTTGGTGAGAAAAAGAGCGGGAGTCCGTACGGTCGACAAGACATCAAGATGATAGAAATCATTGCCAATGAATTGGTGATAGCCGTGCAAAACGCACTCAGGTTTGAGGAAATAGAGGAATTTAACGTTACTTTGCAGCAAAAAGTAGATGACGCTACAAAGAAGCTTCGCAAAACTAATGAAAAGCTCAAAGAGATGGACGAGACAAAAGACGAATTTATCAGCATGGCATCACATCAGCTGCGTACGCCGCTCACCTCTGTAAAAGGTTATCTCAGTATGGTACTGGAGGGCGATGCCGGCGAGATAAAGCCGATGCAAGAAAAGCTGCTCAGTCAGGCCTTTACGAGTTCCCAGCGTATGGTTTATTTGATTGCTGATCTTCTGAATGTATCCAGGTTGCGCACCGGTAAATTTATTATCGAGCCGATTCGGGCGAATCTAGCGGATATGGTAGAGGGGGAGGTGCGCCAGCTAAAAGAGACAGCGTCTTCAAGAGGCCTCGAACTTATCTATGAAAAGCCGACAGATTTTCCAGATCTTATGGTCGACGAGACGAAAGTTCGGCAGGTAATCATGAACTTTATCGATAATGCAATTTACTATACGCCGAGTGAGGGTAAAATTACCGTAGAACTGACCGACAAAGAGGACAGCGTAGATTTTACGGTGACAGATACCGGAATGGGAGTACCAAAGTCTGACCAGCAGCATCTCTTCACGAAATTCTACCGGGCCGGCAACGCTAGAAAGGCTCGACCGGATGGCACAGGACTCGGGCTGTTCATGGCAAAGAAGGTCATCGTCGAGCAAGGCGGAGCCGTAATATTCAAGAGTAAAGAGGGAGAGGGCAGCACCTTTGGCTTTACCTTCCCGAAAGATAAGTTGCGCCCACAAGAAATCGAAAAACCAGCCGATAAAAACACAGAAAAATAGCCTTTAACAGACGTCCAATACTATATTTACGCATTATTAATAGTGCAATATAAAGCTCTTGCTTAAAATGCAAAAGTATGGTAGTATAGCTATCGTTATGATTGAAGTGGACAAAATACAGTCACTGCCAGTTGATGCTGCAAATTTTGTGGTGAACTACGGTGGTTTTGAAAGTCGCCCTCTCGCCACAACTGCGGCGCTTGTTGCCGGTGCTGGTATGGCTGCTGTAGCGGCACGGTATCAGGAGATGCGTAAAGCAGGTGAGCTGCTTCAATATTCTGATCCAGACATGCAGGAGAAGGCAAGGCGGCCACTTAAGATGCGTCGTATAGGTGCTGCTATAACCGGTCTTGCTGCTATTTCTGCGGTTTCTGCTGGGATTGCACATGAGGCGGCGCCGTATACCGAGGAGTCACACAATCGTGTTGACACAGTGGCTGCAGTCGTAGATACAAGCTGGGAATCCTACGCCCGTGATGTACAGGCGGGTGAAGACCGGACAACCAGGTTGCAGGCTGCAGTGAACGGTATTAATTTACTGGAGGATCTCTCCGGTGTTGAGGTAACCTTTATTGCGGCTGGCAGCAATGCTGAACACATGGGTTCAATCACTGAAGATGCAGGGCATGCAGAAGTCGTGACCAACTTTGAGAATTACCTAGGAAACTTCCGAAACCGTTCTTCTGCCGACCTCGTTGGCGCTTTGAATATCGCCGATTCTATTGATGCAGATAAGATACTTTATTTTACCGGCTCGCTAGAAAGCGTCTCCTCGGAGCTGCGCGATGAGGCGGACGGCGATCGGGTCAGTGTTATCGCGACTGGTACGCCAGGTACCACTGTCCGCTATCTTGGCAGTGAGAGAGAAGCAGCCATTGATCAGGCGACAAACGACCGGATAGTCGGAGCTGACGACAGCTATACGGCAACGTCTATCAACGAAGTGCAAGAGATTGTCAGTGCTATCGCCAGTGAACAATACGTCGAAACCGAGCGTAATGAGTTTGACGGGTTTGAAACCACGCGAAATCTTTCTGCGGCGCTGCTCGTAATGGGTGCAGCCGCGCAAGCATTCCGTGGCGGACTGAATCGATTATCAAGAAGGAAAGAACCTAAAGTAAGGGAGAAATAATTATGAGTGAATTATCTATGAGCGAATTCGAACAAAGCTGGGCAGAAGCCCCGCAAGGTGATATGCATAAGCATATCGAG
The DNA here is from genome assembly GCA_050486305.1 of Candidatus Saccharimonadota bacterium. Taxonomy (GTDB): domain Bacteria; phylum Patescibacteriota; class Saccharimonadia; order Saccharimonadales; family SLHW01; genus SLHW01. The sequence continues at coordinate 10,156 of JBJHDA010000007.1, forward strand.
ATGACACAAGCAGGCGTTGCAGCACTGCGTGACCGTCTGATTCTGCCGGAAGATAACCGGTGGGAGATTGCTTACGGTGCCTTAACGATGGGGGGTGCTGAGACTGCTGTCTTGGCTGAGGGTGACCCTGGTAGCGGTAAAACCGCATTTGGAAACATAGTCGTTGGCGAGAGGGAGCGTGTTGATATTGCATCCACTGATTTCGCTGAGACGATAGATGGATATGTTCTGAACGGCGTATTTAACCCTGGCAAGTTGAGCCTTAATGGTATGGCAAAGCTGTACTTTAACGAGATAAGCCACTTGAAGGATACTGGGCCGTTGCACAAGTATTGGGACGGCAAATCTCTTATCGTAAATGGCGAGGCGCATGATTTATCAAACGCTTCAATTTATGCGACCACGAACTTTGCGAACGGACGACGATCAAAGGAGCTTGATGATGCGCTCCGCAGCCGGTTTGGTGTCAGTGTGCTCGCTGGTGATAACGCAGGGCAAATAGCGCGGGAACTTCAGGGCCGCGATATGGCGCGCAGTACGACAAGCGAAGAAGTAGGTGGCTTGCTGCCTCCTCCAAAGGCTCGGCAGCACATACGTGAAAAGCTCCAGTCGCAGTATAGACTTGATAGGCAAGCGGGTGCGTACATGGCAAGTGTGATAGAAAACTTGAACGAAACCGGACTTGTTCTGCCAATTAGCCTGAGCGACTCGCGTATCGGGCAGGGCTGGCAGCAGGCCGAGCGAGCCCGTCGCTTAGTCGAGGGTGCTTCTGACGCAGAAATAATGATTAAGGCAGAAGACCTCTCCCGTGTGGCAGCGCTTGCGCTCGGTTCAGTAGCGCTTATCAGCAGTGCTGGCAGCGCCAAGATGCAGGAAACGCTCGGGAAAGAAACCAGGTTAACCCCGATGGAGAAAGCCGTATTAACGCGGCGAACAATCGCTGCGGTTGCCTTTAAAACTATGCTAGAAGCTGCAGATATCCCGCAGAGGGGTGAAGAGGAAAAGACGAAGCGGTTCATGAATCGCCGGTCTTACACCCACAGCGAAAATACTGATCAGATAAACGACGTAGTACTACGAACTATCAGTAATAGCAACGAGACTTCTCAAAAAGGAGACCAAGATGACCGGCCACGCCGAAAGCTATTTGGACGACGTTCTTAAACGAACCGGTCCTGAGCAGCTTGACTTTCAGCATATCGAGCTTGGTACCAGCTCTCTTATAGGAGAGTATAGTGCTGATGACACTGGACTGATTCCCTCATTGACCCGCCAGCGGAGCGGTACGGATATAGATGGTATTGGCGCGTATTTGCCTGGCGCCGATGCTGCCCACAATATAGATATCAGAGCAACGCTTATAGCAGGCGAGTATATGGCGCGGAAAGTCACGAACGATGCTGCGCCGTCCCGCCTACATTTTGTATACGATAGCCCGGAGCGGCTAGATCATCTAACTGGTGATTATGCTGCTCGGAACATTGGCAACTTTATGCTTTCTATTTGTGGCCATGTTAGCCGGGCAGCTAATGCCCAAATAGTTGTTTATCATAATGACGGCAATACTGCAGGGTTAGTGCATGAGGGATACAGCGGCGACCTCGAGTTTGTTTTCAGCCAGCTTGATGGGAAAGCTAAGCGGTATGTTGAAGAGGCAGCAGGCTCCACAGCTTTATCATCTATGCTGCAGCTCGTTGAGCAACGGATTGACTATCAGCACGACGCTTTAGTTGTCGTTTCTGATTTTGTTGATGAATTTGATCAAGAATCTGGCGATTTTGCCTGGGGCCATGGCGTCCAGCGACTGGATGCTGAACTCGATGGCCGGTTATGGGCGACCCGGATTGCTTCTCCTGCTCAAATCGAAGCCCCTCCTGTCGTTAGCGATGCGATGCCACTTGAGACGATACAGACCCTAAACCGTGATTTTGCTTCGTTAGCCGAAAAGAAAGCCCGAGCGCTGGAAAAGCTTGAGCTGAGCCTTAACGTGGACGGAATCGAGCGCTGGTTGACAGTCAATACGTTTCGAGCAGAAAACAAAGCTCATCCAGTCGATAAAATGACGAGTTTTATCCTTGGGGAAGTTGCCGAATAAGCATAAAGAGTACGTACTAGTACCTTTATATCCAAAAAAGTGTTAAAACCATTGACATAAGCTGTATAAACGTGATATAATACAAGAGAGTACAAGTGAGAGAAGTTTTTTAGCAGGAAAGCAAAAGACTATTAAAGGAGTTTCGAGGTCAAAATGAGTGAATTATCTGTTCCAAATCCAAACGCACAGGCTCTCGTAGAGGCGCCTAAGAGTATGCGGGCAAAATCTGCAGTTGTGGCTGCTGGGTTATTGCTTGCTGCATGTACTGGTAACGGCGAAGGCGAAGACCGCCGTACGCTTGATTTGTCAGATGACA
>JBJHDA010000008.1:0-11995 GCA_050486305.1 Candidatus Saccharimonadota bacterium
GAATGCAACTTGGCGAAAAGTGCCGGTTAGTGCTAACAAAGCCAGTCACTGCGACGGCTTTTCCGTTGCGGCTTCGCCTCCACTACAAAGCCGCGCGTGCTGGCGGCGTTATAGGGCTCAGCCTTAAAGCTCTTTCAGGCTTTTCCGGCGGCTGAAATTTCGCTGCCAGCGTCAAGTCTACCGGCGTTGAGCACCGGGTCAGAATCTGCTTCGGCAGTTTCGTTCCTGGTGGCTCCGCTAAACAATGTAGTACCGGCAGCATCATCGCTTTCTTTGTGGTGTGCCACTAAGAGAAAATTCGGGGCCTGGAAGTGCAGCATTCTTTCGGGCATATTTCCGGGGCAACAGCTTCGCTTGCGCTACGCTCCCGTGCGGTAGCGTGTGTGGCAGTTCGCCCCATAACCATGTGCAGCACTACGCCGCCGCAAGCGGCGGCGGGACGCTCGCAAGCTCGCGCCCGTGTGCACGGCGTTAACTGTCCAAGATGAATAGCAAAGAAATCAGCCAGATTATAGAAAACGAGTTAGGGGCTTATGCATATGATGAGCCAGAGCCTGGTACGACCTTGGGTAAGCCGTGGAGTGAAGAAAAGGTGCTTTCATACATACCAAAGCTAAGAAAGGCTCTGGTTACACCCTATCTTCAAAGATTCCGGCTGGACGAAACTAGCGAACATTTCAACTCAGAGGTATTCGAGGACTATTGGGTTGTCGCAATCGATGATGGTTACATTCAGTGGTACGATCCGAAGAACAAAGAGTTTGGTCTTGGCATGGAGAGTGCTGGCGGTGAGTTCATATCCATTGGTGTTCGTGGTGACCTTGTCGGGGTGTACTGTGCCATGTAAAACAGTTAACAAGGCGCATCAATTCGCCGCCACAAGCGGCGGCAGGACGCTCGCAAGCTCGCGCCTTTGTGCGCGGCGTTAGCTTTCAGGGGGGCTCTGTGAGAATAGTTCTATTTTTAGCACTTTTTGTAGCTTCATTCTCGGTGCTTTCGGGCTCCGAAAATACAAAATACTTTGTGTTTGTCGGCCAGAAAATCAGCCTTTCGCCGGTAGCGCCAAAGGAAGGGGAAATACCCTTTGATAGTCAGTTTTTAGCCAGATATAAAATAGTAGAACCATATAAGGGATACTTTGAGGGTGAGGAGATTGAGTTTACGGTCTTTGACCATTATGGAACGCCGCCCTTTTCTAAGCATGAGTACGTTCTTCTTTACGTGGAGAAGCATGACGGAAAATATTACCATTCAAAGTATCAGTATACGCCGGTTTATAAAACGAAAGATGGTCGGTGGGCCGGGCCATACGCCACATACGACTACTCCCATTCGTATAACGAAGACACCAGTATCGAGCCTGTTATTATCGAGTTCGCCGAACCCGTTGTCATTGACCTAGCTATTTATGAAAAAGACCAGATCAAGAAATGGTTTCCTGAGCCGTATTACAAGATTAGAGGAAACAAAGCTGTAGCTGTATATGGAAATTACATTGATGAGCTTTTTCTTCTAAAACAGAATGGCGTGCTAAAGGCACGTGGAGACTTCCAGTGAAGGCAAAGCTAACAAGCCAAAGCACTCGGACGCAGCAAAGCTGCGCCGGTGTTTGAGACGTTATAGGGCTCAGCCTTAAAGCTATTTCAGACTTTTCCGGCGGTTGAAACTTCGCCGCCAGCGTCAAGTCTACCGGCGTTGAGCACCGGTTCAGAATCTGCTTCGGCAGTTTCGTTCCTGGTGGCTCCGCCAAACAACGAGGTATCGGCAACATCATCGCTTTCTGTGTGGTGTGCCACTAAGAGAAAACTGGGTGTCGGGAATGTCAGTATTCTTCCCGGCGTTTTTCCGGGGCAGCGGCTTCGCTTGCGCTACGCTCCCTTGCGGTAGCGCGCTTGGCAGTTCGCCCCATAACCATGTGCACCACTACGCCGCCGCAAGCGGCGGCGGGACGCTCGTAAACTCGCGCCCGTGTGCACGGCGTTAGAGCAATACAGAGATGACTTCACGAACGAGCGAAGAAGTGCGAAATGAATACCTTCAGTCCATGGGGGCAGAGTTAGGCATACATTTTTTCGAGTTATACAGGAAGTTAGTGGAGCTTCATGTAATTTGGCAGCAGTATCGCCAGCTCTTTGGTACAGACGACGAAACAATACGACTGCTCAATCGAACGGCTGGGTTGTTTTTCAAGATTGTGCAAGACGAACTCTGGGACAGCGTGCTCCTAGGTATATCCAGGATGACAGACCCTCCAGCCAAGGGGAAAAATAAAAATCTTACGGTTCTGTCCCTGCCACCACTCATTGAGAATGATGCTCTAAAAATTGAAGTGGAGAAACTCTGCGAAGCAGCTCTAGCTCAGGCGAAATTCGCTCGGGAGCATCGAAATAAGCGTATTGCTCATCAAGATCATGACTATCTGACCGACCGATCCTCCAATCCAATAAATGGCGTCAGCAGAGCGCTTGTCGAAGATATGCTCGACTCGCTTCGGAATATTCTTAACCGACTTGACCTACACTTTCGGGACTCAACGGTGATGTACCAAAGCTTCGTAGATGAAAGTGGTGCTCGAGTCTTAGTAAACAAACTCAGAAAAATGGAGCGCCTTGTTGAGGAACAGAAAAAGCTCTAACAAGCGGCACCAGCGGAAAACCTACACTACGCGCCTTTTTGTGTATTCGCTGGCGCTCATTTTTACACAAAAATTCGCTCCGTTACGGTTTCCGCTGTGCCGGGCGTTATAGGGCTCAGCCTTAAAGCTCGTTCAGGCTTTTCTGGTAGCTGAAATTTCGCTGCCAGCGTCAAGTCTACCGGCGTTGAGCACCGGTTCAGAATCTGCTTCGGCAGTTTCGTTCCTGGTGGCTCCGCCAAACAACGAGGTATCGGCAACATCATCGCTTTCTGTGTGGTGTGCCACTAAGAGAAAACTGGGTGTCGGGAATGTCAGTATTCTTCCCGGCGTTTTTCCGGGGCAGCGGCTTCGCTTGCGCTACGCTCCCTTGCGGTAGCGCGCTTGGCAGTTCGCCCCATAACCATGTGCACCACTACGCCGCCGCAAGCGGCGGCGGGACGCTCGTAAATTCGCGCCCGTGTGCACGGCGTTATAGGGCTCAGCCTTAAAGCTCGTTCAGGCTTTTCCGGCGGCTGAAACTTCGCTGCCAGCGTCAAGTCTACCGGCGTTGAGAACCGGGTCAGAATCTGCTTCGGCAGTTTCGTTCCTGGTGGCTCCGCTAAACAAAGCCGTACCGGCAACATCACAGCATTCTGTGTGGTGTGCCACTAAGAGAAAATTCGTGGCCTGGAAGTGCAGCATTCTTTCGGGCATATTACCGGGGCAGCAGCTTCGCTTGCGCTACGCTCCCGTGCGGTAGCGTGCGTGGCAGTTCGCCCCATAACCATAAGCAGCACTACGCCGCCCCCTTCGGGGTCGGCGGGACGCCAACCCGCTGCGCGGCTTGTCGCCCGTGTGCTTGGCGTTATAAGCCATAGGTAGACCACGATGTGGGATGCAATTGAAATAGAAAATTGGAAGACTGTTCCATACATTTCTGGAAGAGTTGCAACTGAACAGGATGTGAAAGATGGGCGTGCCGTGTTCTACGTTCCGTCAGGCAGCGAGCCATACGAAACAGAGTTGCCGTTGTTTGCATTGCAGAGGGAGGATAACTCTAATAAGAAAATACCTTGCATAGCTATACAAATAGAGAAGACTCCCGAAGGGACTGCGGTTGGAGTCCGTTACATTGATGGTGGCAATGGCGTCGGCATGGCAAATGAGTTTGAATTTTACAGTGAAGTGCCTGCGGATCTCAGCTTATAACAATCGGCTGTTGTCGCCCCTTCGGGGCTGGGACGGCCTTTTCGCCGCTTCGCGGCTACAAGCCCGCCCCAAAGCCGGGCGTTATGAGCGATGAGGCATGAGGAATCTACTGCTTATTTTGGTTTTAATTGCACTGGTTTCATGCTCGTTTCATCGAGTAAGAAACGAGTCATCTACAGTAGATCTTTATGGCGTAGAACTTTACAAATTTAACGTGGAAGGGTTGAGGGAAAAGTTTCCTGGGGTAGTGGGAAAGACCGTTATATATCGCGATTCCTACATCGGTAATTTTACGCAATATTACTCACCGGAGGTTTTAACCTCTAGGGTCGTGTTGGTTCCACAGGTAACTTGCTATTCAGCGGGGCTTGATTTTCCCGAAGAGGAATATGAGAAGCATAGTAATCATGTGAGGTGTCGATACTATGAGGTCCACCGTTACTTCGTAGATCAACCATATCGATTCTATGAGATTCAGGGTAACGTTTCAGAGGACGTAGCACGAAAAATCGCATCATCGTGGTATGCATTACATTCTGGAGACCGCTACATATCATACATAACTCGATCCAATGGAAATTACTATGTCCATGTTGGTGGTGAAGGTTGCACGAGAGCGGATAAAGTGGTTTTTACCGAAAATGGGCACCTTAAATTTGAAGACTCCGGTTTTGTTTCAGTTTGCTCATAACAAAGTGCTCCATTTGACGCAGCGGTCTACGTTCCTTTTTGTGCATTCGCTGTGCTCATTGTTGCACAAAAATCCACTACAACCGCTGCGCAAATGAGCACGGCGTTATAGGGCTCAGCCTTAAAGCTCGTTCAGGCTTTTCTGGTAGCTGAAATTTCGCTGCCAGCGTCAAGTCTACCGGCGTTGAGCACCGGTTCAGAATCTGCTTCGGCAGTTTCGTTCCTGGTGGCTCCGCCAAACAACGAGGTATCGGCAACATCATCGCTTTCTGTGTGGTGTGCCACTAAGAGAAAACTGGGTGTCGGGAATATCAGTATTCTTCCCGGCGTTTTTCCGGGGCAGCGGCTTCGCTTGCGCTACGCTCCCTTGCGGTAGCGCGCTTGGCAGTTCGCCCCATAACCATAAGCAGCACTACGCCGCCCCCTTCGGGGTCGGCGGGACGCCAACCCGCTGCGCGGCTTGTCGCCCGTGTGCTTGGCGTTATGGTACAAGGAGTATGAAGTGAACCAAATCTTTCCAGTCATCTTTGGGATCCTGTTTTGTTCGGTGTTTGTCTGGTTTTTTCTTTGTCACCGATTATTCAAGATTCTGGAAACCCGACATCCTGAAAAGTACGAATCTATGGGTAAGCCGAGTCTTATCATGAACAATTCGTTATCTACCAATATCACGTTCATGAAGTTTCTCTTCAAAAGAGAGTGGCGAGATATCGATGATCAAGGGCTGACATCCCTAAGCAAGTCCATGCTGGCGTTCTTCGCCGTCTATTTGGTAGGCTTTTTAGCTTTGTTCTTATTGATGCCACTAGGCTATGTACCATAACCAATTGCTCAAGTACACTCCGGGCCTATCGGCCCTCCGTGGGACGCCAAAAGCTGCCGCTTTTGTCGCCCCTTAGCAAAGGCGTTCAATGCTGGAGAAAATATGAAGGATTTATTCCCTGGCCACTTTAAAGAAAGTGAAAGAAGACTGAGGGAAGTCTGGGGCACTTCGTTGTTCGTCTTTGATGCCAATATTCTTTTGAATTTATACAGGTACTCAGATACAACTCGAAGCGAATTTCTTCGTATTTTAGAGAAGATCAAAGATAGAGCATGGATTCCGCATAGGGCAGCCGAAGAATACCTGAATAACCGCCTTTCTGTTATAGAACAACAGGAGCGGTCGTATGATGAAACCAAAAAATCGATTGAGTCTCTAAAAAGTGATCTTGAGAATGCTCGCCAGCATCCTTTTGTTAGCAACAGAACCATGACTAAAGTTGTCAGGGTATTTGATGAGCTTTGTGAGGAGCTGAATAAAAATAAGGCAGTTCATACAAATAGGATTTCAAATGATGAGATTAAAGAGTCTGTTTCAGCTATTTTCGAGAATAGGGTCGGCTCACCTTACGAAAAAGACAGATTGGTTGAATTGATATCCGAGGGGGAAGAAAGGTATAGGCAAAAAATACCACCGGGATTCAAAGATGGCTCTAAGTCTGGCGATAGCGAAATTTTTGTAGAGCAGTGCCGAAAGTACGGGGATCTTATTGTTTGGACTCAAGTCATCGAAAAAGCTATCGAGTCCGGTAAAGGCGTTGTATTAGTCACAGATGATAAAAAAGAAGATTGGTGGGAGAAATTCAAGGGAAGAACTGTAGGGCCACGCCCAGAGTTAGTTAAAGAGTTTAAAGATAGAACTAACAGCACATTTCACATGTATCAAGCTGATCGATTTTTGGAGCTTGCTAGAGAAAACCTAGATGAGCAAGTAAGTGATGAAATAGTTGAAGAAATCAGAGAAGTTAGACGAAGAGACAATCTGGCCTATAAGCGTAGGAGAGAGATTGAGTACTTAAACAAGCGAAAAATAGAGGTCAATCACTTATTTCAAGAGCTGGAGCACAGAAAGCACCAGTTAATGGCACATGAGAAAGAGCGGCACATGCTACAACAACGGATGCAGGAATTAGATTCGGTACGTAATAATATGCGGAGTCGTCACGAGAATTTATCCAGAGGCGATATAGCAGATCCAGATTTTGAGCGTTTTATGAATAACTTCTCTGCGTTATCTGAGGAGTATGCTCAAGTAAAAAATAATTTGGAAAGGTCGTCTATGGAATACAACGATATGCAAGTTCGCATGATGGATCTAGAAAAGGAGATCGCTCATCGGATGAAAATCATTGAACAAGAAAATTCAGCGGACTCGTGAACTCGCCGCTGATTTTGGCGTTAGGTGAAAAATGGAAATCACTATTCAGGGACCAACTTTCTATGCCTCACAGGATGAGGAGCTATTCTTCTCCTGTATTTATCAGCTTCCGGGGTACCAGGGAGTAGTGGGCCAAGGTACGGATTTACAGATTTCTTTTGCCGATCCGCTGAGCGAGGAAACGGTAATGCGACTTCTGGTAATCCTTCGGCGGTGGGGAGTTGATATAGGCCCGTTAAAGGGGTACGAATCCAGAACAAAATCGAAGACTACTTTATGGACGAGATCTCTGCTATGAGTGCCCATCCACCATCACCTAACCATGCGCACCAGTTCGCCGCCGCAAGCGGCGGCAGGACGCTCGCAAGCTCGCGCCTCTGTGCGCGGCGTTATGTACTGTTCTTGACGTGAGGATGAATATGGAAGAATTTGTGGGAAAAGATTTGTACCTCCCATTCCTCTCGACGGTAGGTGCCTCTCTGACGATAATACTTCTTGGAACTATTTCCAGAAGATCACGGGAAACGAAGAAAAAGATATACGCTTCTAGCTATATTATCGATGTTTGCTACCGATTAATCACTTCCGAGCTGATACTACTCAAGCATACGATAAATCCTCATATAGCGGCCACAGAGAAAATTATTGAGGGAGATGAAAAGCTTTTGGGAACAATGTTCTTAAGCGATGAGTTCGATATTCTTACCGCTGGTCCTACTGATTTTTCTCATTTACCGAGCGAATATAAGCTTCTGATGGGGGTAGACAATATCGAGCTGGTACAATTATTCGATACTCTAAATTACCTTCATAAAAATGACACAAATAGATCTGCATTGAACCAGTTTGTAAAAGATAACCTAAAAAGCATGCACGATTTTCTATCTCTGCACCCAGATAAACAGACTGACGTCCTTTACACCTATCACGACTACTTAACCAGCCTGCAGCATGAGTCTAGAAGAATGATAGCTTTTATTCTAACGGCGGTAGCCCCTAGCATGCGTGACTATCTCAAGTCATACCAGTTTTGGCTATACAGGAAAAAGACTGCAAAAGCTATGCTTAAGCATATTCAGAGTAGAGTAAAGGAAAATCGAGACCTCATTCCGGAGAATGACTACATGGAAAATGTCAAGCATGGAGGGATTCAGAGTGAAGTGTCTTAGTTTACATAACAATGCGTGCCAATACACCGCCGCAAGCGGCGGTGGGACGCTCGTAAACTCGCGCCCTTGCACGCGACGTTATAGGGCTCAGCCTTAAAGCTCGTTCAGGCTTTTCCGGCGGCTGAAATTTCGCTGCCAGCGTCAAGTCTACCGGTGTTGAGCACCGGTTCAGAATCTGCTTCGGCAGTTTCGTTCTTGGTGGCTCCGCTAAACAAAGCCGTACCGGCAACATCACAGCATTCTGTGTGGTGTGCCACTAAGAGAAAACTGGGTGTCGGGAATATCAGTATTCTTCCCGGCGTTTTTCCGGGGCAGCAGCTTCGCTTGCGCTACGCTCCCGTGCGGTAGCGTGCGTGGCAGTTCGCCCCATAACCATAAGCAGCACTACGCCGCCCCCTTCGGGGCCGGCGGGACGCCAACCCGCTGCGCGGCTTGTCGCCCGTGTGCTTGGCGTTAAGTGCTAGGAGCCAAATGAAACCTGAGATATTAATTCGCAAAATATGGAATGATGACGATGTTACTGAGTTCAAAATATCAGTTTGTAACGGTCATTCGGTGTTTTGTAATAAGGCTTACACCTCAATAGATGAATTGGGGCGTTTAGTGAAAAGCTTAGAGGTTTTTCGCAATCATCTATATGGTGGGCTGCTGGATATAGTATTTGGCGGCTTTGGGCGCGAGTATGCAAATGGCGCATTTTCAGCGCGCTTACACTTTTTTAAACCAAGCACTCTATACATATCGACACATCAGCAATCTGAGTTTTTCAAGTTCAAGGGGCAAAAAGAGGCAAGTGAGTGCAAAATGTATTTATCTACTGAGCCAGTACTTCTAGATAATTTCATTCAGGAGCTAAAAAACTTAGATTCCGGCATGAGTGAGGAAGCCAAACTAGTATGCACTTAACAAACGGCTCCACGCAGACGCCCAAACCTACGCTGCTTTTGTGGGTTTCGCTGCGCTACACTTTACCACAAAAGCCTCTCCGGTTTGGGCGCTGGTGAGCCGGGCGTTATAGGGCTCAGCCTTAAAGCTCGTTCAGGCTTTTCCGGCGGCTGAAATTTCGCTGCCAGCGTCAAGTCTACCGGTGTTAAGCACCGGGTCAGAATCTGCTTCGGCAGTTTCGTTCTTGGTGGCTCCGCTAAACAAAGCCGTACCGGCAACATCACAGCATTCTGTGTGGTGTGCCACTAAGAGAAAATTCGGGGCCTGGAAGTGCAGCATTCTTTCGGGCATATTACCGGGGCAGCAGCTTCGCTTGCGCTACGCTCCCGTGCGGTAGCGTGCGTGGCAGTTCGCCCCATAACCATAAGCAGCACTACGCCGCCCCCTTCGGGGTCGGCGGGACGCCAACCCGCTGCGCGGCTTGTCGCCCGTGTGCTTGGCGTTATGTGAAGAGCTGGGAGTGAGGCTGCCGATGAGTTGGATGTCCAAGATCGTCTTTGCGTTTTCGATATCGTTTGCATTTTCAGGAGAATCTTTGGCCTCAAGATACCAGCTATACATCGATAGCTCTTCTCCCGCTACCGGAGCTATCCGACTCATTTTAAAAGCGCCTCTCAGCTCTGACACTCTTTTAGTTACCAGACAACTAGCAGCGTCTAATGTAGAGAAACCAGTCTGTGTCACTTCAGGCAAAGCGTTAATTCATCAAAATGGCGAGTGGGTGGCACCTGCTGGATGCGCTGAAATAGCTTGGAACGTGAAGTTCAGTAACCCAGCCACATTGGGTTACGATGTCTCTCAACAAGGTAACCTTTATCACGCAGGGAAGTGGTGGCTGTTTACCGAGTGGGGGGATCTGTTGCGTCTTCCATCGAATACAAGTGAATCTGAAATCTGTACCAAAGGCCACATCGAAATATGTCGCCGTGTGCCATCGTCCAACGAAGCGCCATTATTGTTGCTAATTGGCTTACCCGACAAACAGCTTGTTTATGGAGACACGTCGTTTAACTTTTTCACGGGCCATTTACCGAAAGACTTCGATGTGAAGGATCTTTATAGGTCTTATGATCGGCAATTATCGTATATACATGGAGTTATGGCTGCTGTTAACAACGCTCCGCTCCCGCAAAATGTTGATGCGTTGGTCCTGGGAATCGACTCCTCCCTGGGTGTAATTGGTGGTGCCGCTGGGAGCGGCGCTTATTTGGCAAATATTTCTGTGCATGAAGAGGGCGTGAGCACGTCTGAGCGAGTCAGACATCTATGGGTCGCCGCTCACGAAATGGCGCATATGTTGGGATTGGGGACTGGTGCGCTCTGGGCTTCAGAAAGTCTGGCCCACTACTACGGCTTCAAATCTCTTGGCGAAAATCGACACGCTTCACAACTATTCGAAAAAATGGTAGGTGAAATGGAGCCGATAGGGCTTCTAAAAGCTCATCAGCTTGTGGCAGAAGGCGAAGGCCAGCACTACGCGCAGTTCTATGTGAAAGGTGCGGCTTTTTGGCAAGACGTAGACCAAGCGCTCGTTGAATCAACGCAAGGTAAAAAGAGCCTGGATAATTACCTTTCGTTGCTAATAAATGGTAAATTTGGCGTGAACGGTGAGCTTCCTGCTGAATTTAAGAAAGTTATGGTCGATGTGATAGGACAAGAAAAGACGGATCGACTGTATCGAGATTATCTTTAGATCATACTAATCACATAACAAGCTATGCACGCGACAAGCGCGTGATAGCGACGTTATAACTTATCCAGAAGCTCGAAGAATGAATAGAGTCATAATAGGAAATATAAATGCCGTAGCAATCTACATTACGTGGGCATTTCTTGCTCTTATGGTGCTGGGCCTTGTTGGAGTCATGTTGAGCGTTGAAAGCTTTGCACTGCTAATTCTAGTAGGGTTTGCAGGGCTGGTCGTTTTTGGGCCAGTACATGTCGCATTAAGTTTTTTTGTCCGCTGTCCTGCTTGCAACAAAATGCTTACTTTTCAAGGCCCTAAGAAACCAATGCATGCACCAAACTCCAATTTGGACGGTTGGGCACATACGGCAGTAAAGTGGTTCTCCGGTAATGTCACCTGTATACATTGCGGTTCGTCGGTAAACACAAAGAGGTTATAACAAGCGACTGTGATCCCAAGTCAACCCCTGCAGGCTAAGAATTTACGTTTCTTGCCATAGGCGATCATCGCGAACCATGGCGTTGAGAATCGTCACCATCTTGCGCATGCAAGCGGTCAGCGCGACCTTCTTGTGCTTGCCGGCGTTGACCAACGAATGATAGAACCGCTTCATCACCGGGTTGTGCTGAATAGCTGACATCATCGCCATATAGAGCACGGTCCTGATCGGAGCGCGGCCGCCTCGAATGCGCCGCTTGCCACGCATGGCTCCGCTGTCGCGGTTGAACGGTGCCAGGCCACACAGAGCAGCCACCTGGCGATTCGAGAGTGACCCGAGCTCTGGCAGCTCTCCCATCAGGGTGTAGGCCACGCCGTCGCCAACACCAGGGACAGAACTGAGGATTTCATAGAGTCTTTGCCACTCGGTGACCTCCGCGACAGCTTTGGCCAGCTTGGTGTTGACCCACTCGATTTCTCTATCGAGTACTTTGATCAGGCGGTTGTGTGTTGCCTTCATGGCGGCCACGGCGTTGTGGGACCGATTGAGCTCCTGCGTGCGGGCCATATTCAGTTGGCGTTTCCGAGCCAATAAGTCTTTGATATAACGGACTTTCTTGCCGCAAATCGGCTTGACGTCCGGCTGTAGCTTGACGCCAAATTCCGCAATCAAGCGCGCATCGATTTTGTCTGTTTTGGCCAGAATGCCTTGAGACTTAGCGAACTGACGGATGTACAGGGGTTGCACGACGATAACCGGAAGCTCGGCCTCAACACAGGCTTCCACGAAGGCACGTTCATAGCCACCGGTCGCCTCCACGAGGACGCGGGTCAGCTTGTAGCGCTTTAAACGATTGATAAGTCGACGAATGCCCTCGGAGCTGTTGGGCTCCTGGAGGTAAAGATCGACTTCATAGATGGCAACATCTAGCATGGCTTTACCCACATCAATGCCGACGTGCCGTTCGGTGTTTCTGGCTTTAGCATTAGTAGTTGTATTCATGACTCACCCTTGCTAAATTCGGGCTCGAGGCCCCTTCGAC
>JBJHDA010000009.1:0-11148 GCA_050486305.1 Candidatus Saccharimonadota bacterium
GCGGACGAGAACCCAGTAAGCGAGCTAAAGCGAGCGAGGGTTCGGGCGCCAGCGAGTTGCCCGCAGAAATGTATTTCGAGGACAACGAGTGCGCAAGAGCAAAGCGACCTGTCCCACTGGACCCTCCAAAGAAAATAAGTCACCTCGCGTGGCTTTTTTTCTTTGGAAGAATTCACTGTGTGAATTCGAACCCACAAAGTGAAGGCGTTCGTAAGCGGTTCTCGCAGAAGCTTGCTTCGAGAAAACTGCGCAACGCGCCGAAGGCGGCTCCCACTGGTCCCTCCGTTCGGTCTTATCTGGACTCTGTTTATGCTTGGCTAGCTGTGAATTGGCGGGTATCATCGTTCGTATGTACGAAGGCTTACAAGGTGAAGCGTGGCTGCATAGCCGGCAGAAGCGGCTGATTGATATTGCTTTCGTTGTGTCGCTTACCCCGGCAATCGTGCCGTCAGTCGCTGCTGGTGCTATGGCTTTTTCCATAGAGAGCCGAATAAACCCCTTATTTATCCAGGAGAGACATGGTAAGGGGGCGGAGATAAAAATACCCAAGCTCAGAACCATGGCTACTACGATTGACTATAGCGACGGCGGAAATGGTCCACGGGACGAAAGGGCAAGCAAGGTCGGGAGGCTTTTACGCTTATTGAGTATTGACGAGTTGCCACAGGCTGCATTGATTGCAGCCGGGAAGATGTCAGTTGTGGGTCCGCGGCCAATAATCAAATCGGAAGTAAATAATACGCTAGATGAGCTGGATGTATCCGAACAGAGAGAATGGCTGCGAGCCCGATCAGTATGCAAGCCAGGCCTGATAAGCGAGTTTGGTAATTTGGCGCATAATCTTACCTCCCAAGACGACGGCTTTTATCGGTTGCGAGCAGAAAAAGATATTTTATACGCAGAGGAAGCGAGCGCAAAAAAAGATATGCAAATCATCCGGCAGGCGGTTGATATCGGTCGCAATACAGTAAGAATTTTTATGGGCTCAATTCCGGAGCAATCCGAGCAGACCTCACCTATTCGATAAAATTATCAAAAAAGCTCAGCAGCGATATATGCCAAGAATACGACAAACAAAATTATCTCCGGCATGATTCCCCAAGGTCGTTCGTATTTTTGAATCGACTGATGAAGCCGTGTAATCGCTCCGCCGGGAGGTGCTATGTTTATACGCTCATAGAAGAAGTATCGAAAAGGCCACATAAAATCAGGCGATAAGGCAACGAGAGCTATCGCAAGAGTATAATACAAGCCAAAATACAACAGGGTTATTGCGATAGAGAGAGCCAGCAGGGCATCAACTAAAGCGACCGTGAGCTGTGTGCGACTTTTTGCTATCGTTGTGTAGCCATGGTTGCCTTTCTGTCCAAAATGCGGCAATGCGTCCAGAACGAAATGAGAGGCGAATGCTACAGGGACAGCTATGAGCGGGTTTGTAGCTATGATGCTAATGGCTGCTCCTGCAAGAAGATGGTTTGACGCTGTCATGTAGCAAGTATATCGGTACTGTGTCATCAAATAAAAAACATAATCATAAAATGTTGTAAAAAAATACTTGCCCCCGCAAGTATTTTTGATTGTCGCTGTTTTGTAACAGATGTGGACATGCTATACTACAGCTAGAAAATAAGAAAACGGAGCACTATGGCCGGACACAGCAAATGGTCAAAAATTAAGCGCGGAAAAGCAATCGAAGACGCCAAACGCGGCGCTATCTTTACCAAGCATGGCAACGCTATAGCTATCGCGGCCCGGGACGGGGACGATCCGGATATGAACTTCGCGTTGCGTCTAGCGATTGACCGGGCAAAAGCCGTCAATATGCCAGCAGCAAATATACAACGCTCGATTGACAGAGGCAGCGGCAAGCTTGGCGGTGAGCAGATTCAAGAGGTTCTTTATGAAGGCTATGGCCCAGGCGGTATTGCGATACTGGTTGAAGCGGCGACTGACAACGTAAACCGAACGTATCCAGAAGTACGAACCGCATTCGCAAAGCACGGCGGTAATATCGCAGAGAAAGGCGCTGTCGCGTTTCAGTTTGATCAGAAAGGCGAGATTCGAGTGAAAGGTACCGGCGACGATGTGATGATGATGGCGATAGATGCCGGCGCTGACGATGTGCAGGAGGATGATGGAGACTCTTTGGTGTATACGGACGCGAAAGAGTTTGCAAAGGTCAGGGACAATCTAAAGGACGCTGGCGCTGAAATAACCGAAGCACAACTGACTTACTTGCCACAAAATGTAATAGAAGTCACCGACCAGAACACCGCGGGAAAAATATCACGACTGATGGATGCGATCGAAGGGCTCGACGACGTGAGCAACACCTATACTAATTTTGAGTTCGGCGAAGATATCGAGATATAATTATCATGAGAATAATTGGCATTGACCCGGGAACAGGTATTCTGGGGTTCGGGGTGATTGACGCCAAAGGTCAAGAAAAAAAATTGGTGGACGCCGGGGTGATACGTACGCGGGCGAACCAGGCACTTGATGAACGCCTAGTTGAGATTTATGAAGAAATCCGGCAAATAATTGAACAAACCAAGCCGACCGTAATGGTCGTAGAGAGACTGTTTTTCGCGCAGAATGTTACCACAGCGATTAGCGTGAGTCATGCACGAGGTGTAGTGATGCTGGCTGGCAAACAAGCCGGCCTGACAATCATCGAGCTGACGCCTCTGCAGATAAAGCAGTCATTGACAGGTTACGGCAAGGCAACAAAAAACCAAGTACAGCAAATGGTCCAAACCATCCTTAAGCTGCCAGAGTTACCAAAGCCCGATGACTGCGCTGACGCACTGGCTGCTGCGCTCTGCTACGAAGGCTCAGCTGCGATTCACAGCAAGACATAATATACATCAAAGAGGTGGTACACTTAATAGTATGATTGCAACGCTTCGAGGTGTCGTAGCAGAAGTCAGCACTGCTGAGGTTGTGCTGGAGTGCTCTGGCATTGGCTACGGACTAATTATGACAGGAACAGATATGAGCCTGCTGCAGAGCGGGAAAGAAGTGCACGTGTACGTGTACGAACACATAAAAGAAGATGCACATGATTTGTACGGTTTTTTGTCGCGTGATACGAAAGGGTTGTTCAAGCAGCTCTTAACGGTTAAGAATGTCGGGCCAAAAGGGGCGATGGCGGTCTTGGACATCGACCAAGTTCCTGGTGTAAGGCAGGCGATTGCCGATGGCGACATTAAAAAGCTGCAGGCCGCAAAAGGTGTGGGCAAGCGTGCCGCCGAACAAATTGTCGTAGAACTACGTGATAAGGTCGGCATCGTTGTGAGCGAGCAGGCAGATTCAATCGTTAGCCGTGGCGGCATCCGTCAAGACGACGATGCACTGCTCGGGCTCGTTGCGCTTGGCTTTAGCGAGCCTGATGCACTTGAAGTATTAGCAGATATAGATAAAGATTTACCAAGTGAAGAACGAATTAAGCAGGCGCTTAAAAAGAGGTAACCGGATATGGCAATTGACAGGATGGTACAACAATCCAGCGATCAAAATAACGAGGATGAGCAGGTTTTCGAACTGAGTCTTCGTCCGAAAGTATTCAAAGAGTACATCGGTCAGGAACGCCTGAAAAAGAACCTGCAGCTCGCGATTACTGCTGCCAAAAAACGTGAAGAGCCGGTTGACCACGTGTTGCTCTATGGCCCGCCAGGGCTCGGGAAAACGACAATGGCAAGTGTTATTGCCAATGAGATGGGAGCACAAATACGGATCACGTCAGGTCCGGCAATTGGCCGGGCAGCTGATTTAGCAAGCCTGCTGACGAACCTGCAGGACGGGGATATTTTGTTCATTGATGAGATCCACCGATTATCACGCAGCGTAGAAGAAGTGCTCTACAGCGCAATGGAGGACTTCAAGTTGGACATTATCCTCGGCAAAGGGCCGAGTGCGAAGAGCTTACGGCTGGATCTGCCGAGGTTTACGATTATCGGTGCGACTACACGGACCGGTGCGCTGGCAGCGCCGCTGCGAGACAGGTTTGGTATTATGCATCGGCTTGAGTTCTATTCGGCTGACGACATAGAAAAGATTATTGAGAGGTCGGCTGATATCCTAGACGTGCAGCTTAAGGATAAAGCTGGCGGTATTATCGCAAAGCGATCCCGGTTAACACCTAGAATCGCTAACCGGTTGCTTAAGCGAGTCCGTGACTACGCTGATGTGAATGGTGACGGGATTATCGATACGCAAATAGCTCATCAGGCACTAGAACTGCTTGAAATAGATGATACAGGGCTTGATCCGGCAGATCGACATCTCCTCTCGGCGATAATCGAGAATCATAGCGGTGGACCCGTTGGGGTCGACACATTGGCAGCGTTGACCGGCGACGAGCGCTCAACTATCGAAGATTTTCTTGAGCCGTACTTACTCCAAATCGGCTTTTTAGAACGTACTCCTCGTGGCAGAAAAGTCACACATAAAGCCTATACACATCTTGGCAAACGCCCTCCAAAAACGAAGGGGAAGAGCCATGGTCAGGGCGCCCTACTATAACCGCATTATTCTGAGAACGGATTATCTCGAGCTTCCTGGAATAGTGCTTCGACTTGTACGTTTTCGTCCTGCATCTCAATGATGGCATTCACAGCCTGTTGATCTATTTGCGGTCGTGGCGTGGTCTGGAGCATTTCCAGTACTTCAATCTCATCTGCCTCTGCCTGGGTCAGTTCGTTGACGTGAAGGATGAGGTAGCCGTAGAGTCCGAGTATCAACAAGATAAATAAAAGCGGCACATAGTGCTTTGTTTTTACGAGTAACGGGACGATTTTAGCTGGGATATCTTTTACTTCTAAATTCATGGCTTTAAGAACACCGCTAAGTTAATTGAAAAGCTGACATTATTTCGATTATCGGGGTCAGGCGTAATCGTTACCGATTTTACCTGTGATGTGCGACGGTTTCGCTCCAATCGCTCCAAAAAAGCAATGAATCGTTCATACGAAGTCTGCTGGGATATTTGTACACTTACATTAAGTTCGTATAGCCCTGATAAGCCAGTGACCGGTACTGCTTGGGTGATGATTCCCTCTGTCGATTCTTGGCTTGAGCTTTGGCTTCTGGATGAGCCTTCCGCTCCGAGCTGCGAGGCAGGGAAACTAATCGATGAGATTGAAATTCCTTCTCTGTTTGCAATTTGTGTGAGCTCGCGTACTGTCCGAGCCTGGTCCTTTTCCTGAGGAATAATTCGCTTTGCTAGTTCTTCTAGCTCGGTATATTCATTTAAATCAGCCTTCGCTGTGATCAGTGACAACTCCTGCATATCTACGACTTCTCGGCGGACCTTTGCTTCTTCTAGCTCGGCGGAGCTATCCTCCAGATAACCCAAGCCAAAGTATACCGCGGCTCCAAGCGCAATCACAAAGAGCCCACATACACCGAGGAGTACTTGATTTAACTGTTTTGAACTCATTCTTCGGTCTCCTCACTTACGACGTTGTCGCTGTCGGATATCAGTAGAAATTGGCTGTTCTCACCAAAAAGCGCCTGGATGCTTATTTGGCAAGGGTATTCATCATCATCTAGATCACAGCGGACATTTTCGATATCAGCACGGGCAAATATCATATTTGCGGGATCCTCTAGATTGACCTGGACCTGTGTTGCTGTACTGTAGTCGGTTGCATCAGCGGTGAGACTGATGCCACCCTCAGTTTCATTTATGGTGAGCCCAGTCAAAACCGCCCCTTCAGGAATTGCAGCGCCGACTTGCCGTATTAGCTGCGAGAACAGCACTTGCCGGGAAAGCACTTGCACAACGAGATTTAAGCTGTCGCTAATTTCCTGTGCTTTGGTCTGTGTTTCTTCAAGGTCTTGAGCTGCAAGGTTTTGCTCGCCTCGTGCGATATCTTCATTTAATTGGTTCGTT
Source organism: Candidatus Saccharimonadota bacterium (assembly GCA_050486305.1). GTDB lineage: Bacteria > Patescibacteriota > Saccharimonadia > Saccharimonadales > SLHW01 > SLHW01. The sequence continues at coordinate 5,900 of JBJHDA010000009.1, forward strand.
GCTTGACTTATATACACCTGGCCGAAAAATATAATCAAGAAAACCCCGGCGATCGCTGCAAATAGCGCAAACAGCCACTTTAAAAGTACGGTGTTTTTCCGTGCGTAGTAGATGGATTGTTTTGCTTCAGGAGGCAGGAGGTTTATCATGAAAAAATCTCCTTTGTGTCAAGCAGCGCCAGCCCTGCAACGGTTACGTACATGGATTTCTCGACATTGTTTGGCGGTTGCAACTTTCCAAACTTTAATGAGTGCCATGGGTCGCACATACGAACTGGCAAACGAAGCGCATCTGTCATGTACTCGGATAGGCCAGGCATGTTTGCTCCACCACCGAGTGTAACAATCTGATCAATGCTGCCATCTGTAGTTTTCCGTTCTTCGTAGTAACGAATCATCCGCTTTATTTCTTTGTTCAGCTGGTCAAGAATCGGCTTGAGCGCGTCTACTATTTCTGACTGTTTCTTACTAACGCCAAGCCCGTACTTGGTTTTAATGATGTGTGCTTCGTCTGCTGATACGTTTAATTTTTTAGCGATGAGCTCGGAAAAGTTATCGCCGCCGCCTGACACCGTACCAGTTACGACGAGTGTTTTATCAAAGATGGTTATATCAGAAGAAACCGATCCGAAATCGATGAGAATGGTTGGCGAATCGCTTTGCTCTGAGTGCATAAATAACCTACCGGATGAGCTGATGGTCGTCTCTATAGCGATTGGCTCAAGCCCGAGCAAATGCATAGTTGTCATGTACGAATCGACGACTTTTTTTGGCACCGCTGTCGCTAATACTTCTGTACCCTTATCTGTTTGAGTAATAACTCCGTAGTCTAGATATAGCTCATCAATCGGTGCAGGAATATATTGCTCAGCCTCGTACCGTACTGCCTCGTCAAGGTCTGACTTTTTTTCAATTTTTGGGAACTGAATCGTTCGGTTGAATGTTTTTGATGCCGGTATCGTAACCGCAACCCGGCGGGTAGTTATATCGCCGACAATCTTTGATTTAAATAAGTCATGTATGGATTTGGCTATTTTTTCCGGGTCAGTAATAAGCCCATCTTTCATGGCAGATTTATCAAAGCTGGTAACCCCGTAGCCAACAACCTCTTTCGTTTTTTTACCGTAGCCAGAAACCTGCATGACCTTAATAGAATTAAAGCCGATGTCTATGCCGAAAACTGGTTTGTCATAATATAATTTTGTATCGTTCATGCTTGCTCACCCAAAGCATATGCGCTTACAGCTATCATAGCACACTTAGGCTCCATCAAGAGGTGATTGCGAGCACCTATTTTACAGTACACGGAATCGTACCGCTCTCCACGCGAGATCAATTGGTATCTGCTCATAAGGAAAATCTGGATCAAGCGCGAGGTCAAACGGCGTGCCCGGGTTGGTTGCGATATAGATGTTCTTGCCGGATATCCCTCCGAGAGCTGGTTCTGAGCCGAATCGGGTTCTATCCAGGCAAACCCCGTTTGATGCTAAGAAGTAAGCGGCCGATGCACTTGTGGTGCCGCTGTTGCCAAGAAATATGGAAGCGCCGAGCGGACAGCGGCTTGCCTTTTCTGCCGGGTCACTGCCGAGGGACACAAAAACAATAGGCCCGCTATCTGCCGTGGTTGTAAGTTGCTCAAAATTAATCCAGCCTTCAACGAACAGGTACTTTACTTCATCATCTGGGTTCTCAAATGTTGGTGTGCAGCCGCTGTTGCCGCAAAAATCGGCTCGGATGTGTGCATGATCCTCGATAATGAAGTGATTACTGCCTAAGTCAAGACTTCCGTTTGTTCCGCAGTCACTTGCGATACCGTTATCGCTATCTGGGTAATGGGTGAGCTTATCGTTTCCAGCACTCGGTATTGTTCGTGGGCTTGTTCCCGATGTCCAATCAGAACAAGTCCCGGGCGAGTCTTCATACGTGTCGTCCATGATGTAAGACCAAGGTATATAAGTCGACTGCACTTGGGCGATATTCGTCTGGTTGGCCATCACTTCAAAGTCCGCGTTATCGCTATTACCTGGCGGTGTAATGCAATTATTGTAAGCGGTCCTGATAACTGTTTTATCTTGTGCAGGATCGTTAAAGCTATCAGGTTTTATTAGGTTGCCGGAGCCGCCGATGGAGCAGTTCCCGGGTCCTGGGTCTCTGCCGCCCACCGTAATGTTTTCTGCAATCAGGTCGCTTGTGTTCCGATGTATGTAAATGTATTCGTTTACATACACGTCTGTAGCTGTAACGGTTTTTACCCCGCTTTGGAAGTACATGATATTTCGGCTCAAGAGGGCGTTGGCGGTTTCGTCGCCGCTTTGTTCGGCGGTCACTTCAATCGTGTGGGTATAAGAGGGGGAGTCAGCATCGGCTGGTACGTAGACGTACCCTGTGGAAGTTATCATCTTTTGCTTATTTGAGCTGCCGTCTTCAACGGTTGTTTCGAACGTCGCCCGTAATCGCTCACCGTCAAGTAATACGACCTCATCAGCCGTGCCGCTATAGGTGCTATCTCCCTGATTAAGCATCGATACAGCCGAGTCGGCGCCAGATTCGGCGGCGTACTGTGCCTGCAAGACAAATACGCGCTGGCTAGAGCGTACGATCGAGGCGTTTGCGAGAGTAAGCAATCCATAAACGAAGCTGCTGAGGACGATGACGATAATCAGGAGCGATACGACGATGCTTCCGGATTGGTTTGTTTGAATGCCTGTTTTCATCATTTAATTCCTTAACGCCACCCTGATAATCGTACTTACCTGTGTTGTGTCGCCCTGTTGAAACGGAGGACTTTCTGTAATATTTAGCTTAAACTCAGCAACTTCAACCGCCTGAAAGTCGGGACCGATATACTCTCCGGTATCAGGGTCCTGGACCGAAGTGTAATCTATTTCATTTCCGGTTCTTGAGAAGTAACGCATATCGACGGACTGGATATTTTCGGCGATCACCCTATCCGCCGGACAGCTGGCTGTTGCTACGGCCGGGGGGCAACTGGTCGTCAATACGTTTCCGGCTGCAAAGGGGTTGGCAAGCGATCGGAGGTAGAGCGTTCGGGAGGCACCGTCAATATATAAGATATATTCATCCTCATACGGTGTATCATCAGCAAAGATAATATTTCTGTCAGCATCAAAACTAAAACGTTTAAAGTAGGCAACCGGCACGACTTCGTTATCGGCGGCTTCAATTTCGCCAGGAGTAGCATGTATGATCGGCCAGTAGCTGGAGCCGCCCCCAGATATATTGAGCGGGTATTCGTCCTCAATACTGTGTTGAATCATCATTCCGGATGAGGTAGAGAATAAGCTGCGCAATATATCACCGGCGTTTAGCCGGGAGCTGAGCGTGTCGAGATTTGACTGCTGGACGTAACTCGCCCGCCAATAATTGAACATGAAAGTAAAGATTGCACCAGACAGCACACCTGTCGCTACAATAACGATCAATAGTTCAGTTATGGTAAAGCCGCGCTGATTTGCTTGGGTGCGTCTCATCGTTGTCCGAGTCCATTTCTGGTTACGAGCAGCTGAAGTTCAACCGGTGGAGCTGTGATATTCGGGATATCAACGCTGATTTCGATTAGTTTACTGTCCGAGAAGGGTGCAAGCTCATTACTGCTCTCAAGTTCGTCCGTATCAGTAATAGAAAGATCTGGCTCGTAGGTAATGACACCGTCCGAGCCGCCCTCAATCTCAAAAACATTGTTCGGAAAGCAGTTGTTCTCTTCGGTTATTGAGTTGAATTCAAGCGCTCGGTCCAGCTCTGGGCAGGCGCTCAGCACCGCGTATATTTCGTTGTATTGCCGAGCGATGCTATATGAACGGTTTACGGCCATTGTAGCGTTATACAGACCGACCACGATAATAGGGAAGATGACCGCTGCCATCAGTATTTCCAGTATGCTAAAGCCGCCTTGGTCCCTTTTTTTCATAATGCTTACGCTTCATTATACAAAGAACCTGGGTAGTTACCCAGGTTCTTTTTGTGCTTTCGCTAATTCGTAGCGATTACTGGAGGTTTGTTCGAGTCAAGTACTCTTCTTCACCCTCGAGGTAGACAGAAAGTGTATATCCTGCGCAACCATTTGCATCACAGTCAACTCCCTCATAGGCGTATTGACCTTGTGTCGGTGTAGTTGCCATAACTCCATCATCAGCGTTTGGATCCTGGAAGACACTATCGTCAAGCCCTTGGAAGTTGTCGTCCCTGAAGCTGCCAGGGTTTACAAAATCTGCTTCTGTCGGGTACGTTGCGTTACCGATTGTGTAGTACGCTTCTAGCGCTGTTTGTAGCGACTTGACGTCTGATTCACGCTTCGCATCTCGTGCCCGTTCGTTAGCGCCGCCGAGTGCTATAGCCGTAATCGTTGCCAAAATGCCGATAACGACGATAACAATCAATAGCTCGATGATTGTAAAACCTTTTTGGTTTGTTTGAGTTGTCATTGCTGACCCACCCTCCTTGTTTATGCTTGTTATGTATTGGACCCTTTGGGTAGGAAGTACCCCGTGTCTAAGTAGTAATTATAACCATAAGTGTATCGCCGTCAAGCCGACGCTACTGGATATTCTGGCTCAGAGAGGCAATCGGACCCATGACACTAATAGCAATCAACCCGACCATGCCGCCGAGCACTACAATCATCAGCGGTTCTATGATAGAGCTGAGCCCGTCAATTGTTGCTTCCACCTCTTCCTCGTAAAAGTCAGCTACTTTTACGAGGATGACATCAATTTGCCCTGTCTCTTCGCCGATAGCTATCATCTGGGAGACGATTGGAGGGAAGTGCTTACTCTGGGAGAGCGGCTCGGATATAAGCTTGCCATTTTTTACCTCCACGGCTGCGGCGGTTAACTCTTCTTGGATGACTTTATTGCCGATTGCTCCGCCCGTAACCTGCATGGCATCTAATACGCCGACGCCTGCAGCCATAAGCGACGAAAACGTCCGTGCAAAACGGGCGATTGCAATTTTTGTAACGATGGTTTTTAGTATGGGCGCCTTTAATAAAAACGCATGGAAGTTGTATTTCCCTTTCGGCGTTTTTATGTAGCGGATTACCCCAAAAACAAAAAGGCCGACCCCACCGATTACCAGTATGGCGTTGGCTTGCATGAAATCACTGATGGCAAGCAGGGCTTGTGTGTAGACCGGCAGCTCTGTACCGCCGCCCAAATCTTGCAATATCGCACCGAGCTGCGGTATGACGAACATCATGATGGCAAAGAAAGCGATAACAGTAATAAAGAGAAT
>JBJHDA010000010.1:0-10750 GCA_050486305.1 Candidatus Saccharimonadota bacterium
GCTTCACGGAGTTCAATCATCCTCAGATTGTTTTGCCGGAGCGCAAAAGCAGCAGTGCTAAAGAATAAGACGGCAATCACTAAAAAATACCAGCCAGAAATCGGGCGAAGCTTTGTTTGATAGTGGTGTAAGACTCGTTTACGCATTGTGAACCTGCTTTTCTCCTATTATAAACCGCGGAATTTTTCAGTCATAGTCAACAGGTTAGCGAGACCAGCCAGTAAAAAGCCGACTACCATCGCTATTTCGAAGCTTAGCAAAATGCCGACAGCCAACAGTAAAATCCAAGAAACACACTTTACGAATGCCCCGACTGTTTCCATGATGGATATATAAACAATGCGATTGCCGGGTAAATCATCTGCCGCGTCATACATCCCCTTTTGGTACGTTATTCGCATAGCTGCCCCTGTGGTTTCCCCGCCGGTATTAACGACGAAGGCAAAAGGTAGTGAGTTAACAAACGGCTTAACAAGCTGAATAAAAATATCAGTGATAGCTGATAGGTGAAGGAGCTCCCTGCCTCGCTTTTTATCTACTGTTTTACCTATCGCGTAAGCCGTAAATATCGAAACAACAAAACCGATCGAGCTAATAGTGCCGAGCTCAAGATAGGCGTTTGCGCCAAGCGCAAAAAGACCAAGATACAAGGGCCAAAGTGTTACTGAGAGCTGATGTGTCATTGTTAAACCAGTGTAAGAAATAAGGTCCCGCTTTATCTGTGATAATTTCAGGTTTCTAAATCGTATCTTTTGCCTGGTCTTGACGGGTTCTGGGCTAGAAAAAAGCGGTATCAGCCCTACTACAAGCAGCAGAGTCATCGCTAAGAAAATATACTGAGGCCCAAAGATTGTTGCCACGGCGCCGCCAAATAGCGGACCGATGGCGCCGCCGATACGCTGGACAATATTAGCAAAACCCATCTCCTTTCCGCCATGCTCACTGTGCTTCACTTTGGAAAAATCTACATGATACGCCGAAAAGAATAGGCTGCTCGCTACGGCCCACAATGCAGCAACAAACCATATCGGCCAGCCATACTCTGGCAAGGTCAAAAAAGCTACGGATGAAATTAGCTGAACGACAAAACTGCAGAGAATTGTATGTTTTGGCCCGATCTTTGCAATAACTAAACCAGCCGGAACATGGAGCAGTGTCCGAGCAGAAAAGTACGCAATGTAAAATGTAAAAATAGCGGCAAGAGAATAGCCTAGATCATACAAGAATAATGGAATAAATATCGCAACCAAGCTAATGGCGATTGTTCGAAAAAAGCTGCTTATGTAGATCTGGCTTAGCTCATCAAACGATGCATGCCGCCAAAAATGGCGATGACGGAGAAGCCGATGGATGATTTTTTGTATCATTTTTGTTCTTTTTACTCCTAGTCAGTGTACCATAGTGTTATGCACGTATTTTTCAGCGGAATCGGCGGAACTGCCATCGGTCCACTTGCCCAAATCGCCCATCAGGCAGGATTTACCGTATCAGGGTCAGACAAGCAATCGTCCAGCTATATCAACTACCTAGAGAAACAAGGCATACGTAACGTTCATATAGGGCAAACGTATGAGCAAATTAAACACTCGCACGCTGAGCGGCCAATTGACTGGTATGTATATTCATCAGCAGTAGCAATCGAACAGCCGGACGGTCCAGAATTGAAATTTTGCAAGGACAACCGAATAAGAACAAGCAAGCGTGATGAATTTATCGCTCACTTACTGGAACAAAAAAACCTAAACATGGTCGCCGTGGCCGGGACACACGGCAAGACAACTACTACTGCAATGGCAGTGTGGCTTATGCAGCAATTAGATATCCCGGTAAGCTACTCTGTCGGTGCAAAAATTCCATTTGGAGACATGGGACATTTTGACTCACGGTCACACTACTTTGTCTACGAAGCAGATGAGTTTGACCACAACTTTCTTGCGTTCCATCCGGCGCTGAGCATTATTACCAGCATCGACTACGATCATCATGAAATATTCCCGACAAAAGCTGATTACGAACACGCCTTCGCAAAATTCGTCAGCCAGAGTAATCAGCTGTGCATATGGGAGAACGATTTAACGAAGGTCGTCGAACATGTACCTGCCGAAGCGGTGCAAACCTTAGCGTCGGCAGATGTCGAAACTGCAGGATTAACGTTGCCTGGATTCGTTAACCGTAAGAACGCCTGGCAAGTTATCCAAGCGCTTAGGTTTATAGCAGACAAGCCGGTTGCTGAACTGATTAAGATTATGAATGAGTTCCCTGGTGTCAGCCGTCGTTTTGAGCGTCTTGCCCCAGGATTGTACAGCGATTACGCCCATACTATCCCGAAGATTCAGGGTTGCCTGCAAACAGCCAGCGAGTTGTCAAACGATGTTGTCGTTATATATGAACCGCTCACAAACCGGCGGCAGCACTACATAAAAGACGATTACAAAGGAGTGTTTGACGCTGTCAAAAAAGTGTATTGGGTGCCAAGCTACTTAGCGAGAGAGGACCCGGCAATGCATACGTACTCACCACAAGAGCTTATTGCCGCGGCTGAGCTCAAGAATGCTGAGCCATCCGAACTAAACGATGCACTGTGGCACGCCATTCAGGAGCACCAATCACAAGGCGATACGATTGTTATCATTTCCGGCGGAGGCGGCAACAGCTTAGACGAATGGGTGCGGAAAAAGCTTAAAACGCAAGCCTAGCTAACGATTATCGCCACTGCCGTGCAGCGTGTTACGTTTTTGCCTGTCAGCAAGCTTATCAACATTAGTTTGAGCGACATCCTCGAGCGATATATCCAGGTAGTCAGCAATGGTCGCAATATACCAAAGCACATCACCTAGCTCTTTCTTCATGTCTTCGGCGTCAAGAGAATCTGCTAATCCGTCACCGTCCCTGATAAGCTTCTTTACTTTTTCAGCAATCTCGCCTGCTTCTCCAACAAGCCCTAAGATACGATGATAAAACTCAAGCGGCTTATCTTCACTAGCCGTCTTTAAGGCATGTTTTTGATACTCTGCAAATGTCATTTGATAATCTCTCCTGTTTCTTCGTTTATTGTAATGGCTCCTTGCCGTAGCACAACCGGCGAATCATCTATTATCTGCAATACGGTCGACGACTGCCTCTCCATGCCTGGCATCGGTTCTGTATAGAAGTCTGCCTGGTCACCAAAAAACTCGTAGGCTTCAGCCGGGCTATCTGCCGGTTTCTCTCCGGGATGATTTGCGCTAGAGGTAAGCAGCGGTCCGGTCTGATGCAGCGCTTCGCTCAGCCACTGCGTGCTTGGAATGCGGACAGCTAACGATTGTTTGCCCAGATGCAAATAGCTCAACGCTGCATCAGCACATGGAATGATAATACTGATTGGGTTTGGCCAGTAGTGTTCTATCGCGGTCAGATAGCGGCGCTTAAGGCCGAGCTGTACGAGCTGATCGATTGACGCAGCCACGATCGTGCCGGGTTTACTCTCGCGCCGTTTGAGGCGGTATAGCCTCTTTACGGCAGGCTGGCTGTCAGCTCGGGCCGTCAGACCATAGACCGTGTCCGTCGGCAATACACCCACATCCCCAGCCTTAACCCGCTCAATCGCCTCCTTGAAAGTAAGTGTTTTCATCCGTAACCATTGTAGCACCGTGTACACTTATGCTTAACTGTTATAATAGCCCTTTAAGGAGTAGTTACATTCATGGTAAGCCTCGAAACTATCCAACAACTAATTATTGACCACACGGTCGCAGTATTGCTTATTTTGCTCGCAGCTTTCATTGCTCGACGGTTATTTATGGCGCTGCTCACAAAAGTTATCCGCAAATCAATCCATTCCCACCACAAATACACAACCGCAGAAGAGAAAAAGCGTGAAGACACATTAACCGATATTATCGGTACGGTTCTTAGGATCGGTGTGTGGCTCATGGCAGGACTCATGATTCTGCAAGAAGTCGGAGTGAACATTGCGCCGCTGCTGGCTGGTGCCGGTGTTATCGGGTTGGCTGTCGGTTTCGGTGCCCAATCACTTGTAAAAGACGCGTTTACCGGATTATTTATCCTGTTTGAGAACCAATACCGGGTCGGTGATGTCGTGATGATAAACAATGATATCGCTGGTGTCGTTGAGAAAATCACTCTCCGAGAAACCGTCCTTAGGGACCTAGACGGCATGGTACACCATGTACCAAACGGCTTTATCCAGGTCGCAACCAATATGACCATGGAATATGCCAACGTTAATATCGATGTCGGGGTCAGCTATAAAACCGACCTAGAAAAAGTCGAAGAAGTCATAAATCAAACTGGTAAGGTTATGGCGAGCGAAGCAGAATGGGAAGACGCCATTATCGACCCGCCGGCGTTCTTGCGCGTCGATGAATTTGAAGATTCCGCAATACGCATCAAGATTCTTGGTAAAACAACCGCCGATATGCGCTGGAGTGTTGCGGGCGAGTTTAGGAAACGCCTAAAGATTGCTTTTGATAAAAATGGCATCGAAATACCATTCCCCCAGATGGTTATCCACGAAGACAAAAAAGCAAAACAAGAATAGTTTTACTGCTCTGCTGGAACCTCGTTCGGTGCGGTAGGTTGCGGCTCTTGTGGTTCTGCTTCGTCCGTGACATCATCCTCGCTAGACACCGGCTCATCAGGGTCCGCAACAACATCACCATTATCACCCATGTCGTCTTGAACTGGCTCCGGCTCTGGCAGAACGCCGTTTGGCTCTATTGTCTCTTCTGTGTTCGCCGGTAAAATATCTTCGGCCTCATCCTGATTTACGTAAGACATAACCACGAGACCCATTAATGCAAGTGCTACTGCTACAACCGTCACAACAAACGCTAGAGGGGTGCTTGAACTCTTCTTTGGCTTATATTGCTTGGTTAAGCCGGGGTCAATCTTATTTTTCTTTCGTTTTGTTTTAGCTGGTGAGCTGTTTGCTTCTTGCGGCGGCTCATTGACAGCCTCAGGCTGCTGTTCAGCCGAGCTACCTTCGGACTCGGGCGCCGGGGTATCAATCGTTTTTGGCGGCTCAGGTTGCTGAGCAGCTGGGTTTGGCGCAACAACGTCCTGGACGACTGGCGTATTTTGCGCTCCGTCTCCGTTTTCTGGTACTTTTTCGGCTGGCTGTTCGCCTGCTGGCTGTTGATCTTCGGGGTTCATACTATAGCTCGTGCCCTGTTTATTACTGTAATCATACCATAAGCAAATTTAAATCTTTAAAAGCGCGCCGTCACGACGAACAAGCCCTTCGTCTACAAGTTCGGTTATCACGTCGTTCAGCCGCTTGTCTGCAACGAGCTCACGCAGGTCCGCCATCGCGACTCCATTCATTTGAGTGAGCACTTTTATCACTTCACCCCGTACTTGCCGCCGAGAGCCGGAAAAAGCCGACTGTGCTTTGTAGTGCTTGCTTTGACTAACATTTTTAATACCAGAACGTTTCAGGTGTGCTCCATAATCCATCAAAGCCCAATAAAATTCCCTCGGCCGCTCCTTGTCTATCGTCTCCTCCAATAAGGCGTGGATGGCTGAGTCGCTGACTGACGCTTCAGATCGCAGAAAATGATGAATGTACACCGTCCGCACGTTCGTCTCAATAAAAATATGCGGCTGGTTATAGGTGTAGACGCAGATTGCTGCCGCCGTATTGTATCCAATGCCTTTACAGCTTTCGAGCAGCGGAACGCTCCAGGCGCCCGCTTCGCCCTTTAGTTTTCGGGCGGCTTCAAGCAGATATTTCGCTCGTCGGTTATAGCCCAAGCCATTCCACAATCGAAGCACAGCAGCGAGCTCCGCCTCGGCTAACGCAGCCACGGTAGGAAACGATGCAACGAACTCTTGGTATTTCGGAACGACTCTGGCTACTTGCGTTTGCTGCAACATAAGCTCAGACACCAACACCTTGTACGGATCAAAGCTGCCGTCAGGCGCCGCGATTCGCCACGGCAACACTCTGGCATGCCTGTCGTAATAACTCCACACATCACGAAAAAATTGCTTTTTTACTGCGTCTGTCATGAGTGTATTTATAGCTGAATCCGCCCGGACAAAAAAGTGCTAAAACGAAAACCAACGCTCCGTACTCGACACTGGCGTAACATTTCTTATTTTTACCGGGTCACCCCCGGAAGTACTGATTGCATAATCCGCTACTTCGGTCTCTGTATTAATCCTGTATACGAGCGTAGTCTGATTGAGCCAACGAAGCGGGTAGCGTAAGCCGCTCGCATCAATCATTTCAGCCTCTTCTTTTTCTTCTGAATCGTAGACGAACAGTACTCCTTGACCGTCACGTTGATCAATCCAGGCGTTCTCCTGTTCGCTCCAAGGGTTTTCTATATATAGCCGGCTAGACAAGTTTGATGGTTGCCCATCCAGCCGCTCAGTGTCGCCGGAAAAAATATCATATTCATACCATCTGTCACTCGTCGCAATGATGAGCGTGTCGTAAGATTTTCTGTAAAGGCTCCATGATTCACGCTCCAAAGCTGTACCTCTTTCTGCTCCATCTGCTCGAATCCGATAGAGGCTGGTTGACTCAGTTTGAAAAATACTAGACGGCGCATAGTATACATAGTCATTCGCAGTTGCAATCGCGTTAAAGTAGTTACTCCTGGCAAGCTCTGTCTCCCTGTTCGTGCCATAGTCATAACTCATGAGTCGATGCCTGCCTGGATTCGTACCGCTCGCTCCTGCAGCAATCCGCACAAACACGAGGCGATCATCAAACCAGCCGATTGGCTGAATACGTTCTGATTCCGCAACGCTTACGACTTGCTCATCATTTACATCTACGATCGTCAGGCTGCTAAGCAAAAAACCGTCATCGTTGCGTTTATCGTTTCGAGTCGAGACCACGGCCAAGCGGTTGAGCGTCGGATGCGGCAGCAAAATCATATCGTCTCTTTCGGACCCGGTAGCAGGCAATACAACTTCTTCATTCTCGCCATCCACATCTACTCGATACACGTCTAGCTCACCACTCTGTTTTGAAACAAAAAAGTGAGATAACTCTGGCACCAATCGTACTGATTGCTGCTGCTGTTCCTCGGCACTAATCGTAAATACGTCCGTCCTATACCCGTTCGCAGCTATTTCAACCTCAACCTCTTCCGCATCTACGGGAATATCAAGCGTTAGCCGCACTAAGCCATTTTCGTCAGCATAGGCACTGGCATCGTCACTAATCGCTTCCGCCCGGTGTATCGGTTCACCCGAAACATAGTCATCTATAGCAAATACATACTGGGCGCCAGTCGGATATAGCCAGTGCTCGCCAAGCGGGTTGCTACCCCATCCAAGTGTTACTCCGATGCTCCGTGTAGCAAATGCTCTCCGTTCGATGTGCAGATCATGCTTGCCAAGCTTGAGCTTTTCCAGTCGGGCGTAACCATCCTCATTCGTATATGCAGTTTGGTCCCCGACTCGCACTTCAACGTTGCGGAGCGGCTGAAGGCTGCTATTATCAACCACTGTTAATGATGTGCTGCTTCTCACCCCTAATAAATTAAGTATGGCGTAACGAGAAACCGGGACAATCATAGCAATGGTTACTGCGATTACGAGGGCAGCAATCGTTGCATTGCGTTTCTTCGGATTGCGCCACCATGCGACCCATCCCGAGCGAAAACGGTTCAGTAAAGACGGATTCTTCGCCGGTTCCTCTGCTTTATTTGAATCAAGTAGCGTGTCACCCTCTGATGCAACGATGGCCTTTACTGCTTGGTCTGTCTCAGGCGACTCGATAACCGGATCTTCAGCTGGATCTGCAGGCCCGGAAACTTCTTCTTTTTTCTGGACAGCTTCCTCCTGCTTTAGACTATCCTTATTCTCTTGCAAGAAGCTTTTTAAATCGTCGCTTACGTCTTCCGGTGTGTCCTCCGTCTCGTCCCGAACAACCTTAATGTCAAGTTTCTCGTCGTCCATCGGCAGATCCGGCTTATCCGGCATAATAATCGATTCGTTTGCGTCGGCTGATTTACGTTGAGCGTTTTTCGGCTTCTTGTTTGTCATTAGCCTATCTACACGAGCTTCCAGCTCGCGGTAATCATCACTCGCTAAATCAGGTTTGCGTTCTTTTGACATCTTAAGTAATCATTGTAGCAAACCATAAGGGGTTTGTGCCGCAAATTCTATAGTTATTACCCGCGCTTATTGTACTGTTGCCTGCGTTGCCGGCGAGTCAGTTTCTTTTTTGGTCTGGTAGCAATGGCAGGTGCAGCATTATCACGTCCCGTAGCCACTGGATCAGTATCATCACCTGAAGCCCAATCGTCGGAGATGTCGGCTTGCTGAGGACTCGGGTGTTTTGCAAACTTTGCTAACAGTAAAAGCAGCGTAACCGCGAAGAAAAAAGACGCCGCCAGCAAGCCGGTGCCGACATCAAGACCCTGCAATAAATTTCCCGAACCTTCATTTGTTGTTTGCCCAGTCGTTGCGGTTGTTGCCTGTCCGCTTGACCCTGGCAACTGGATGCGGCCGCTCGTACCTTCTAGAGACTGCTGATCAAGCGTACTCTGGATATCCGAGTCGGGGTTTTGCGGCGTACCGGTACTATGAGGTGTCTGTGATGTTTGTTGCTGTATGTGCTGTGTGTCTTCTGTCATAACGAGCGTCTTTCGTAGCAGTATGCCTGCAGAAGGTTAAAAACTCAACTATCTGGGCTAATCATCATGATTAATGCTATACGCCAATCCGCTGCTCAGAATTGCGGACAGCCGGTAGCCAACACAGGCCCGTCCTGCCGGCTCACAGGTATAGCCATTGCGGTCAACGACATCATACGCATACACGTATTCTTGAGGCGTACGGGTGATTGCGATTTGTGAGCTCTCATCCGCAGGATCCTTGAAGGTAGCTTCATCCAATTCAGGGAAATTTTTTTGGCGGAATCCGTTGCTGTTCATGTTTGGTAAGCTTGGATACTGGCCATTGCTAGCAAAATAATCCTGAAGGGCCGCATGTATCGCGGCAAGATCTGCCTGTCTCTGCTCGTCGTTTATCTTTTTTTCGTCTACGGACAATTCACCGGCCGGCTCGAAGAATTGCGCGGTGCTGCCTGCATGTTCGCCATTTTCTATGTCATCATCTTGTGCTGAGTCAACCGGATCGAGCACCGTCAGTAAGCGTTCTTGCTGAACATTTCCATAAAAGGCCCATACGACGAAGGCAATTCCAACTAAACCAACAATCAGCAATCCGGCTATCGTCCGCTTGCGTCGGGCCCGTCGTTTAAAAAAGCTACTTACCGGCATTGTACTTACGAGTATACCGTAAGCATTATGGCATGAGCTACCGTTTTACTACGGTGCAAGTCGGTTGATGTCACGTGGAAACAGCGTAGCTTCCTTGACGCTCGCCAAACCGATCGTCTTTTGGACCAAACGATCAATACCAAAGCCGCAGCCACCGTGTGGCGGTAGGCCATTAGCAAATGCCTCAAGGAAGTACTTATACCCTGGATGCGTTGGATCAAGGCCAGCGTCTTTCATTTGCTGTACAAGCACATCGTGCCGGTGCTCCCGCTGTGGGCAGGTAGCAATTTCTAATCCGCGGAAGAGAAGATCGCCCCACAGCACTGTCTGCGGGTTGTCTGGATTTACCATGTGATAAAACTTCATCGCCTCGATCGGAAACTCTGTTACAAAAACGGCTTCACAGCCCAGCTCATCGCGTGCGTAATCACATATCCAGCGCTCTTCTGCTGGTATCAAGTCTTTCTCCAATGTGGTGTCTTCTCCCGTAGCCTCGGTAAACATTTTGTGCACCTCAGCAACGGTAAAGCGCGGAAACTCTGGCTTTAGTATCAGCTCCGGTGCACCAAGTTCTTGCAGCGTATCGCCATGCTCTTCATATACACTCGTTAAAACACTGTATGCCATAGACTCGACAGCCTGGAGCACTTCGTCATGAGACTCAATAAAGCCAAGCTCGATATCCAGCATAGTTGCTTCGCTTAAGTGCCGCGTTGTCATGCTCGGCTCTGCCCGAAACGCCGGCCCGACCTCAAACACCCGCTCAAATGCAGCCACCATCATCTGCTTATACAGTTGCGGGCTTTGCGCCAACGTCGCCTCTTTACCAAAGTAATCAAGCGTAAAGATTTCGGCGCCGCCTTCCGTTGCGCCTGCCAACAGTTTCGGCGTTTGTATTTCTACATATTCCTGGCTATGCAAATAATCTCTGATGTAGCGATTAAGCTCAGACCTAATCCGGAAAATAGCCTGTTCTTGCAGGTTACGGATATTCAACGGGCGGTTTTCAAACAGCGTGTCCTGGTTTTCCGGCTTGTGATCAATTGGCTTATCAATTTCAATTGCTGGCTGTTCGGTCACCGGCACAAGCACCGTTATGCTCGGCTCAAACAGCTCAGCACCGTTCGGAGCACGAGACTCTTCTTTTACTTTCGCTTCTACCGAAAGCACCGTGCCAATCTGCATACCGCGCAGCTTTTCGACCTCAGCCTCATCCTTCACGACGCACTGCAGCAACCCGCTGCGGTCACGTATGTTTATAAACGTAATGCCGCCAAGCAGACGTTTCTTATGCAGCCAGCCTTTGACGGTCACTTTTTTATCTATGTGTTCTTTTATGTCCCTGCTTAACACTCGCGTCACAACAATACCTTCCGTATTTTTATCATGTTATTCGTGCACTTTCGCCCACCGTTTCGCTCCTATTCTACCACCTCTGAGCTATCTTCGGGCGTATTTGCCGGGTGATTATGTTTTTTGCGATCTTTCTTCGCCTGAGAAGC
>JBJHDA010000011.1:0-9590 GCA_050486305.1 Candidatus Saccharimonadota bacterium
CGAGATGGCCCTCCGCCTCTCCCGGCTCTTCGGCAACAGCCCAGAGTATTGGCTAAACGCACAGCGGGCCGTGGATTTGTGGGAGGCTGGCAAGGCGATACGGGAAGATATGCGGCGGATACGGCCGCTAAGTGCCGCCTAACAATGGCATAGAGCTGACAGGTCAAAAGCGGCGCTCCCTTTGCAGGGAAGAAGAGCAAAGGGAGCGCCGCTTTTGACCAGCAGCTCATGCCAAGCGTTAGGCATCGAAATGAGCGGAATCGACTCGGCAATATTCACGGCGGTCTGTCAGATCAGGGTTCAGTTCCTTGACGGCGTAGGCGACCAAAAGAACATCATTGGTACTGGTTTCTGGGTGAGCTCAGATAGCTGGACTGCATTTATTACAAATAAGCACAACGTCGATCCCACTCTAAAGCTCGGAAACGACACAGACTTCCGGCTTCATCAAATTCAAATTCAAATGCGACGTTCTCAAGGCCGCAGATTATTTGCAGAGACAGCCTTTTTTATCGTCAATGACGCATTGTCTGTCTTGCGCATGCACACGGATGCAGATGTGGCGGTGCTTCTCAACCCTAAAATTGATGCGCCGGGATACGGATTCAACTGGTTTGCTCCGTCCGATCTCGCTACCCCAGAATTTCTGTCATCTTCTGTATCATCTATGGACATAGCCTCGTTCATCGGATTTCCGGGGCGTAACGGCAGGCCTTGGTGGGATGAGCAATGGCAAGTACCCGTCGCGCGAGTTGTAAACATTGCGTCATGGCCTGCGATTCCGTTTACGAATTCTGGTATAAAAACCGATAACGTGAGTCTAGTTTCAGGATTGTCATTCTCAGGTTCAAGTGGCAGCCCAGTAATTCTTCATGAAAAGGGAGTCAGGGTTGGGGCGGGTCTTACGGGCGGCAATTATGTTAGCCCAAAGATTCTGGGAATCATGTCTGGTCACTGGTGGGGACAAGAACCCGCAGGTGACATGTTCTTTCATAGCGGACTTTCTTACTTCACAAGAGCACCAGCAATTCTTGAGGTACTCAATGCCTAACAATTCATTCAAGCCGACGCCACTACGTGGCGCGGCTTAATTCAAACGTTAGAGCCCATGGGAAGTGATTCGCTAACCAAGCACGTTCCGGAGCCAGTTACTTGGCTGCGAGCAGCCGTATCGGCCATCCCATATGTGGGCGGGCCTCTCGACCACCTCTTGTTTGACAAGGCCGACGCTATCCGTTTGAAGAACATTGAGATGACCTTAGCTGCACTCTCGGATCAGGTCGCAAAGACAAACGAAGATGCTCTAGACAAAAGCTGGTTTGAGTCTGAGGAGGCGGTGGCCGCCTTCAAGATCCTATCTGACAAGGTTTCCTACGAACCCGATAAAGCCAAAGTTGAGGCACTCGGACGTGTTGTAGGCACTTTTGGTACTAAGGAACACTCTGGGGATCCAGCGAAGATCTCTGTTGTAGAGCATCTCTCGCGACTATCTTCTGTGCAGATACGACTTCTAGCTGCCATGGCAGCTACTCCTGAACAAAAGAAAGACTTCTCAACGGGCGGGCTCAGTCAATCTGGTACAGCCGTCTGGTTAAACGACATAGCCAACACCCTGCGACAGGGAGCACCATTCTGGTCTGGGGAGCTCAATCTTGCGCAGGAGTTCGAAGTTCTGGAGTCATACAATGTGGTTCGCCGCATGCAATTATTTGGCCATACAGAGCTTGGTTACGTGCTTACCTCGCTCGGTAAACGCGCTGCCTCCTACGCGCGTGAGGCTGGGCTCTAACAATTCATTCAAGCCGACGCCGCTTCGCGGCGCGGCTTAATTCAGGCGTTATGCAGGAAAGAGATGATGGATGAGCGAGTGCTCAATCTAAAAACACCACGAGACTGCGAGATCTTCGCCAAGAACGCGACGGAGCGAAGTCGCCCTGACCTTGCACAAGAGGCACGTCAACGGTCCGTACAGTTGAAGGCAGAGAGTTACGGAGCCAAAACCGAAGCGGAGCGTGAATGCCTTGAGGCCGTTTATGCGTATGAAGAGGTGTTGAGCGCAAAGAATGGTAAAAAGACAAAAGCGTCGCGAACTTGGCAAATGATCAAGAAGCACGGAATTCTCCCGGCTGTCGAACGCGCCGTTAACAGGCCGCAAGAGACGGCAGGGTACACCGCGCTACTCGAAATGGGGTTAGAAGATTACGCGTTCGAGGCCGTTGTGGTGAAGTATCCAGAGCTGTTTTCGGAAGAAGCGGTCGCGCGGTGTGCTGAGCGTATTCAAGGCTGGGAACATGCATAACACGTCGCTCCAGCCGACGTCAGGCCGCGCTGCGGCCTTCCTCGGCTGAGCTTGGCGTTAGGCGAATAAGAAATGCAAAAAAAAGAGCAACAATTCAACGTACAGGAATTGTTTGATTCGCTTCCGCCACAGGAACAGAATCGAATTAATTGCTCCATTGTCGAGAACGCGAGAAATCGCGAAGAAGCACGATATGCGCGTTTACAAACAGCCGAGATAGCCAAGAACGAACTCGTCCAAGAGCTTGATCAAATTGAGTATGAAATAGCTGAGAATGACAATTGGTTTATTGCGGCTAAGGAACGCAGGGTAGATGTAACGCCTGACGCACTAAACCTGCATAGGAAGGCAGCCGGGGAACTATGCACCCGAAAAAAGACAATGATTGACCGGCTGTTGCCGGAAGCTGAGTCAAACATTAAGGCTGTCATCTCTCAGATAGAAACCGAAGAGACCCAAGAGTCTTTTTTTCAAACACGGGACCTTGGATGGCTGTTGCTGCCGTTCTACGAAGAACGTGAGCGTGAGCGCAGACAAGCCATTGTAGCTGACGTTAAGGAACGAATTCGGCAGCGCGAGGAAGAAGAAGCCAAAAGACAAAAAGAATACTGGGCTCTTCTTGAGCGCATACGCACGGAGGATCTGGAGAAAAGCAGACTTCTCGCGGAGGAACAACGAAAAATACGAGCAGAGAAGATCTGTGCGCGAGTACATGCCAGACAGATACCCTATTTGGTCCATTTCACGCCAATCAGTAACGTGGAATCCATACTTAAGAATGGTCTTCGATCCAGGAATGCCCTCAACGGCCACGATTACATATTTACAGACGAATATCGTTCTGATGGGTGGCTAGACTGGATTTCATTTTCAGTAAGTTTTCCGAATTACAAGATGTTCTACGCGAAGAAGAATTCGCTAAACGATATCGATGGGTGGGCGATCGTATTAATCAAGAAAGAGGTGCTATGGGAGGTGGACTGCAAATTTATTCTGACCAACGCCGCCAGTTTTGGAATTCGAATGTTCCGAGATGAAAGGTGGTCTTCTGTAGATGCTTTCGAGGACATGTTTAGCTACGCAGAACATAGAATAGGCATACCAGAGTTTTATACAACTGATCCGCAGGCAGAAGTAATGATAAGAGATGAAGTGCATAGTCATTACATTGATATGATAGTAGTGGAACGACAGGCAGATGCCCAACGATTGGGTAACTTGGATATTAGAGTGGGAACAATTCCGGAACTATTCAAGTGGCGAAATGATTTTGAGCATTGGCGTAAATTTCGGCTCAGTCCATTTCCTGCTGAAAGCAGGCTGGTTGTACCGTATTAACTATGGCTAAAAGACCCATATTTATCCCAAGAACAAACGGCTCTCTGCTGGTAGTGGCTATGCCGATCGAGTTCGTCTGGCATCCAGGGATGTCGAAAAGCCAAAAACAAAAATCAATTCGCTCATTGCATGATGCTGCAAAGCAAACAAGGGGCATAGAAAGGATTCTCGAAATTTCTAGCAAGTCCGAAGAGGAACTTGGAGTTCGTCTGAGCGCGTTTAATTTGATGTTAAAAACTGCCAGCGGTTTGAGTGCCTCAGTCGAGGTGCTTTTTCAAGGTAGCAAGGTATTTTCAAAAGGTGGTCCATTCACTGATATTTATCGGAAGACATCGAGGGAGGCGAAGAAGGATGAAAGACTGATGGATTCAGGTCATCTTATCGCCTTCCGATACGCCAATCGTGATTGGCCACTAAACCCTCAAACGGTATTTTACGATTGGCTATATCTATCAGCACTTCGACAGAACCCGAGCCTATCGGAACAATTGTTGGAATACGACGGGTTTTCGGACATAGAGTTTAACCCAGAGAAATCGATAAACTGTCAAGCCGCGTCTGCTGCTCTTTACAAGTCTCTTGTGGATCGCGAACTAATCGATGTTGCTTTAGCGTCGCCTGATGAATTTATAAGGATACATGAAGAACAAAAGAAGAAGCCGGTCCCAATCCAGGGCGGATTGTTTTGATTCGCCTAACAACCGCTTCCAGCCGACGTCGGCGCTGATGCGCCGCCGCGGCTGAAGCGGAGCGTTAGCGTTAATCAATATTTAGCCGCTTATTCATGAAAATGGAGAATGATATGCCACGAGTTTCCATTGTCTCGCGTTGGCTATGCCTCGTCATTGCTCTTTTCATACTGGTAGGTTGCGCTGGCAGTCCAGCGCAAACAAGCTGGCGTGCCTCTGAGAATAAGAAAAACATGATGGGCCTCAAGCCTGACATGACAACTGAACAGGTAGCAAGATTAATGGGGCCACCAGACAAGACAGAAATGTACAGAGGCAAGAACAATGAGCCAGTTCTCACATATCTGTACATCACGGAGGGGATGGACACTTACTCCCGTCGTTGGAACGAGACCAATTACACGCCGCTCATTTTCATCAACGACCGACTTAACGGATGGGGTTGGAATCAACTGGATATCGCAGCACAACGATATGAGTTTGTCGTTAAAGAACGCTAATGAGGCTAACCCGGCGCTCAAGGGGAATGCTGCGCCTGTGGAGGCCTGCCCATTAGTTCCACGTTTGCACTCAGCTGCTTATGGCGAGCGTTAGCAGCACCTAGGACAATTTGGAATGGCCGACACTCGTTACAACAGATGGCAGGGCCGTGCTATTGCGCAGCTTTCTATAGCAGTCGCTCTCATATCTGGTTTATCAGTTGCAGGAATAGGCGCGGGTCTTTCCCTCCTTCAACAAAAAGAATTCTTGCCCTATGGGGCTTTCAAAAGCATATTCGCGTGGTCTTTTGTGTTTCTGCTTCTTGCAGCCATATTAAGCTGTAGCGCAGTCATCACTAGATTGCTTGACTTTCGACTCACGGCTCGCAAGGTATGGAAAGAACAGAAAAAGGATTACAACCGCTCTCTAACAATCTTATGGCTTGGTCCCGATGCCTATGGCCGTGCAACTTGGTGCCTCTTCTGGCTGAGTTGCGCATTTTTTGTTATCGGTATCGCGTTCTTATTTGTGTCTGTCGGGGCCACCTATGCAGACCGATTGCTATAAAAACCAAGGCGCTAACAACCGGTTCCAGGCGACGTCGGCGCTGACGCCCCGCCGCGCCTGAATCGGAATGTTATGTGCTTGAGTAACAGACCAAATCAAGCACTCTTGTACGTAAATACAATGTAGTTATACTATGCCTATGGACGGGCTGAGATTCAGTTGAGATGCACGGAAAGCAGCGGCGAATCTGAAGGATCATGGTGTTTCATTCGAGGAAGCGAAGACCATCTTCTCAGATGAGTATGCACGCTTAATCTCGGATCCAGATCATTCTGATGAGGAAGATCGCTATATCCTTCTTGGTTATAGCATACGCCTGAGGCTCCTGGTTGTGGTGCACTGCTATCGAGGGAATGAGGAATCGATCAGGATCATTTCAGCCCGAAAAGCGACGAAACATGAGCAACAGCAATATGAGGGCTTTAGAAATGAAAGCTGAATATGACTTTTCGAAATCACGACGAAACCCGTACGCCAGGAAGTTGAAGCGGCAAATCACGATCAGAATTGATGACGAGGCGATTGAATATTTCAAGGCATTATCTGAGGAAAAAGGCATCCCCTATCAAAGCCTGATCAATCTTTACCTCCGTGACTGCGCAGAATCTCAACGGAAATTGAAAGTTAATTGGCGATAATAGCACATAACAATGTTATCAAACGGGCGCGTTCGAGCTCACGATATTTCTCGGCGAATCGTGTAACGCGCCGGTTAAAACAACGTTGGGCAGAATAGTCACGCTTGACGATAATCACGCTACGCGATACTATTTGGTATGATTAGATCGTTTAAGTGCTCTGACACAGAATCTTTGTCTAGAGGAATTCGCGTAAGGCGGTTTGTGAATATTGCGGCAGTGGCTCGACGAAAATTGCGGCAGATGGAGATCGCTAGCCGGTTGGATGATCTGAAGGTCCCGCCCGGGAACCGACTAGAGGCCCTTAAGGGCAAGCGTTCTGGCCAGTACAGCATCCGAATAAACGATCAATGGCGCGTCTGTTTCCGATGGTCGGAGGCGGGAGCGGAAGAAGTTGAGATCGTAGATTACCACTGAGGTAAATAATTATGAGAAAACTTGAGCCCGTTACACCTGGCGAGCTTCTGTCAGAGGAGTTTCTCAAGCCAATGGCACTGAGCCAGTATCGACTGGCCAAAGAAATTGATGTGCCTGCGCAGCGTATCAGTGAGATTGTTGCAGGTAAACGAACGATCACTGCTGACACTGATTTGCGGTTATGCCGGTTCTTTGGTTTGTCTGCTGGTTATTGGCTACGAGCCCAGGCAGCCTTCGATACAGAGGTTGCGGAGCGACAGATGGGGCCAGTGCTGAGAAGAATTAAGCCTTGGGTTGCAGATGCTGCCCAACAAGGCGCTCCAGCTGATGCCGCAAAGCGGCGCAGCTGACCGCTGGCGTTCGGCCTCATTGGCTTTATACCGATAGGCGACCACGACTGGGCTGCTTAAGGTGATATCTCAAGACATCGAAGAAGGACTCGCCGCTCGAAAGGCCGGTGCATGACTGCGCCGCACAGGCCGCGCTTGGGGCTTGCACTGGGCAGCGGTTCCGCACGCGGCTGGGCTCACATAGGCGTCATCCGCGCGCTGGAAAAGGCAGGTGTTCGTCCAGATATCGTGTGCGGAACATCGATCGGCGCACTGGTCGGTGCCGCCTATGCGGCGGGTGAGCTGGATCGCCTCGAGAGCTGGGTACTTGAATTGGGAATCAGGGAAGTTGTCGGGTTCTTTGATGTAAGCCTGAGCAGTGGTGTGCTGAAGGGCGATCGCCTGATGCAATTCTTCCGCAGCAACTTCGCGGATCGTCCAATCGAGCAGGTTGGAGTTCCGTTTGCCGCGGTCGCAACTTCATTGCAGACAGGGGCCGAAGTCTGGTTGCGAGGCGGCTCAACGCTGGACGCCGTACGCGCCTCGATCGCCCTGCCCGGGATATTCACTCCCGCGCGCCGGGAAGGTTCGTTGCTGGTTGACGGCGGCCTGGTCAACCCTGTACCGGTGTCCCTGGCGCGCGCGATGGGTGCGGACATCGTGATCGCAGTCGACCTCGGGTCCGATATCCTGGGCCGCCGCTTTCGTGCCACTTCGCCACCGGAAGCGCCGCCCGGTACCGTTCCCAAGTGGATGAGCAAGCTGCAGGAAAACCTCAGCGCGCTCGCCCCCGGGAAGTCGCCTGACGAGCCCGCAATGCCCTCGATGCTCGACGTCCTAACCACTTGCATGGACATCGTACAAGTGAGGATTGCGCGCAGCCGCATGGCTGGCGAGCCGCCGGAGGTGGTTGTCGCACCCCGGTTGGCCCACTTTCGCTTGCTCGATTTTCACCGCGCGAAGGAAGCGATTGAGGAAGGTCATCGCGCGGTGGAGCGAGTCGCTCACAGTCTTGCTGTGCTTAACGAACAAGCATCATGAGCGCGACGATGCCGAACCTTGCGCTGCAGGGGACGCGCCGCAAGCGGCGCGCCCCTGAGCTTTGGCGTTATGCCCAAAGTTGACATACCATAAATGAACTATATACTAAATATGATATGTGGGAGATATACGAGCACAGGAAGGCCGTCAAGCAGCTGGAGGCGCTTCCTTTAGATGTACTCAAACGATATGAGAAATGGAAGGATATCGTATTAATCAGTGGCCCGGAGGGATTGAAGGCGGTATCAGGATTCAGAGACGAAGTATTGAAAGGTGAATGGCAAGGGCATCGGTCATCCCGTCTCAATATTCAATATCGTGTGATTTACCGAGTAGTGCGAGAAAAGGTTTTGGTGCAGGTGGTCAGGGTGACGCCGCATGATTATCGGAGCAAGTGAAATGAAAGATTACCGTAAAGCGAAGAAAATGGTGGAGGTATCGGTAGGCGAATCGGTGAAAATTCTCAGAGAGTTTCAGGAATTGAGCCAGAATGAACTCGCCGAGAAGACGGGCATTCCACAGTCTACTATTTCTGCTATTGAAAACAATCGCGTTAGCCTGGGCGTAGAGAGAGCCAAGGTTCTCGCTAGGGCGTTGAAGTGTCATCCTGCTGTATTGGTGTTCCCCGGATGGGATGTCCAACAAGAATCAGCGGCATAACTATCGGCTGCACGGAACCTGCGGCCCGTGAGCCGATGCGTTAGCGGTTTGGTGATCAGATGAAACACGGAGATTTCGAGATAGGAAAGGACTTTTGGTGCGCTGGTAAACGATGGCGCTGTACCGACATTGGTAGTCGCGTGATCGTTGCGATTTGCATGGAGCCGCGCGAAATGACTACAAGCTTTCCGGGTGAGAAACCTGGAGATCTACGTCAGGAAGTTCACTCGATATCTGATGATCCAAAGCTGTTCGATGGGCCACCTTATGCCGTTGTTGAGTCAGTCTTTGATGAATATGACATGCAAGGATGCTCCGACAGAGAAGTAGTAAATGCAAAATGAGCACATTGGTGATTAACGATTTCAGGGGCTTGGCGCTATACTGAATGCAACAGGTAAACGGAGGGTTCCATCATGGCTCGGGCAATAGCTGATATCCGGAAGGAAATACAGTCACTTAGTGAGGAGGAAAGAGACGAGCTGCTGCGTACCCTTGTTGCAGACCTCGACGCGCCCGCTGATCCGGATGTCGAGAAGACATGGCTCGAAGCAGCGCAACGGCGCTATCGCGAGCTCGTCGAGGGAAAGGTCCGAGGGGTCCCGGGGCATCTTGTATTTGATCGCCTTCGCTCGCGTCTTGGTCAATGAACTACGAGTTTCATCCTGAGGCAGAGCAGGAGTTTATAGAAACGGCAGTACATTACGAGACAGAAGTTACAGGGCTGGGGGAGAGATTCGGAGCCGAAGTGTATCGAGTCATTGAATTGCTCCTTGATAATCCGAAGATCGGAGCGCCTGTTGAAGAAGAAATACGGCATTTCGTGCTCAGGCATTTTCCACACTTAGTTATATATGCCGAAGCTTCAGGGATACTGTTCATCCTTGCCATTGCTCATGGAAGCAGAGAGCCGGGATACTGGCGATCGCGCAAAGACCGCTAACAACGCGCTTCAGACGGAACAAATCAAACTGTCATGCCTTTTGCTGCCGCAAAAGCCACGCCCTTGGCCTCAACTGGTCATTGCAACACTCGACTGAAGTTTATCCGCCGGCGTACTGAAGGCCAACGTCTTTCTTGGGCGCGTATTCAGCCGTAACGCTACTCGGTCCAGAGCGGCCTGTGAGTAAGT
>JBJHDA010000012.1:0-8633 GCA_050486305.1 Candidatus Saccharimonadota bacterium
GAACTGGACTTGCCGTTCAGTTCCTCAAGCGCGGCCGTAAGGTCTTGTTCTGAAACGATTCCGTCCTGAACCAGCCGACGCGGCAGGCCGGAAAGCGTATTTTGCGAGGCGGTTGCGGCCATTCAGAATCTCTGCGGTTGGGCGACTGAACTGTTAAATCTGACTATGTGAAGTCGGCCCCATACTTTCCCCGCTGGGGGGTTGGGCTGTCAATTGCGGAATTGGGGTTTTGTGACGGCGGTTTGGTGCCTTAGTCGGCGATCACGCGCCTGCCGCACGACACAGGAAGGAAGAACCGTCGTATCCGGCGAAACTTGGTTACATTCCTGTGAGGCACTCCACAGGCGAAGGAAAACCTTACATACTTTTGGTCCAACGCTCAGGGAGCACTCAAACGTCAAGAGCAAGCGCTGTCATGCAGCGGTTGAGTGTAACGTGAACGGTTGCATGTCATTCTGTGCGTCTCTGATTCGATGGAACTGGTTCTCTTGGACGGGACCTCGTCATTTCGGCGTGAATACAAAGAAATCTGAAAACGATCCGGAACCCGTTCTCTTGTCATAAGGGAACGGGTTGACCACCCTATTAGAGAGCGTCCAATCGGGTGCGTAGCGTCTTGTCCAGTCTGTGAACCGACGATGTCGCACATGTCGTGGGCGGATGACCCATCTGTTCGCGAAGTTGCTCGAGTACACGATTACAAACCGCTCGGCAGCCCGAAACAATGTGGTCATATGAGCGTGATAGGCATCATTTTCAATGATATGGAAAATAACTTCGATCGATAGCGACAGCTCAGCAGTTTCACTCGCATATTGATCCAGGGTGAGAAATCGCTTCGATAGGTCGTTGCTGAACCGGGTCCTGCATGTCTCTATTGCCGTAGGACTTACATCGACTCCCATGTAACTAGGGTAGTTCGCAAGTGATAGCTGGTTACCGTCTCCGGAACCAAACTCGATTACGGAACGAACGTTGTTTTCGTCAACAAAAGTATTCAGAAAGTTGGATTTAAACTGAGCTAGTGGACCAAACGATCCAGGACCAGATGTGCCGCCTTCACTATATCTCTTGTCCCAATAGTTAGCCGAACCTGGGAAACTTGTGTATTGACTAACTTTTCTGAGTATTTTAGACAGCATGGTGGCTGACATTCCTCTAGTGTGTAATCTGCGGTTGTCGCGGGCAGATTCGCTACTAGCTGGCCTTCCGGCTGACTGTGCGTGTCGACACGCGATTTATAGTGGCAGTGTAGGTGTTCTCCATTTCGTGAACGCAGTCAGTCCATTCGAATCGTTCCTGAACCAGCTTTCGTCCAGCGTGTCCCAGCCTTGATCTCAGGGAAGGGTTCTGAGCAAGCTTGAGTATCGCTTCGGAGAGTTGGTCTTGATTGTTCGTTGAAACCAGTACCCCAGTCGATCCGTTTATGACCGTTTCAACGGTTCCCCCAGTCTCGGTCGAGACTACTGGAATTCCCGTAGCAGACGCTTCACAGATGATCACGCCAAAGCTCTCTTGATGTGAACAGTTGACGAGAATATCCAGTGATCTCAGAAATCGCGGCATTTCGCAATGTGGGACGTGGCCCACAAACTGTGTCCTGTCATGAATCTTTAGCTCTCTTGCCAGTCTTTCACATTCCGGCCGAATGGATCCGTCTCCGGCGACCACGAACTGGCAGTCCCTGCAGTGTTTTGCGACTGCTGCTGCCCCACGGAGAAAAAGGTCTGGCGCGTACTTCTTCTCGAGGCTCTTGGCGAATCCAATGCGGATCACCTCCTCGCTACGTGCCTGGTTCGTCGTTGGTTTCGGAGAGAATTTCGTAGTGTCTACGCCGAACGGAATAACACGTATCGGCGGCAGGTTCTGAAAGTTTGCTTCGACGATGTGGCGCATGTAGTGACTAGTCGAAACAATACAGTCTGATCGGTGTAGAGCGAACCTTGCGAGCTGCCTTCTGGGCCATGGAATCTTCTGGGAAGACTTTGTTGGCGCGACATCGGAACCCCACAAGTTCGTTACTAAGGGGCGAATGCCGTTGATCGCCGCAATAAAACCGTGGGTCGTGCAGTAGTGTGCGTTGACAACATCCGGCTTAATTTTCTGCAAGGTTCTCCTTAGTTGGAGCGCCAGAGATGCATAGCTAAAAAGCTTCCACATCCATCCGCTGGAGTTCGTTGGGCCAACCCTTGTAGATACTACTCTTACGTTGGGGATCTTGTTGTCATGAATGCTTATCAGGGAAACTTGGTGTCCTCGCGAAGCAAGAGCGGTCGCCCACCTGCAGGTATGAACGGCGCGTGCGTTGGCTATTATGCATATGTTCAGTTTCTTCACGGTCGTCTGTGCATGCGGCGCTTCAGTTAGACAGCATACGAAAAAAGATCGATGACCGTATGCCGATTGTCTTGTAGACGAACAGTGCGCCTGTTGCTGTCCACAGCAATAGTGATACAGAAAACGCGATCGATGCTCCAACAGCTCCAAAGCTTGGGATTAGGAGCGTGCCGAGTGTGATCGCGGTTGTCGCGGATACGAGCATTATCAAGGCCAGTTGCCGTTCCCTTCCGGATATCATCATAATCACCGAAGATGGGCCAAGAGATACGGACCCTAGTTGGCTAAGCGCAATAATGAGAAGTGCGGAATAGGCGACCGAGAATCCGGGACCAAAGACGTTGAGCAGTTCGTGTCCGAACGTTATCAGCATTGCGGCGACTATGACGCCAAACATTAATCCTGCGCGACACGCGCGGTCGACAGTGGTTTGCAGCGACCGGAAGTCGGATCGGGCGTACAACTCTGCCAGCCGTGGGGCCAGTGGTTGATTGATAATGTTGTGCCCAAGTGCGACGAACGTTGCGAGCATTACTGCCGGCTGCAGCACCCCGGCCTCTTGGGCTCCAGCGAGGTATCCTGTCATGATGATAGCGATATTGGAAATTATCACGGCCAAGCTACCAATGACGGCATACGGTCCAGCCTGGGCGGCGATGCAAGTGCAACGGTATTTTTTCGTGTCGGTTGAGTGTGCGTCATTAGAGAAGAACAGTTCTTTCGAAACTGCAAGGCTGATACTCAATGCGAGCAGTGATGCGATTGCAAGAATCGACGTGCTTGTCGTGTGCGTGAGACTCAGTGTTGGTGTAAATGCGCATAGCGAGACGAGTGCGAACACAATCAGTGGGAACAGCACTATGAGCGGAAATTGTCCTTCCGCGGTTCTATTTAGTCCTCGAAGGACACCTAGTCTGACATATAGAAGGCACAGCGCTGGCAGTGCAGAAAGCGCGATAGCACTTGAAATCATTAGTTCATTGCTAATGGGGGCAAGTCCAAATCCATGCAGCGCAATTAGTGCAGTGTAGGTTGCTACTGATGCTGTCACTCCCAACCAGAACGAGTTTCGAATTGCCTTGTTTGCAGCAGAGAAAAGTCTTGCCTGTCTCAGCTTGGGTAGAGTCGAGGCGAGATAATTGTCGAGTCCAAAGCTTGCAGGTATGGCAAGAGTCATAAGAAGCGCGTAGCCAAACGCATACGCTCCGTATTCATGTGGGCCTAGTGTGCGGGTTAGGATGATTGTCGATGCGAATATGAGTGCCATGCCGGTGATTCGCATCGCTAGTATTCTGGCGGCTGTTCCGCCGATGGAATCGCGCGACCAGATTCGTGCTAGCGCGTTATGCAGACTTCGGGGTGAGCGTAGATACTTAACCACAAGCGAAGCCGTCACTCTGTCGATGGTTGAGCTTGTTTCGCTGCGTGTTGTATATGGTCAAATACAAAACTAGCGACATCGATTGATTCTTCAATCAGCGCAAATCGTTGGCGAGCTGTGTTTTCGGGGTCTCTGTTCGCCAACCATGTGATCGCTTCGTCAATGCTTTCTGTTGTGAGCGAATGTACTCGCTTGACTAACTGATACCGCGTATCGAGTTCGTTGATATAGCCGCGTGTCGTGTGCGCTGCGTACACTGCGGGCACTCCGAGAATGGCTGATTCGGACGCCATTGTGGCGCTCTCTCCGACGTAACCTTTGCAGAATGCCATGACATGATGGATCGCTTCGGTAGATCCCTTGTATGCATAGTCCGCCAACGTATCTGGCAACGCTCCTTCTGAAGAGATGATTACCTGCCCGATCTTGGACAAGCGCTTGGCTACGTGTTCGAGCAGATGGGGTGACCAGCCTCGTTCCCCGATATCATGATTGGACTGCCAAGAAACAGCACGAATAAGAAAACAGTCGCGGTGTGGATCAAGGCCGTTCTGCTTGGCGAGTTCAACATTGGGGGTGAATATGTTTGGGTGTAGATAGCTGAGTTCATGGTATCCCGCATAACGCACCGTGCGAGTTTTTGGTGTCCATCCCATGTAGCAATCCGGTACACATAGTTGTGTTACGAACGGGTACGTTAAGATGTTTTGGAGCTTTGCATTCTCGGTGTCGTAAAACACTACGCGCGGGATCCTTAGTATGGATCCAGCGTGGCTAACGAAGATGCCGCCAATAGCCGTCATCACATGAGGTTTGAATCTGCGAGCAATGTGAACGAGGCGAACATTGCGTATCGCAAGCTCACTGAGCATGCCAAAGGCCGATCCGGTGCTCTGTTTGGAAAGCTCGATGTGTTGAATTCCCATCTTTGCGAGCAGCTCAGTTGCGAACTCCTTTTTTCTGCTGGTCACCAGCACTTCATGCCCATGTTCGCGTAGTAGCTGGATGGGGCGGCGGAAGAAGTGCGCGTGCGCTGGGTGACAGACGTCTACAAGTACTCGGACTTGGGTATCCGCTGTTTGATGGGGCACTGGATTCAGCTGTCTAAAAGGGGATTGAAGAAAAAGCTTCCATTGAAGGGATCTGCGTTTCCCTTGTTGCAAGTGATGGCTTCATGGTTCGCATCTCGCCGAAAATTGATGCAGTCAGGTCGTAGAGAATAGTTTTATAACGTTTTGTTAAGGAAGGAAAAGTCGCGTCACTGTATTGCGTCGGTTGGTGCGGCGCCATTTTCAGTTTGCGTGTGTCGCATATTGGAGTCCTCAGTAGATCGATAAGTCAATTGAGTGATCTGTTCTGATACAAGGCCGATCAAGAATACCAACACAGCGGTCGTTAGCATCAATGCGCTCATGTTGGTAAACCGCCCCGTAGTAGCGTACGTGTAGAGGTAGTAACCGAATCCGGTCAAGAAAAAGCCGGCGCTGAAGGGGAAGAAAAGCTTGAGCGGTGAATAAAGAGTTCCCACTTTGAAAATGATAAGCAGGAATCGAAGGCCATCGGTTAGTGGTCTTATGTGGCTCTTTCCTTCGCGAGCGCCGGCTACAATCGGCACGTATCCTACAGAGTAGCCGGCTCGAAAGAAGGCCATGGTAGATGTCGTCGGATAAGAAAACCCATTGGGTAGGAGGTAAAGAAATTCTTTGAACTTGCCTGCTGATACCACCCGAAATCCCGACGTAAGATCCGCTATCCTGTGGCCTGTCATGTAGCTTGCCATCCAATTGTAGAACTGATTGGCAAGCCGTCGCCAGACGCTGGCATGCGAGTTGAGTTTCCGACTGCCGACAACCATGTCATAGCCCTGTTCGAATGCTTTCAGCAACTTGGGTATATCAGCTGGATCGTGTTGTCCGTCGGCATCCAGAAACACCAGTATGTTGCCGCTTGCTACCCGGGCACCGTGCTTAACGGCTGCGCCATTGCCCATGCAGTAACGGTGGCTTATGACCGATGCTCCCAGGCGTTTGCTGATTTCTGCCGTCTCGTCAGTGGATCCATCGTCAACTACTAGGATCTCTGCTTCCGGCAAGGCTATCCGAATACGAGGTATCAGGTTGGAAAGCGAGGCCGCTTCATTCTTGGCCGGGATGACTACTGACAGAGATGCCCGAAACCCCGGCGACTTTGCGTGATTGTTGGGCATGGTTGCCTATTTGCGTGTGAGACATTCCTAGCGAAGTCTATACGATATCCCGGTTGCGCTCTTTTACCTAGCGTTCGGCGATGATTCGTTCGATGTCGCTAACCAAGTCGTTCAATTGCCGACGCCAATTGGCTGCGCGAATGGGGTTTCGAGGAACGTGGTCGTACGTTTCTTTCACGAACGTGATTGCTTCCGTGTATAGGCCAGCGCTTACTAGAACCTCGGCACCGAATCGTACAGTTGAGACAGCGCGATAGCTGCTCAGTGCCCGTTCGATATGCATCATGGTGGTCTCGAGGTCCCTCTCTTCGATCATTAGCTCAGCCATGAGTATGTGAAGATTGTGGCCGACGATCGGGTGAGCAGTGAAGTTCGGGTTCTGTGCTAGAGCTCTGGCAAGCATATATATAGTCGCGTTGTCTAGGCTTTGGCAATGACCATCCCTAAGAAGGCGGTGCATCGTGTGCAGACTTCCGGATAGAGCATGTGAGAAGGAAGTCGCCGTTAGTTCGTTTAGCATGTGTGTAACGAGAGCATCAGGTTCGCCCGAGTTCGTTATGCAGGACAGTCCGAGGACTTGTAGTCTCACTCCTGCGTCGTTTGGGTGTCGTTCGGAGTACGACGATAGTACGCGTTGAGCCGTCCCGTAATCCCCAGTGATCTGCAGTTGTTCGGACAGGTATTGAGTTGCGCGTCTCGACTCTGGTTTGTGAATCGACCACATTTCCGCGGCTAGAGCAGGGGAGCCCCATAAGCTGGTGAAGCTATATAAGGTGATCGCCAAGGTCGCTGTATAGGCACTCACGAGAGTGACAACGATCTTGGGGCATTTCTTGTGTGAGGCGACAACCGCAGCAGCTATTGCCATGCACGGCCCGATTAGGGGCATGTAGTTACGGTGTTCGAAGTAGAGTTCGAGAGGAAGGAATGTGGATTCCAGGAAATGGCCTGCCAGGAACCAGGCTACGGCGAACGAGTACAATGGGTAGCGCTTTCTCAGGTATAGCGCTGAAGTTGCTATGGCAACCCACGAAAGGACTACTAGGCCTGACTGGATGGTGAACCATGTTGTGTAGACTTGTTGGTCATCATGAAATGGACCCAATTGCGTTATTTCAGGAACAAACGATTGTCTTAGATAGTGCCATAGGATGTGCAGTTGAGTTAGAAATCTGTCGCCAGCATCAAACCCTCTTCGGGTAATCATTGGATCGGAATATTGAACTTGCGCTATTACGTATATCGCTAGTATTACGCACGGCAAAGCGAGTACGGTGGATCTCCACAGACGCCATAGACGTGTGGTGATCCGCTTCGGTCTTGAGAGCAGAGTGCACTCGATGACAAGAGCATAGGCGGGAAGCAGCGCCCCAGTTTCTTTAGTTAGAACAGCCAAGGCGGTCCCTGCTCCTATGCTGGCAGTCATAGCCATTAAGCCGACAACGGGTCTTCTCTGAGCAAGTATGCGACTGGCCAAGTAGGAAACCAAACCGGCAAGCATGAAAGTTGCGGAGAGGGTCGCCATCCTCTGGATGATGAGGAGTGAGCTTGATGCGAGGATGGGAAGTAGAAGCCAGATCGTTGAGCCTAACGCGGCGACAACCTGCCCATGATCCTGTGCGCTGCCGCGTGCGCGACTGATTAATGTCAAGAGCCATAGGACCAACGCTCCGTTTAGAAGGTGGATGGCGACGTTGGTCTTGAGAAACGTTTCTGGGGAATCTGGCCAAGCATAAGCTTGGCCGGCGAAGGTCATTAAGGAAATAGGGCGTCCGAGCGGTCCGGATGTTCCTTCCGTGATGAAGCTTATCCCGGATTGAAAGCCGCCTACTTCTGCAAGTCCGGCGAGGTTCGGGGCGTCGTCAAAATGATAGGATCCAGTTACCCCTGGTGCGTAGCATGCGACAGTGATTGCCAGCGCGACTGCGAATATCGCTGGTGCGAACCAGTCGGAAGCTTTCGTTCGTGGGAAGTGCGATCTAAGCACTGCGAGTACACTTTCAAAAGAAACCGGGGCGGCAAGTTTGCCGCCCCGGCTCTATTCCGTAGCTGTGATCGAGACTAAGCCGAAAAAGCCTGGCCGATTCGGTTCATCTCAGTGCCCATCAAACAACTAGGGGCGGCAGCTTGCTGGCAGGTACTTCGTGTCCAAACCGGAGCTGCCGGTGCAAGTCCAAGTCATGCTTCCCTCAGATGCGGTGCCAGTGAGGATAAAGTCCTCGTCAGCGATACGTGGGTTGGCTCCGGCGCCGAACGTTGCGGTTATGGTGCCGACGGTCGTGCTGGTGGCAGCGACTTGCACACCTGCCACATAAGTACCGGATATCGTGTTCGCTGCCGAAACGCCTGCGGCGGTGTTATCGGCGGGGAACGTTCCCGATGTCTGCTGGCTCTCAGAAACCGCAGTCCGTACGCCAGATGTAAGGCTCATCGCCTCCGACACCTGCGCCCGAATCGTGTAGTCCTGATAAGCCGGGATAGCAATCGCGGCAAGAATGCCGATGATCGCAACCACGATCATCAGCTCGATGAGCGTAAAGCCCTTTTGCACCATCTTGTTCATTAATAAAGCTCCTGTTAGCGGTTCTGGGTTCGAATCTGTGCAGGACATTACGCGCCTGCCTGAGCAGTGTTCTGCAATCTGTGTGCCAGCCACACGAAGTGTGGTCACAACCCATTGAATTTACGCGGATTGGGCCCGTCTCGGCA
>JBJHDA010000013.1:0-8558 GCA_050486305.1 Candidatus Saccharimonadota bacterium
GAACTGGACTTGCCGTTCAGTTCCTCAAGCGCGGCCGTAAGGTCTTGTTCTGAAACGATTCCGTCCTGAACCAGCCGACGCGGCAGGCCGGAAAGCGTATTTTGCGAGGCGGTTGCGGCCATTCAGATCTCTGATGTTGGGGCGACTGAACTGTTAAATATGACTATGTGAAGTCGGCCCCATACTTTCCCCGCTGGGGGGTTGGGCTGTCAATTGCGGAATTTGGGTTTTGTGACGGGTCTTCGATTGACTTCGGCGACGACGCAGAGTCCGATCCGACTATCGGGTGCCAAGCGTCGCGTGGCAATTCTATAGCGAAGTCAGCGAAGTCACCGTGACCTTGAGTTCGCCGGGACCTGCGATGTATGAGTTCATTCTCGGCATTACTCGGGCTTCGTTGCGACAGCTTTGTAACTGAACGGCATGAAGTCAGAAGTTGGCATCAGGCGCCCTAGCGCCCATCCACTCAGGTTGATAAGGGGAATGAAGAAAACTAGCAGAGGAGCTAACAACAAAGAAATGCTTCGTATACGAAATGCGTCTACGATTGATTTTGCGAGGGCTGTGGACAGTGCAGCCGCGCCACATTCGATAGGCGAAAGCGTCGGTTCGATGGATCGCACCTGGAGCCCGGCGGAGTTTATCAATTCGGTAAGTCCGTGGCTCGTCCATCTTTGGTAGTCAAAAGGTTCGTCGTGGAGAGGGTAGAAGAACGGAACGTGGATCAGGCAAATTCCACCGCGAGTCATCACGCGCCTGGCTTCTAACAAAGCGTCGTGAGGGGAGCGGAGATGTTCCAGAACATCAAGCAGAACAACGCAATCAAAGGTCTCGCCTTTAATTGGAAGCTGGGAGGCATTCGCGAAGACAGACGGTAGGCCGCTGTACCCAAGCGCACGAGTCGGAGGATGGTCAATTGAAACGTATTCGACGTTGTCCGAAACAACCGATCTGATCCAAGAATCCCCACACCCAACGTCTAGCAGCTTGCTCTTGCCTGTCGCGTTCTCCTTTAACCAAATTGAAAGCGCACTCCGATGCCTTTTTGTGAGCCACTGTGGGTGAACAGCGGTTCTCTGAAGCGGGCGTAGCAGTCTTTGAATTCTGCGAACGGAACTGTTCATATTGATCGATCCAAAGATGACTAGATTTGCGAATGTGAGCCGTCTTCAGTTCGCCTGCAGAATCTGTGTATCGTGTAGACAGAGATAAAAAACAGGGCGTCCATGCACACCAACCAAAGCCTGGAACTCAACACAATCGTAAACGCTATCTCCTTTGGCATGATGCCACTTAGGAGCACGAGTAACACTCCCTCTCTGACTCCGATTCCGCCTGGGGCAAAGAACGCTAGCATCCCGATGACTCCAGCAAGATTAAACGCTGCAATCGCAAACCAAGTGAAGTCGAGGAGGAAGTTTTCGTATATCGCGAGCGAGAAAAGGACGAGTGAGGCTCCGCTGATAAAGAATCCCGCGCCGTAGAGCGCAAGCGCTTTGAGGATAGTTCGCGTATTTACAATCGTCTTCGGTGTGTTAAGACGAAGGTATCTCGCTGTAACGCGAAACACTGTATTGAACACAGGCGGAAAAAGTAGAACGGAAATTAGGACCGCTGCTGCCGCGATTAGTCCGGTCTCTCGATTCGAGAGAAACGTTGTGCCGTGAGTTGTAGTAGTTATCAGAAGCAAAGATAAGCTCACCACGATCACTGTCTGGAGAAGAACTCCCAGTATCGCGCTAATCGATAGCCTTTCCTTGTCAATTCCGAGCTTGGAGGCGAAGTACACCTTTGCGAGCAGCCAAGTCACTTTCCCAGGGAGATACCGGCCCATCCATGACTTGGCATATGCATAGAGAAGTTCAAGATTCTTAGAAACATTCGCACCCAGGTCGATTAACAACGATCGCCAAATCATTGCTCCAAGGAAGCGCGAAATTAGTGATACAAGCGACGCCGCAATTAGTAACCATGGCTCTATCGTAAGCCCCCGCAGCTGGTCGAAGTCGAAGTCTTTTAGGTAAATCCACAGGAACGCAGCAAGAGTGACAAAGAATGCTAGGCTGATGACGGATGTTTTCCGTCTTCCAGCGGAATCCGGCGTGCCATCCACCGACTCGTTCCTCATCGTTTCCTGCCGATTGCAATATATCCGTCGCCTAGGTTTGTTGTCAGAAACGCGAGCTGCAGCACCGAGAATGGCCATATTGTGAAGCGGTTGACCAGAAAGCGTGACTTTCGCGCAACAGGTGACCTTTCTATTCCGCTGCGGATACTTCGATCATGCATTGACAATTGGTTACGGCTGCCGCCAGAGAGATTCATTGTTCTGCTCAGCCAGCCGGAAAGATTTCCTATCGGAAATCCATAGCTAAATATTGTAGGTGCGTCGTAGCCGGCATCAACCAAGAGCTTCTCGAGCTGAGGTTTCTCGTATCGGCGAACATGGCCGACAAATTCATCTTCTTTGCTGAATTTTTTTTGATGCGCAGGCACTGATACCAGCAGGGCACCGCTTTCCTTAAGTTTTTCAGACCAAGCCCTCAAAGCGTTAAGGTCGTCCTCGATATGTTCCAGAACCTCGAAGGCAAACAAGTAGTCAAAGGAAGAGTCTGGTAATTTTTCAATACTATCCAGAATCTCTATCCGGTCACCGTACTCGGCCAAATTGGACGAGAGGGTGTAACGTGTTTCTTGGGATATGTCTTGGCAGACACCAGTGAAGTCGCGGTCTAGGAACGAGCGTGTCATCGTTCCTGTGCCTGCACCGACTTCGAGAAATCGTCCAGGTTCCCACAGTCGCGTCAAACGCGTGACGGCTTTCCGCCTGAGAAGAAACTTGGGGGTAGGTCTCCAAGAATCATCCATGCTGACTGAAGTATTCAATTTGCGTGATCCTGTACTTTCGCGCTGTCCCTTTGAAGCGCCTCACTGTAGATTTGGATATATGAGTCAGCAGTACGCTCCCAAGTGAGGTCATTCGCGATTATCCACTGTCGAGCGGCTCTGCCAAGTGCCTGGCGCAATCTATGATCGTTTATAAGGCGCTGGAGCGCTGCGGTCATGGCGTCCAAATTGTTGTTGTCGACCAACAGACCGGTGATGCCGTCACCTATTAGTTCGTTATTGCCGGGAATGTCAGTCGCTATCACCGTGCGTGCTGCTGCCATCGCCTCCAAGATAGCGTTTGATCGTCCTTCGGATCGGCTGGGTACGACGACGATGTTCGCCTTACTCAGAATGTTCGGCATATGTGCTGGTGATACTTGGCCTGAGAAACTTACAGAGCCTGGCTGCGAAGTCCTTGCAGCGATTTCTTTAAGCTCAGCGGATAACGGGCCATCGCCGTAGAATTTCAATTGGCATTTAGATGTGTGCGCTTGGATAAATGCGTCTAGTGCCAGCTTTGGGTTTTTCCGTTCAATCAAACTTCCGATCACGACAATCTCAATCACGCCGCCATCCGATTTCTGTTCTTCGATTTCAAGAAACTCATGGCTTACGCCGTTGGCTATTAGCAGTGTCCTTGCCGAACATTTGCGTATTACTTTGCGAACATTGTCGAGCAGGCCGTTACTTACTGCGACGATATGCGTGGATCTCTTTGCGCTCGCAATAAGCAAGAGGCGTGATGGAGTGGATTCCATCGCGCGGTTTCCATCTTCACCACGGACTGTGGTGATTAGCGGTCTACCAGTCAGCAACGATGCCAATGCCGCGACGGCACCACAGACAGTCCAGTTGGCATGTATCAGATCGGCTTTGCGGGTAGCTCTTAACACGGCCCAGA
This sequence comes from Candidatus Saccharimonadota bacterium, assembly GCA_050486305.1. Taxonomy (GTDB): domain Bacteria; phylum Patescibacteriota; class Saccharimonadia; order Saccharimonadales; family SLHW01; genus SLHW01. The sequence goes on from JBJHDA010000013.1 coordinate 3,791, forward strand.
ACATGCTGAGGAGAAATATGGGCACAACTAACCAAAGGAGCGGTCTATTGCGAAGGGCTGCGGGGATGCCTCCGGGGGACTGGGCAAGTCGTTGAAACGTTCTTGGGCCATACCGGAACAACGTTACCTTGACTTGGTCACTGTCAGGGCCTGCCGTCGGAATATCGGTGTCAGTAGAGGGCGCGATAACGTGAACGGATACGTGATTTGCCAATGCTTCCGCCAGTCGCTTGACGAATACACCGGTTGGTGAGGTTGCTTCGACGGGATAGGAAGTCGTGACCATCACCACGCTGATCTTGGGCTGACTCTTTCCTGTTGTCATGCGTCAAGTGATCGTGATCGGAGTGATTGATGTCTGCCCCCTAGCAGCAGCGCGAGAGAGGGCCTCTGTCAGTAGGTGCACATGCTAGTGCGAAGAGGGTTGAGAACTGGATTCATTGATGCGCCTAATGGACCCTCTGGGGAAATCCGAGTATTTGTAGCTTGCGGCCGATCTATGATCGTGAAGCAGGTGATGCTGGGAGTCCTGCTCTTGGCTTTGCACCTTCAGTCTTCGGAGGCATCGGAATGCCGTTGATAGGTAAGGGCGGTAATCTGCTCTGAGACAAGTCCGATCATGAAAACAATCACTGCTGTCGTAAACAAAAGAGCGCTCATATTTGTGAACCGGCCGTCAGTGACGAAGGTGTATAGATAGTATCCCAAGCCGGTTCCGAATATAGCCAAGCTCACCGGCACGAATACTTTGAAAGGTGAGTACAGAGTGCCAATCCTGAAGATAATTAAGAGAAAACGCAAACCGTCTCTTAGAGGCGAAATGTGACTTTTCCCAGTCCGGCGAGACGCGGTTATGGGAACGTATGCTATGGGGTATCCGGCACGAAAGAACGCCATCGTTATCGTTGTAGGATATGAGAACCCGTTTGGTAATAGGTGAAGAAATTCCCTGAACTGTCTGGCTCGAACTGCCCGGAAGCCTGATGTTAGGTCTTCTATTCGTTGACCAGTCACGTAGCTTGCGAGGTGATTATAGAAACTGTTGGCTGCACTTCTGCCTACATTGGCTTGTGAGCCAGAGCCGCGAGCGCCGACGATCATTTGGTAACCGGAGTTGAGGGGTTCAAGAAGCTTGCGAATATCCCCGGGATTGTGTTGACCGTCGGCATCCATAAATATGAGTATTTCACTGCGCGCAAAGCGCGCGCCTGTTTTTACCGCGGCACCATTTCCCATTTGATAAGGATGTCGGATCACCCGCGCGCCAGCCTCTGCTGCTATACGGGAGGTGTCATCAGTAGAACCATCATCTACCACCAAAATCTCGGCAGCGTCGAACACCTGACGAACTCGCGTTACTACTTCGCCAACGGTTGACGCTTCATTGCAAGCGGGGATTATTATCGACACGGAATCTTTGGGCATGCTTCCTAGAATCCAAAGCTAGCAGATAAGGAGGAATAATAAAGGAGGAATAATACGGAAGGAACTTGTGATTGACGGCGTGCAAACTTCACGGGCTTTTTCTTCCGCAAGAGTTTATGGTCGTGCTTTATCAGAGTACTCGTCTAGTCTCTGACGGGAAATCGGTGCAGTAAGTGACGACCACCCGTTCTATAGAATTAAATCACGCCAGCAAGTCTGTTGCTTGGGCTTACGCGCACAGGCCTGACAGGCAAAATGGCCTGCAAACGGGGGTATTCTAGGCATTATCCTCGTTAGACGGGCGCCTTGACTGGATAACTATCCGATTCCTTTCAAGTTCGTCGAGTCCGGCGTGCCAGATTCTAGAGCGAATTGGATGACGAGGTGCGGAGTCGCGTCCCTTGAGTATGTAATCGTTCGCGAAATCGCTTAGGCCTGCGTCGTCCAGGATGCTAACCGCGAGCTGCAAGGTCGCTAACGAAAACTCAGCCTCGAGTGCGGCTTCAATGTGAGTCATGGTTTGATTAAGGTTGCGCTTCTCAATTCCCACTCGTGCCATAAGCAAGTGAAGATTGTGAGCAGAAATTGGATGAGACATATAGGCCTCATTGCTCATCAATGTGGCGAGAGTTTCTTCAATGAATTGAAACGTAACGCTTTCGCAGGTTTCAGTGGAAGCAAACTCTAGCAACTGTTCTACGGCGCCGGCAACACCATGTGAGAACCGTGCCTTGGGTAGATTTAGCGCAAGTGTGGCTTTGTCTTCCAGGTGGTCTTCATGAGGTTGGACTTGGCAGCTAATCGCAAGTGATTGGAGCAGGACCGAGGCATTTCTCGGGAACTCCTCGGCATGCAGTCGTAGCATGCGTCTCGCGGTAAAGGGGTCGCCTTGTAGCTGCAGGCTCTGTGCCAAGTATTGCGTGGCGCGAGTCGAGTCCGGTTTGCGCATGGCCCAGATCTCAGCAGCTAACGTCGGATTTCCCCAAAGGGAGGTGAAGCTGAACAGAGTTATCGATAGAACCAAGATGTATGTGGCAAGTCCAGCAGTGACACAACGTAGATGGTGTTGTGAGAGAAGTAGTGCTGAGGCAGTAAGAGCGAACACTGGTCCGATCAGGGGGACGTAATTCCGATGTTCGAAGTACATCTCGAGGGGGATAGTGGTTGACTCCAGCGCGTGGGCAGAGAGGTACCAAAAAACTGAGAAAGTTAGCAGTGGTGCTTTATGTCTAGCCGCAATGGCAAAAACGGTTACGATGATCCAGCCGCCGACTGCCGCAAGTGAAAGCGGGGCGAGCCAGTTTCTATATATTGTCGTGTCGTCATGAAAAGGCCCGATCGACCACGTAGTAGGAATGAACGCACTATAGAGATATGACCAAAGAATGTGAAATTGTGTGAGTAGTCGTTCATGTGCCGAAAATTCCCGGGTCAACAAAGCGAGTTCATCGTAGTTAGCTCGGATTAAGAGGTACAAAACAAGGATTATCGCTGGAGTCGCCAACGCACCTAGTCGCCATGCCTTCCATGCTGCCTCAAGGCGCGGAACCCTTGGTCTTTTGAGAATCGTGGCTTCTGCGCAAAATATTAAGATTGGTAACAGAGCGCCGTTCTCCTTGGTGAATGCGGCAAAAAGTGTGGCGCCGATGATTGTGAGGCTGCAGATAGCCAATCCAGTGAATGGCCTCGTCTCAAGAAGTCGTCGGCTATACAAATAGCCGATGAAACCGAGTAAAACGAATGTGGCGGACAGCGTCGTCATTCTCTGGACGATGAAGAGCGAACTTGACGCTAGTATCGGCATCAGCATCCAAATAGATGCACCGACGACGGCTACGTACGGAAATCGCTTGGGATGCCGAAGTTGGCTTGATAAACAAAGTACATACAGGAGCCATGCAACTAAGAGACCATTTATTAGGTGTATCGCTATGTTTGTCCTTATAAGTAACTCCAATGAATCTGGCCACGCGTAAGCTTGCAGTGCGAACGTTGCCAAAGCGATAGGTCTGCCCAAGGGGCCAGCATCGCCGCTAAATACGAATCGGAATGCGGACTGGGTGTCATTTACATCGACTAGTCCGCTAAGATTGTGGAGGTCATCGAAGTGCAGAGTGCCTTGCAAGCCTGGTAGGTACGCCAACCAAGAAATGACGATGAACAGCGCCAGCAATGCAACCGCGGCAAACTCGTGACGGAACTTTGGGGGCGTAGCCGCCTCATCTGGATTCATATTGCGCTGAACTTTTTCTATTCTAGTGTCAAGGCAGTCGCATAGTGTCTTCGAACGTTAGGAAAAAAGATCTTGAATAAGACTCCGAACGACGCAAGCGGATAGGCTGGATTTGGAGGGTCTGCCTGAAAAGACTACGGGTCCAAGTACCGTGTACTTGGACCCGTAAGTCAGGGCACGTGGGACTCGTGGCGAACTCGCTGCTTGGGTCCCAAAATTGAACTTGCACGTATAACTTAAGTGTGCGTTTCAACTTAAGTGTGCGTTTCCGTTAACGGCAGCTAGCTGGCAAATACTTGGCATCGATACCCGAGTTGGCACAACTCCACGCTATACTCCCGCCTTGATCCGTTCCTGACAGGACGAATCCACCAGACGCATTTGCGAGAATCGGATTGGCATTGACACCGAAGGTCGCGGTAATGGAGCCGCCTGTCCCATCTGCTGACACAGCAACTGAGGCGACATAGTTGCCGTTAATATCAGCTGCGGGTGAGACACCTGCAGACCCGTTGCCCGTCGGCCAAACACCAGTCGTCTGGAACTGTTCTGACACGGCTGTCCGTACACCCGACGTCAGGCTCATCGCCTCCGACACCTGCGCACGAATCGTGTAGTCCTGATAAGCCGGAATAGCAATCGCGGCAAGAATACCGATGATCGCGACCACGATCATCAGCTCGATGAGCGTAAAGCCCTTCTGCACCATCTTGTTCATTGATAAAGCTCCTGTTAGCGGTTCTGGGTTCGAATCTGTGCAGGACATTACGCGCCTGCCTGAGCAGTGTTCTGCAAGCTGTGTGCCAGCTGCCTGACGCATCGTCACAACCCATTGAATTTATGTGGATTGGGCCAATCGCGGCACGATGCCACCCTGCCTCGTCATTACATATTGCAGTCAGCCAGGCCGCCGGGAAACCACCTTAAAGTCACAAACTGACCAATTTTGTCACCCGGTGTCACCGCACGGCGTGACCTGCGCTGCCCGATCGCGCAGGCCGACCAGCGCGCCTATCGCATGGTGGTAATCCATGCTCTCGCCGCCCCAGCGACATCGTATGGTGCCGGCGTCGACGCCGACTCCCGCGCTTCGGTTCAACGCGGCCAGAC
>JBJHDA010000014.1:0-6942 GCA_050486305.1 Candidatus Saccharimonadota bacterium
CGTTGGGCGCAAGAGTGAGCCGATGTCGCAGCTGCGTATAGAAAACACGATTCCAGTCCTCGCTGTTACCGATCTGGCCCGAAGCATAGACTTTTATCGAGAAGTTCTGGGTTTCGAACTGGAGTGGAACGCGGGGCCGATTTGCTCAGTGGCGCGAGACGGATGCAGCATCATGCTCCAGGTTAATGAGCAGGTCTCTCCGGCCACCGTGTGGATTGGCCTTGAAGGCGATTCAATCTATCGAACGATCGAACAATCGGGGGCGAAAATTCTACAGTCACCGACAAAGCAATCCTGGGCTTACGAAATGAAGATCGCCGACCCGGATGGGAACGTCATTTGGCTCGGAGCGGAGCCGAAACAGTGAGAAATTTTGGCTGTATCAGGCGGTCGCAACGATCGATCACACCTTCCTTCTTTTCAAGCAAGGCTCGGCGATCCAGCGAAGTCGAGTCCGACGCTCCGCCAGTGGGGCCTCGCAACGTACTTCGTCAGAGGCGTGGTCAAGGCGTCGGCGAGGCCGTGGTTGCCCGCATGGTCGACGGTTTCGTTCGATTCCGGGGCTGCCGGGTGTAGCTCAGCCGCATATCGGACGTGAGGGGCATCGCACGGTGGCTCAGTTCAGCCGATTACGAAAGACTTGATGCCGAAGTGTCGCACGGTGCTTGCGCCAGAGATGAATTCGGCCGGTCGAGACGGCGTTGCTATGCAGTTCGAGAAGTGAGAAGGTATTCAGCCCGTTGAAGAAGAACTGCACAATTTGCCGTGGTTGCGCCCAACAAGAAGATGCAACGGACATACGAAAAGTGTCACGCCCCTTGCAAGAGCAAGGCGCGCGCCACTTTCCGCATGCCGTTGATCTAGGCGTTCGGCGGAGTATTGTGACCTGCATCGTGGCCTTGCCTTCATCAGCGTGCAAGGGTAACCGCCTACCCTAAAGTCAGTTACCTTGAGCATTTGCCATGATCCTCGGGAATCCCGTCACGCAACATCGCGAAGCTACGCGTCAACTAGCCAAAAGCCTTAACCCCAACGACGTCTATTCTTGGCTCGTAGAACATGGCTATTTTCCAGAGAGCTATGTGCTACCTCCATGCTTTCAGGTAGTAAAGCGACCAAGGAGGCAGAAGCTCTATACGCAGTTAAAGAACAGGGGGACGAAATTCAACGTTCCTACAAAGCAGATTGTTGGGGTGCATTTTCCGAAATCGGAGTTCACCGATCGGAATTTCGGAATAATGCATCCTGAGCACCACAACGACATCTCACTTCACATCGCCAGAAACTGGAAGTCCATAGTCAACGCATTGGTGCCGTCCGACTCTGATGTGGCATCTTACTCCTTCCCCATACCAATCGACTCAAAGCAACCAGGCCGAATGGGGCACCTCCGAAGCGGACGGATGATCTATGAGTTCATCGGCATGATCGACAAGGACATCGCGTCCATAGCGTACCGATATCAGTACTTAGTAAGAGCCGATATAAAGAATTTTTATCCGTCTATATATACTCATAGCATCGCGTGGGCGATTCATGGCAAGGCGTACTCGCGAAAGCGAACACGCAACTATAAGCTTCTCGGAAACCGCCTTGATAGGCTGTTTCAACGCGCGAACGATGGTTGTACCAATGGCGTCCCGATAGGCCCCGTCGTTTCAGACATCATTGCTGAGATTGTTGCTAGCGCCGTCGACAAGCTACTAACAAAGGCGCTTCGAGACGCTTGTATAGATTGTCAGGCGATCCGTTTCAAGGATGACTATCGAATTCTCACTCGCACCGAAGACGATGGACGTCGGGTGATAAAGGCACTTCAGAATGCACTAAAGGAATACAATCTCGAGATCAACGAAGGCAAGACTGCCATTATGCTGCTGCCGGAGGGCCTGTTTCGGGAGTGGGTATCAAAATATCATCAAGTCCATCCGAAGAAACGACGCCGATACACATGGAAGGAATTTCGAGAACTGTATCTGGCGGTCTTACGAATTGATAAGGAATGCCCAGGGACGGGGGTAATAGACCGCTTCTTGGCTGATATCGTTTCCAAGCGCGGCAATCTGAAGTTGACTGTTGGAGCTTTCAATCTACAGAAAGTCATTAGTATGCTTTTGATGCTCGCTACTAGGCGTACTAAAGCCTTCCCGAAGATTCTCGCGATTATCGAGACCATTCTTCGCAGCCCATTTGGGATGTTCCACGAAAATGCGATTGTCTGTTATCTAGAAAAGCATCTAATGTCTCTATCGGTGGACGAAGAACGGAACAAGTACCTTATCTGCTGGATCAGCTACTTCATCGTAAGCAATAAACTGAAAGATCGCCTCGGAACGGCCTTTGATTTCAAAGATCCAGTAGCGAGGTCCGTATACAACAATCGGCCACTCCTGTTTAAAGATGCGAAGGAGTACAAGATTTTTAGGGGCTGCGTTGATGCTGGAAAAGAGGTCAGCATGTTGCAACACTTGGATGTCTTTAATCCTCTTAATGAGGCCTTGGATTGATTGACGTGCCCAGAAGACGCCGAACAAAAAGATGCAACGGACATGCAAAAAGTGTCACTCCCCTTGCAAGAGCAAGGCGCGTGCCACTTTTCGCATGCCGTTGATCTAAGCGTTCGGCCCTAAGAACACCCGCCGCACGCTGGTGTGATCTCTGCCAATCCGCGATGTGATCGATTCGGGTATCGAAGCACACGCAAGGGTGAGCGTGATTCGCTCTGTTCTGGCAATGATGCACGAGCGGTCATAGAACAGTTTGCGCGAACAGCAGCCCATACCGGGCGGTCCTTCTTGTGCCCCCAGGCCGCACTCCCCCTCGCCTGACTACTGTAGTTGACATACGGCGATATGCAAACTACGGTATACAGATGATCGAGATCGTCAAGAGCTCCACCTTCGACCAATGGCTAAAGAAACTGCGCGATCCACAAGCAAAAGCGCGGATACAGATGCGAATTCGAAGGCTGGGGTTGGGAAATCCTGGCGATGTGCGACCGATCGGGGAAGGGTTGAGCGAGTTGAGAATTGATTATGGCCCCGGATATCGCGTCTATTACCTGCAGCAAGGCGCAGTACTGGTCGTACTCCTGTGTGGTGGCGATAAACGCACCCAGCAGACGGACATAGCCAGGGCAAAGAGTCTCGCTGCTGAATGGAAGGGTTAGGTTATGGGCGAGAAATTTAGTCACTACGAGACAGCCGAGTATCTGGAGACAGAGGAGGATATTCGTCACTACCTGGAGGCGTGTCAGGAAGACGGTGATCCCGCATTGATTGCAGCGGCCCTCGGTGATATTGCCCGCGCTCGCAACATGAGCCAGCTGGCGAAAGAAGCAGGAATGACGCGAGCCGGTCTCTACAAGGCTCTGTCAGCAACCGGCAATCCAAGCTTTGCTACCGTTGCGAAAGTCGCAAAGGCATTAGGCCTGAAAATCACGATCGAGCCAGCCGCGTAACGCTGAATGTACACATGGTAGAGACGAGGCCGAACATATCGCTGCAGTGGACACACGGCAATGTCACGCATTTTGCGAGGCGCAAAATGCGCGCCATTACCGTGTGCCACTGAGCTTTGCGTTAGGCCGTCATGGAAGCGAATATGCGTTCTGCGGACTCAGTCGCCTTCCAAACCTATTTGGCAATCTTTGTTGACCTTCTGGGCCACAAAGCGCTGTACGATCGCATCGCTGACATCCCCAACGAAGACGACGCTGATCGAACAGAGTTCGAAGGCGTCGTATTGTCGTTTGTCCGCTCCCTCTACAATTTCCAGGAAGACGTCGAGAGATTCTTTCGCGGCTATGACGCGTACAAGTCGGAGCTTCCGTGGCCACCGGAACTCAAGGGTCTACGTGAGAAGATGACCCGCTACATATGCAAGCGTCAGCGGTTCTCAGACGGGCTTCTGCTGTTCGTTCCGCTCAGGAGCGACGATACACATTTTCCCATAGGGTCCGTGTATCGGGCCTTGGCTGCGACAGCGCAGCTAATGTTAGGGTCCCTTGCGAGGGGCTCTCCGATTCGAGGCGGAGTGGCGATTGGAGGCGGTACCGAGCTTCATGACGGGGAGCTATTTGGGCCTGTGATTGGACGTGCCCACTACATGGAGAGTGAGGTCTCGCAGTATCCTCGTATAACCGTCCACGAGTCGGTACTACGATATATCGCTGCGCATGAAAGTATCCGAGAACCCACAACGCCCGAGAGAATTTATGAGAAGGCCGCCGGTGGACAGTGCTCAAGAGTTATCGTCCCCGATGTCGATGGAGTTCCAATACTTCACTACTTGGGAGAGCCTTTCCGCACCGGTTTACGGGAAACCGGCGGGCTCGTTCTCGAGGAAAAAGCCAAGGAATTCGTTGCCGCAGAACTAGCACGTTATCGGGAGAACGGAAACAGCAAGTTGGCGTTGCGGTATGCGCTGTTAGCTAATTATTTCGCCGCTACGGATGAGGAACATGATAGTGAGCAGGCCTAACATCCCGCTCGAACGGACGTGCCGAAAAGGTCACGCATTTTGCTAAGAGGAAGAGCAAAATGCGCGCCCTTTTCTGCACGCCGCTCAGCGGGGCGTTAGCTGTCAGGAAACCATATGCCCAGACCGAAGAAAGAGAGGCCGGACCCGCACATTGTCTTCGTAGACACCAGCAGCCTGTTCTTCGAAGACAAGGGACCACCCGTCGATCCAGCATTCGATAAGTTCTGGACAAGGTATTGTTCTGGCTTCGATCTCGAGCTACGGATACCCGAAGTGGTCCGCGGTGAGTTGTTATACCAGCAGTGCGCACGTGCCCTGGACTCACTAGCGCGTGCGAATGAAAACATGGGGAAAGTCAGTCACGTAACGAGAAAGGAATACAGCCACAGGGTAAGTCAAGATAGGGTGTGCGGCGAAATCGAGAGGAAGCTGGAATCGTGGATCTCCGCGCAAGGAGCAAAGCTGCTGAAAACCCCGACGAATAGCATCCGCTGGAGTGAGGTGATCGAAAAGTCCATCTGGCGTCGTCCGCCATTCAGCGATCAAAAAACGGAGAAGGGATTTCGCGATTGCATGATAATGGAAACGATCATTCACTCTTGTGCCAACGAGAGAAGCCAAAAGCAGATCGTCTTCTTGTGCAAAGACAAGGGACTCCGTAGCGCAGTCGACGATGCTCTGGCCTTCGACGACCGATACGTCTCCTTCGAGTTTATCGCGGACCTTCAATCGTACCTCGACTTGAAGAACCAGGAACTAGAGTCAAAGTTTATTCGTAAGATCACTGAGCGAGCACAGCAGAAGTTTTTCGCTCCGAATGACGAATCTTGTTTGGTCGCGAGAGAGAATCTACCTGCCCTGCTGCGAGAGAGGTACGAACAGTACTTCAAAGACCCGTTAAAGTCGGACAAGTCTATGGTTGCGTTTGCGGGTCTACTTGGGTCATCGCCGGAGTGGCACTCCATGCAAGACGGTCGGTTCTGGGTGGCGAGGCCGCAATTTCTGGAGAAGAATGCGGAGAACGAATACGTTTGGCTTACGGTCATTCAATACGTCGAACAGTACCGCCGGGTTGTCGACAGTACGTTTCAGCCTAGTGCGATTCCGGTCGAGCATCGGGTCCTTGTATTGCCATTTCACATCAAGTGGTTCTCCAAGGTCACATCTGATGCTCGCTTTCTGTCCACTGGACTGGTGGGCACAGAATTGGTAGACAACGATTTCAGGTCACCGACAGATGAAGAGAAGAGGAGCTGGGACTTGGGGGACAGCTAACATCTCGTTGCAGACGGACGTGCCGAAAAGGCACGCATTGTGCAAGATGAAGAGCACAATGCGCGCCTTTTCGGCACGCCGCTGAACGAGGCGTTAGGCGGCACGGAAGGGCTATCAGTGTCAGTGAGTGCAGCGCTGATCTACTCGCCGTCGTGCTAATACTCGATGGTCAACTCGTCGGGTTGGCTTCCCTCGGGGTACGGTCGGATGACTCGGATCCGCTCCGGTCCTAATCCGATATCAGGGCGCTCTGCAATTGCACGCCAGAAGCGCTTCTGGTTCTCTCGGATCCTGTCACCGGGACCTTTGACCTCGACAAAGAACCATAGCCGGGCATCTGGATACTTGACGCGGTGATCCTGCGGTGCTGCCTGACGAAACACGAAGAGGTCGGGTTGGCCTGCTCCCGCCCGCAAGATCTGATCAACCTCGGTTGTGAGATATCGACTCGCCTCCGCTCCTACAACGTGGTGCATAATTCGGGTGAAGTGATCTCTCACTGGGCGCTTATCAGCAGCCCGCGTGGCCACGTAATCGAAAATGGCATGGTGACCGAGCAACGTAAAATGCGCAGCGACGACCGCCTCATAGAAGTAATACAGATTGGCATGGGGCCAGCTGCCGCCCTGCTCCCAAGAGCGACGCAACCTAGGATCGAATGAGATGTACTCGGTGGTCACGCGGAAAGAACGCTGAGTCATGGCGTCTCCTACACAAATACACAGCGTTACTATCTCAGATTTGGATACCATTCGCGTAACGATAGAGAAGATAAGCGTTATGGCCTTAACCAACTGCCTGGAGTGTGGAAATCAAATCTCCGCCAAGGCCAAGTCGTACCCGCAATATGGCGCGCGTGTTCCATCGGCCTCTGGAGAGTTGATGCGAGCGAGCTGTGCCTCGATTGTGGGATTGTCGGCGCTCACAGAGTCGCCAAAAATCACGAAGTGTTTAACCGCGTATATTAACGAGCCGCTTGATATCAACATTGAACCACAACACGGTGGCCTCGATTGGCGCAGGACCTTCCCATGTATCAGGCGTGGTGCCGCCTAACTCTTATGAGGCCTCCGCCTGTCAACAGGCACTGACCATCCGTTGCGATCTTTCGATCACGTGATAGCAGGCGTCGGTCATCGCTCCCTGGCTTGGTTTCACGCTGCTGTGTCAGGCGATGCCTGCACC
>JBJHDA010000015.1:0-5695 GCA_050486305.1 Candidatus Saccharimonadota bacterium
CGCGCATGGATCATGAGAGCTGATCAAGCCAATCGAGCTATTAGTACCGGTAAGCTCAACGCATTGCTGCGCTTGCACACCCGGCCTATCGACGTGGTGGTCTTCCACGGCTCTCGAGGGAGATCTCGTTTCGAGGTGGGTTTCCCGCTTAGATGCTTTCAGCGGTTATCCCGTCCGTACATAGCTACCCTGCACTGCGGCTGGCGCCACAACAGGTCCACCAGAGGTACGTCCATCCCGGTCCTCTCGTACTAGGGACAGATCCTCTCAAATCTCCTACACCCACGGCAGATAGGGACCGAACTGTCTCACGACGTTCTGAACCCAACTCACGTACCACTTTAATCGGCGAACAGCCGAACCCTTGGGACCTGCTCCAGCCCCAGGATGTGATGAGTCGACATCGAGGTGCCAAACGATCTCGTCGATATGGACTCTTGGAGATCATCAGCCTGTTATCCCCGGCGTACCTTTTATCCGTTGAGCGATGGCCCACCCACGCGGGACCACCGGATCACTATGGCCGACTTTCGTCTCTGCTCGACATGTACGTCTCGCAGTCAGGCAGGCTTATGCCATTGCACGCAACGACCGATTTCCGACCGGTCTGAGCCCACCGTCGCGCGCCTCCGTTACTCTTTGGGAGGCGACCGCCCCAGTCAAACTGCCTGCCATGCGCTGTCCCGGACCCGGATAACGGATCGCGGTTAGACATCCATGTCGCCAAGGGTGGTATTTCAAGGGCGGCTCCACACAGGCTGGCGCCCATGCTTCAAAGCCTTCCACCTATCCTACACATGCCGACACGAATGCCAGCGCAAAGCTACAGTAAAGGTGCACGGGGTCTTTCCGTCTGACCGCAGGAACCCCGCATCTTCACGGGGAATTCAATTTCACTGAGTCGATGCTGGAGACAGCGGGGAAGTCGTTACGCCATTCGTGCAGGTCGGAACTTACCCGACAAGGAATTTCGCTACCTTAGGACCGTTATAGTTACGGCCGCCGTTTACCGGGGCTTCGATTCAAAGCTCTCACCTCTCCTCTTAACCTTCCGGCACCGGGCAGGCGTCAGACCCTATACGTCATCTTGCGATTTCGCAGAGCCCTGTGTTTTTGCTAAACAGTCGCCACCCCCTGGTCTGTGCCCCCCGCCACCGGTTGCCCGATGACAGGGCCTCCTTATCCCGAAGTTACGGAGGTAATTTGCCGAGTTCCTTCAGCATCGTTCTCTCAAGCGCCTTAGCATACTCTGCTAGTCCACCTGTGTCGGTTTCGGGTACGGTCTATAATACGGGGGCTGTTTCCAGGGACCATCCAGAAGCACACCCAATCCAATAAGGATGCACAACACTTCAGATCCGTCACCACCCGCAGGCTGCGGAATATTCACCGCATTCCCATCGACTACGCCTTTCGGCCTCGCCTTAGGAGCCGGCTAACCCTGCGCAGATTAACTTTACGCAGGAACCCTTGGACTTTCGGCGACAGCGTCTCTCACGCTGTTTGTCGTTACTCATGTCAGCATTCTCACTTCCGATACCTCCAGGACCTCTCACGAGTATCCCTTCACAGGCCTACGGAACGCTCCGCTACCGCTTGCACAAAGTGCAAACCCTAAGCTTCGGCTCGTGGCTTGAGCCCCGTTACATTGTCGGCGCAGGAACCCTTGATTAGACCAGTGAGCTGTTACGCTTTCTTTAAAGGATGGCTGCTTCTAAGCCAACCTCCTGGTTGTTTTGGGATTCCCACATCCTTTCCCACTTAGCCACGAATTGGGGGCCTTAGCTGTAGGTCAGGGTTGTTTCCCTCTCCACGACGGACGTTAGCACCCGCCGTGTGTCTCCCGCGCAAGTCTTCCAGGTATTCGGAGTTTGGTTAGGTTTGGTACCGTTGTGGACAGCCCTAGCCCATCCAGTGCTCTACCCCCTGGAGCATAAACGCGAGGCGCTACCTAAATAGCTTTCGCGGAGAACCAGCTATCTCCGAGTTTGATTGGCCTTTCACCCCTAACCACAAGTCATCCGAGGCTTTTTCAACAGACACCGGTTCGGTCCTCCAGTGCGTGTTACCGCACCTTCAACCTGCTCATGGCTAGATCACTCGGTTTCGGGTCTAAAGCAACGAACTCAAAACGCCCTGTTCAGACTCGCTTTCGCTGCGCCTACACCTCTCGGCTTAAGCTTGCTCGTTACTTTAAGTCGCTGACCCATTATACAAAAGGTACGCGGTCACCCAGGACGAACCTTGGGCTCCCACTGTTTGTAGGCATCCGGTTTCAGGGACTGTTTCACTCCCCTCGTCGGGGTGCTTTTCACCTTTCCCTCACGGTACTGGTTCGCTATCGGTCGCTAAGGAGTACTTAGGCTTGGAGGGTGGTCCCCCCATGTTCAGACAGGATTTCACGTGTCCCGCCCTACTCGTATCCCACACCTTCCTGAACCCGTACGGGGCTGTCACCCATATTGCCCGACTTTCCAGACGGTTCCGGTTGAGAAGAATGTGAGCATTGGCCTGATCCGCGTTCGCTCGCCACTACTAACGGAGTCTCGTTGATGTCCTTTCCTCCGGGTACTGAGATGTTTCAGTTCCCCGGGTTCGCCTTTGACCCCTATGTATTCAGGATCAAATACCTTCACATAGCAACCAGTAAACAGTAACCAGCAGCCAGATCGCTCCGGCCACTGCCCACTGTTCACCAGTCACTGAAGGTGGGTTGCCCCATTCGGAAATCCCCGGATCAAAGCTCGTTCGCAGCTCCCCAGGGCTTATCGCAGCGTACCACGTCCTTCATCGCCTCTTAGCGCCAAGGCATCCACCGAATGCCCTTATCACACTTGATCGCTCTCATGATCCATGCGCGCCGTCGCAAGACGGTTCGCATCTCTCAAAATCTATGCGCGCCCTCGCGAGCCCGCACAAACCATCAAAACCACACACGCCATCAAGCAAGCGCATGCGGCTCTCCATACGGGCTACTCGGCAGTCGCCCGCATGATCAGAACTTTAAGACCATGGTTGCAGATGCATCACGCATCCACACCTCATGCTTCAACGCGCCCGGTCCATCCCGCAAAAGATCCCACAAGGAACCCCCGCAAAGACGCTGGCCGGCCTCACAAGAGACCTCCCGGTACGCGTCATCATCCTCTTCACAATGTCAAACAATCCCAAAATCCGGATCATGGCCGCTGCAATCGCAGCAAACCCAATCCGGAAAGGGAAACAGTTGCTCTCGACGAACACTTTTTGAGTTGAAGCTCCAAACGAGGCGAAGCCTCGCAAAGGCCGAACGGCCGTCGCGCCCCATGGCGCGGAAAGCCTAAGTGGGCGGACGCCCACGCCGGCGCCTGAGGCACCATCCAAATGGTGGAGCCAGACGGGATCGAACCGACGACCTCCTGAATGCAAATCAGGCGCTCTCCCAGCTGAGCTATGGCCCCATCTTCGCAAAGCGAAGATGATCTTCTCCATGCAGCCTCAATCGCCGGCGCAGCCGTCCGGCTGCTCGGCTTTCCGCGCACGAGCGCGGGCGGCCAGTCGGCCTTGCGAGGCTGCGCCTCGTTCAGGCTGATAGAGATCTCGAACGATGCCAATTGGCCCCAACCGAACGCATAAACGCCGCGGCAGCGGCACAAGGCCGAACGGCCGTCGCGCCCCATGGCGCGGAAAGCCTAAGCGGACGGACGTCCGCGCCGGCGTTTGAGGCCAAAGATAAATGGTGGGCCTGGATAGACTCGAACTATCGACCTCACCCTTATCAGGGGTGCGCTCTAACCACCTGAGCTACAGGCCCGGACAGGGTGCATGCCAACATGGAACGCTGCCCCGCAAATCAAGGCCGATAACCCCAAAAGTGTCCGAAGGGAAGAAAGAGAAACGAAGGCGGCGTCATCCCGCAAACGAGGTCAGCCGAAGCTGCCCCTGATTGTTCCAAGTGACACATCGATCACCAGCCAAAACCGGCAATCACTGACGCGTCATCCTTAGAAAGGAGGTGATCCAGCCGCAGGTTCCCCTACGGCTACCTTGTTACGACTTCACCCCAGTCGCTGATCCTACCGTGGTCGCCTGCCTCCCTCGCGGGTTAGCGCAGCGCCGTCGGGTAGAACCAACTCCCATGGTGTGACGGGCGGTGTGTACAAGGCCCGGGAACGTATTCACCGTGGCATGCTGATCCACGATTACTAGCGATTCCACCTTCATGCACCCGAGTTGCAGAGTGCAATCCGAACTGAGACGGCTTTTTGGGATTGGCTCCAGGTCGCCCCTTCGCTGCCCATTGTCACCGCCATTGTAGCACGTGTGTAGCCCAGCCCGTAAGGGCCATGAGGACTTGACGTCATCCCCACCTTCCTCTCGGCTTATCACCGGCAGTCCCCCTAGAGTGCCCAACCTAATGCTGGCAACTAGGGGCGAGGGTTGCGCTCGTTGCGGGACTTAACCCAACATCTCACGACACGAGCTGACGACAGCCATGCAGCACCTGTGTTCTCGCCAGCCGAACTGAAGAGAAGTGTCTCCACTCCCCAAACGAGACATGTCAAGAGCTGGTAAGGTTCTGCGCGTTGCTTCGAATTAAACCACATGCTCCACCGCTTGTGCGGGCCCCCGTCAATTCCTTTGAGTTTTAATCTTGCGACCGTACTCCCCAGGCGGAATGCTCAAAGCGTTAACTGCGCCACTGACGGGCAAGCCCGCCAACAGCTGGCATTCATCGTTTACGGCGTGGACTACCAGGGTATCTAATCCTGTTTGCTCCCCACGCTTTCGCGCCTCAGCGTCAGATCCGGACCAGTAAGCCGCCTTCGCCACTGGTGTTCTTGCGAATATCTACGAATTTCACCTCTACACTCGCAGTTCCACTTACCTCTTCCGGTCTCGAGACATCCAGTATCGGAGGCAATTCCGGGGTTGAGCCCCGGGCTTTCACCCCCGACTTAAATGTCCGCCTACGCGCCCTTTACGCCCAGTGATTCCGAGCAACGCTAGCCCCCTTCGTATTACCGCGGCTGCTGGCACGAAGTTAGCCGGGGCTTATTCTTCCGGTACCGTCATTATCGTCCCGGATAAAAGAGCTTTACAACCCTAAGGCCTTCATCACTCACGCGGCATGGCTGGATCAGGCTTGCGCCCATTGTCCAATATTCCCCACTGCTGCCTCCCGTAGGAGTCTGGGCCGTGTCTCAGTCCCAGTGTGGCTGATCATCCTCTCAAACCAGCTACTGATCGTCGCCTTGGTGAGCCGTTACCTCACCAACTAGCTAATCAGACGCGGGCCGATCCATCGGCGATAAATCTTTCTGCTCTCGCACGTATCCGGTATTAGCCAAAGTTTCCCTTGGTTATTCCGAACCGATGGGCACGTTCCCACGCGTTACTCACCCGTCTGCCACTGTCCCCGAAGGAACCGTTCGACTTGCATGTGTTAGGCCTGCCGCCAGCGTTCGCTCTGAGCCAGGATCAAACTCTCAAGTTGAAGAGCATAATCCAGGCCGAACTCTCTCGAATCAACGGAAATTCCACACATCCATGCAAACGCCTCACGACGCTCACATAAATGATGGCTTCCAAAAGAAACGTCGAATCCGACACTATCTCTCACAGCACCAGACATCCCCTAAGAGACACCCGGCACCCGCAAGGACAACGCCGACCACGCTTCCCTTTCTTCCTTCCCAACAATGTCAAAGAGCAA
>JBJHDA010000016.1:0-5337 GCA_050486305.1 Candidatus Saccharimonadota bacterium
GGGCGGCAGCGGGATCCAGGGGGCACCCCTGGCCCCCGGAGGATCTGCGCCCGGAGGGCGCAACCAGGCTTTTACAACGCGGGTCCAGGGGCATCATGCCCCTGGTCGCCCCGAAGGGGCCGCCGGAGGCGCCGCCCGGAGGGCGGCAGCGGGATCCAGGGGGCACCCCTGGCCCCCGGAGGATCTGCGCCCGGAGGGCGCAACCAGGCTTTTACAACGCGGGTCCAGGGGCATCATGCCCCTGGTCGCCCCGAAGGGGCCGCCGGATCCGCCACGCGGCAAGGTGCGGTGTAGGTAATACTGCACCTTTCTACCATTTTTGGTAATTTCACTTCCTCGCTTTTTTTGCCAACTCAACGTCTTTAAGCTGTAAGTCTTTGATTCCCTTAAATAAAATGGCGTCAGCTATATCTGTTGGCTTTATTGGCTTTTTTGCCTCCATGCTGAGCTGCCAGGCTTTTTTCTCGATTGCTTCCCACCGGTCCGCTCTTACTCTGATTGAGTGGCTTTTGCTCATTTTCTCGCCTGCGTTAAGGGTTTGTTTTCTATGTAATTTTTCCACTATTTAACTTGTCTTCATATGGTTTGTTGACAAATCATAAGTGTTTTGTAAATATTTTCCGGTCTTGTAAACAAGTGATTTGTCAATATAATGGTCGATTGGATGTCGATTACAGTCTTTTTTCGCCACCTGCCGATACCGGCAGGCCGTATTATTGGCATCCATCCCGATGGCGGCCTTGACTTTGATACACCCCGCAAGGCACAGGTCAGGGGCTCTTACGAGTCGACCCTGTGGGTTCGATCCCAGGGGGATTTAGACGAACAGGGCAGGGCGGCTGAGCTGTATATCGACGGCAACCCGTCGAAGTTCCTGCAGGGACACAACGTGTTTGGCTCTGACGATTTAACCGGTTTGCTTAGGGCGGTCTTGTCCAGGGTGGTCGAGTTGTTGGACCTCGGCGCGGTTCCCATTGGTCTGGCCTCCGCGAAGGTTCACCGGCTTGATTTCACCCATTCTTTTTGTTTCGATTCTCGCGCCGATGCCCGCCTTTATGTCAGTTCCTTGGCGTTAAGAAGTCACGGCAGAATGGGACGCCCAAACCTTCACGGGTACACCTGTTATTTCGGCCAGCATTCACGCCGCTGGAGTTTCAAGCTTTACACCAAAGGGGACGAGCTCGATAAACATAAACTCCCCGAAGACTTACCCCACCGTGCTGAGATATACCGCGAAGCTGACAACCTGGTACGCGCTGAACTGACCTTACGGTCACTCGAACTTAAAAGGCTAGACCGCCCGAACGTCCACCATTGGACCCCCACACAACTGAATGAATCGTACCGTGAGTACGTGGGAAGGTTAGCTATGTCCAATCAATTGTCTTTACCCTCTGATGTCATCAAGTCCATTCGCCGCTGTTACCGCGATACCTATTTCATGTGGAACTCCGGTATCACTCCCCGTGGCATCATGAGCCAAAACACTTTTTACACCCATCGGCGCGAGTTGTTGCGTTACGGCGTTGATATCGCCATCCCGCGTGACACCGACAGCACCGCCGAGATTATCCCGCTTGTGCGGCTTGTCGAGGGTAAACCCTACCAGCCACCCGAGTGGGCCTACAGCAACGGCTTAATTTTTCAACCAAACCGCAAAGCGGCATAGGAGGCTAGACCATGACCACCAACCAATTGACCGGTTTTACCACGGAGTATGTCGGATTGCTTCGCAATGTTCGAGCGTCTGAACGATCCAACCAGGATAATACAAAGCGCTGGACGGAACATTATATGGATATGGAACACCTCAGTCAGGAAGGTAAGCCTATCCTCACAGAGTTCCGTATTTCTAAAGCGGCTTTAGATGCGGGCATGTTTTCCAAATTGCAGGGCCTTACCGGTAGCGTTATCCGCTTTGACGTTTACAGTCAAGAGCGAGTTTACAAGGATCGGATATATAAGACCTATTACTTCACCGGAAAGGACTTACCCGCGACTGTAGACACACCATCACGTCAACCCCAGCAGTCGACAGCCAAAGCGGGTTAGGGTAGTGAAGCTTTACTGTGACGACTGGCATGTTGATTCCGAGGGCGTTGTATATTGCCTTGGCCAGTGGGTTGCATCGCCGGGGCTTTTGCCCCCGCTCGAATACGCCGACGCTTTTCAGATACTCACGGCTGTGGGTCTTTGTTTAGCGACGGCGTGGGGTATCCGAGCTATTGCTCGGGTTTTACGTTAATCCGTTATGGAGGTCCACCATGGACGTTACAGCTGTTGTTACTGCCATCGAAAGTGTGTCAGGTTCTGTTACCACTGTCGGTCTCGCCATTCTCGGCGTACTGGCGATTGTTGCAGGTATTAGCCTGATGCGTCGCGTTGTTCGTTGAAAAACCTAGGGGGCTTCGGCCCCCTTTTACATTTAACGCTTTGTTTGCCGATGGGCAGCGACGCAGGAGCGCCCACGGCGAATAAAGCGTTACCACGTCGGGATTATCAATAATGTTTAAAGGTGACACTTATGGATATTGGACCCTATTTGGTTTTGGCCGTTGGCTTTTTTGCGCTTTATATTTTGTTTCGGGATTGACTTACGCAGCATCATATCAGTGTAATTCTCATCCTTATCATGAGACCGGCACAACAAACCATCATGGGTATTTTCCTAACTGTGAAGCTGGCTGTCCGGAAGCTTATCCGGTTTGCGCCACTTACTTCAGTCAACATCAAGACGAATCTATGAGGACTGCCATATGGTATGTCTGCATGAATACCGGCAATATAAATACATGGGTTGGCACTTATATCTGTCGATATCGAACTGATCATTGTTCTCTTACCGGCGGTTACTTCAATCCCCACACCGGACAGTGTCAACCCTGCCCGCCACCTAATGCTTTATCGGATTACAGTTTTCTGAGCGAGTCTAATGATCCAAATGATTATCAAGGTTGCCCTGAACAGTCGCAATGTGAACTTTTTCCGATGTCTATTACGGAGGTTGGCCCATCACAATATTTATGGGAGTGGGGTTATACGGGCAACCAGTGTGATGTTCCTGTAGACCCTTGTGATGATCCTCATTTACCCGATCATTGTGACGAAAATGGTAACGGCTCTGGCAATGGCAATGGAGCTGGTAACGGCTCTGGCAATGGTTCTGGCAATGGTAACGGTTCAGGTGGTGGACCAGGCAACGGTAATGGATCAAGCCCTGGTAACGGTTCAGGTGGTGCACCAGGTAACGGTAATGGATCAGGCCCTGGTAACGGTTCCGGTGGCATACCCGGTAACGGTGACGGTAATGGTAACGGCTCCGGTGAACCAGGTACCGGTCCTGATCCCGGCTATTTTGGTCAGTTGTATGGAATGGATTGTGATAATTACCAGGAGTTTTTAACACACTTTGAACGTTGCGAAGTTGGTTACTTGGAATGCTCAATTGTTTATTACCAGATGCAGCAATATTGTGCTGATCAAGAATATTTCAGAGGGGATGATGGTTGGCTTGAATCTGCTGAATCTGATGGTCACGGCGTACACGACGGCGATAACGAGTTGAACCAGATACCTGAAGATGATGTAGATATTTCCAGCCACATAGAACTTGATGCTGCTGGTTTTGGCTCTGCATCTTGTCCGCAGCCGACACCTATACAGTTTATGGGCAGTAGTTTTACTATCCCTTATGATTTTATCTGTGATTTTGCGTCAATGATTCGCGCCATTGTGCTAACGCTAGCTTATTTTTCTGCTGCTGTTATTGTCTTTACTGGGCTCAGGGAGATTTAGTTATGCCGTTGTTTTTTAAGTTGCTGTCTGTTTTTATTAGTGTGTCAATAGTCGGTATTGTTGCACGGGTATTGGCTGCTCTCGGGCTCGCTGTCGTTGCCTATCAGGGTATCGATTTGGTGATGGATGAGGCCGTACAGTGGGTATCATCATCATGGGGTGGAATTTCGTCCGATGTTGCTGGTGTGTTATCCATGGCTGGCTTTGATACGGCGATTACTATCATACTGAGTGCCCATGTGTCGGTTATATCCATGAAGTTGGTAGGTGGTGCTCTTAAGCGCATCGCCTTTAAAGCGGTAACCAACTGATGTTTGTTCTCGTAACCGGATTACCCGGCAGCAGCAAAACGTCGCACGTCATAGATAGATATATGGCCGTAACTGACCGGCCAATTTATTATCACGGTATACCACTCACGCAGAAGGGCAGGGAGCAACTTGGTTGGCACCAGCTTGATCGTGATCAGGTTACCAACTGGCCCGAAGAGATACCCCCTGGCTCGATTTTGATAGTTGACGAAGCGCAACGTATTTTTCCAACTAGGGCGCCTTCTAAACCTGTTCCGCCAGCATTGTCCGCGCTTGAGACTCACAGGCACGAAGGTATAGATATAACCTTTATCACACAGGATCCCGGTCTGATTGATAGCCACGCCAGAAAGCTCGTTAATGAACATTACCACTATTCGCGGCCTTTTGGTGCGCCGTTTGTTTTCGAGTATCACAGCGGTAGTGGTGTCGTCTCGGTGGGCAGTAAGTCCGAGCTTTCTGCATGCGTCAAGACTAAACGTGGCCTACCAAAGCGCGTTTATGACTTGTACAAATCTGCGGAAGTCCATACTCATAAGTTCAGGCCGCCAAAGATACTTTTTATTGTTCCTTTGTTGCTTCTGTTTACGCTCTTTATGGGTTATCGGTTTATTACCGGATTTTCTGACATGGGGGAAAATGATGCAAAGGCTGACCCGGTATATACTTCGTCGTATCGTGATCGGTTTGATGTGGATTCTTCGTCGAAAAATTCACAAAAAAAGGCCACACAGGAAACGTGGGCGTATTTGCTGACACCTGAGATACCCGGAATACCTTATACCGCGCCTTTGTATCGTGAGGCGGCTATGAGAGTTCGGGAGGTTCCTATAGTTGCCGGTTGCGTCATTTTTCAAGACGAGTGCCGCTGTTATACACAACAGGGTACGCGCATTTATGATGTGCATCCCGGCACTTGCAGGGCCTACGTTTCAACACCGCCTTTCAACCACCTTAGAGAAAACAGAGCGCCAGAAACCCAAAGGCGCGAACACGAGGAAAACTAACATGGTACAGCCCATATGCCGTGAGTTGGTTGCTTTTATTCATGAACGCCAAGGAGATCAAGATAAGGTTTATGTCAGGGTCGATGAAGTACATGCAGATTCCAGGGGAAAAGTACCCCGCGATTACGTTATCACAGCACACGAGTCACAAATTAAAATAACCGAATTGCCCCATGACTACTTTGATCCCATCCCCGACTATCCCCTGTAACTGCGCATAAGGT
>JBJHDA010000017.1:0-5039 GCA_050486305.1 Candidatus Saccharimonadota bacterium
AACCCAGCTCGCGTACCGCTTTAATTGGCGAACAGCCAAACCCTTGGGACCTTCTCCAGCCCCAGGATGCGATGAGCCGACATCGAGGTGCCAAACCTCCCCGTCGATATGAACTCTTGGGGGAGATAAGCCTGTTATCCCCGGAGTACCTTTTATCCTTTGAGCGATGGCCCTTCCATTCGGTGCCACCGGATCACTAAACCCCACTTTCGTGCCTGCTCGGCCTGTATGCCTTACAGTCAAGCACCCTTATGCTTTTACACTCTGCGCACGATTGCCAACCGTGCTGAGGGTACCTTTGGGAGCCTCCGTTACTCTTTAGGAGGCGACCGCCCCAGTCAAACTACCCACCATACAATGTCCCCCGATTGCTGTCGGGGTTAGACGCCAGTGGCTGCAAGGGCGGTATTTCAAGGGCGACTCCACAAGCGCTGGCGCGCCCGCTTCACCGTCTCCCGCCTATCCTGCACATGCAGCAACCGAAGCCAATGTAAAGTTGTAGTAAAGGTTCACGGGGTCTTTCCGTCCCGCTGCGGGTAATCGGCGTCATCACCGATACCACAATTTCACCGAGCTCGTGGCCGAGACAGTGTTCAAGTCGTTACACCATTCGTGCAGGTCGGAACTTACCCGACAAGGAATTTCGCTACCTTAGGACCGTTATAGTTACGGCCGCCGTTTACCGGGGCTTCAGTCAAGAGCTTCGCCGAAGCTAACTCCCTTCTTTAACCTTCCGGCACCGGGCAGGTGTCAGTCCCTATACATCGGCTTGCGCCTTAGCAGAGACATGTGTTTTTGGTAAACAGTCGCTTGAACCTTTTCACTGCGCCCCGTCGTGTTACCGACAGGGGATCCTTCTCCCGAAGTTACGGATCGAATTTGCCTAGTTCCTTAGCCACGATTCTCTCGAGCACCTGAGGATTCTCTCCTCACCCACCTGTGTCGGTTTAAGGTACGAGCAACATCAACAAACAACGACGCTTTTCTTGGCAGCCAGATTACCTTCACTATCCGTTTGGCCGAAGCCTCCCGGTACTGTCGGGTTTCAGCCTGTGCGGGGAGCGGATTTGCCTGCCCCCCGGCCTACACCCTTCAACCCCGACGTTCGTCACGGGGCGGAAGTGTCACTTCTGCGTCACGCCTTTGCCTTAGCATTGATGTCGGTACCGGAATATTGAACCGGTTTTCCATCGGCTTCGCCCTTCGGCTACACCTTAGGTCTCGACTAACCCTGATCCGATTAGCGTTGATCAGGAACCCTTGGGTTTTCGGTGGAGGGGTTTCTCACCCCTCTTATCGTTACTCATGCCTACAGTTTCGCTTCCACAACCTCCAGCATCCCTCACAGGACGCCTTCTGCGGCGGTGGAATGCTCCCCTACCACTCCCCCGACTTCTCGGGGGAATCCATAGTTTCGGTAACCAGCTTATGCCCGCAAATTATCGACGCCGGATCGCTCGACCAGTGAGCTATTACGCACTCTTTTAAGGAATGGCTGCTTCTAAGCCAACCTCCTGGTTGTCTGGGCAATCCAACTTTCTTTGTTCAACTTAGCTGGTATTTTGGGACCTTAACTGATGGTCTGGGTTCTTTCCCTCTGGCAACAGGACGTTATCACCCTGCCACTGACTGCCTGGCAACACTACACGGCATTCGGAGTTTGTCTAGGTTTGGTACCCGGTGAAGGGCCCTAGCCTAATCAGTGCTCTACCTCCATGTAGCTACACGCCAGACGCTATACCTAAATATATTTCGGGGAGTACGAGCTATTTCCGAGTTTGATTGGCCTTTCACCCCTATCCACAGTTCATCCGATGGCTTTTCAACGCCAGGCGGTTCGGGCCTCCACCAGGTGTTACCCCAGCTTCACCCTGACCATGGATAGATCACTCGGTTTCGCGTCTGCCCCGACCTACTGCTCGCCCTATTCAGACTCGCTTTCGCTTCGGCTTCCCGTCTAAGACAGTTAACCTCGCAGGCCAGGAGCAACTCGTAGGCTCATTATACAAAAGGCACGCCGTCACCCTGCTGCTACTTCAACCGTTGATTGGAGAGGTTTCGCTGACGCGTAACCTGCCCGGCCCTGTAAAAGGACAACCCATCTCAACAGTTCAAGTAGCAACAGAGCTCCGACCGCTTGTAAGCGCACGGTTTCAGGTACTATTTCACTCGCCTTCTCGGCGTTCTTTTCACCTTTCCCTCACGGTACTAGTCCACTATCGGTCATACAGACGTATTTAGCCTTGGCGGATGGTGCCGCCAGATTCATGCAGGATTTCGCCGGTCCCGCACTACTCAGGATCCCTACCAACCAACTTCAGCTTCACCTACAGGGCTTTCACCTTCTGCGGCGCTGCTTTCCAGACAGCTTCGATTCACCTTCATTGGTCTTGTGGTAAGTCCTACAACCCCGCCGGATGCAAGCATCCAACGGTTTGGGCTTCCTCCCGTTCGCTCGCCACTACTTGGGAAATCACTATTGTTTTCTGTTCCTGAGGGTACTTAGATGTTTCAGTTCCCCTCGTATGCCCTCCTCGAAAGGAGTATCCGTCTAAGACGGATGGGTTGCCCCATTCGGACATCCGCGGATCAACGCTTCTTTGCAGCTCCCCGCAGCTTTTCGCAGCTTGGCACGTCCTTCATCGCCTCTGTATGCCTAGGCATCCACCGTACGCCCTTTTCTACTTTTTCCTTGCATGGCTTGCACAATCACTGCGCAACCCATCCAAGCAACATGAGCTCGATTTTTTACCTCGTTAATACTTAATAAAAATAAAGAATCTTAACGCTGACCGCCCCCACCATCCGGCGAGAACAGTCAACCTTTTTCTTACTCTCAATACGTCAAAGAACAACCCCCCGCGGAGAATCCCCCCGCAAGGCGCCTGCAGACAACCGGGGAACCGACCCCCCAAACCCAGCCCGCCTGCCAAAACCCGGCAGGCCGCTGTATGCCTGTATCTCATCAAATCAAAAAAAACAAAAACCCTTCCGTGGAGCTACGGGGATTCGAACCCGCGAAGCATCGCTTCGCAACCCTCTAACCACCCAGCGGCATTCCCGCCGGCCAGCCCGTCCACTCAATATATCAATATCACTAAACCCTTCCGTGGAGCTACGGGGATTCGAACCCCGGACCCCCTGCTTGCAAAGCAGGTGCTCTAGCCAGCTGAGCTATAGCCCCCTATTGCGCTAACAGTGGGCTTGGCAGGAGTTGAACCTGCGACCTCACGCTTATCAGGCGTGCGCTCTAACCACCTGAGCTACAAGCCCATTCGGCAGACAGCGCCGCCTGCCCGTTGCCCCGCAAGGCATCAAAGTATAGACAGATTATTGACGAGCCCCCAGGCGGGCTTCATCCAGGAGGTGATCCAGCCGCACCTTCCGGTACGGCTACCTTGTTACGACTTAGCGCCAGTTACCAGGCTTACCCTAGGCAGCTGCCTCCCGAAGGTTAGCACGCCGACATCAGGTACTCCTGACTTCCATCGCTTGACGGGCGGTGTGTACAAGGCCCGGGAACGTATTCACCGCGTCGTTGCTGATACGCGATTACTAGCGATTCCACCTTCATGGAGTCGAGTTGCAGACTCCAATCCGAACTGGGAATGGCTTTCGAGATCTGCAGCCCGTCGCCGGGTAGCTTCCCTCTGTACCATCCATTGTAGCACGTGTGCAGCCCCGGACATAAGGGCCATGATGACTTGACGTCGTCCCCACCTTCCTCACTACTTGCGTAGGCAGTCTGGCTAGAGTCCCCACCATTACGTGCTGGTAACTAACCACAGGGGTTGCGCTCGTTGCGCCACTTAAGGCAACACCTCACGGCACGAGCTGACGACAGCCATGCAGCACCTTCCATGATGCCCCGAAGGGAGGCTCCGTTTCGGGAGCGGTCATCGTGGATTTAGCCCGGGTAAGGTTCTTCGCGTTGCATCGAATTAAGCCACATGCTCCACCGCTTGTGCGGGCCCCCGTCAATTCCTTTGAGTTTCATTCTTGCGAACGTACTCCCCAGGTGGTATGCTTACTGCGTTAACTGCGTCACTGAACCCAAAAGCCCAACAACTAGCATACATCGTTTACAGCGTGGACTACCAGGGTATCTAATCCTGTTCGCTCCCCACGCTCTCGTGCCTCAGCGTCAATACTGACCCAGCCGGCCGCCTTCGCCACTGGTGTTCTTCGTAATATCTATGCATTTCACCGCTACACTACGAATTCCACCGACCTCTGTCAGATTCAAGACATCCAGTATCCAGGGCCATTTTACCGTTAAGCGGCAAGATTTCACCCCAGACTTAGATGCCAGCCTACGCACCCTTTACACCCAATGATTCCGGACAACGCTTGCACCCTCCGTATTACCGCGGCTGCTGGCACGGAGTTAGCCGGTGCTGATTCAATTGGTACCGTCAATACAGATCGAAACCCGTACATTCTTCCCAAACAAAAGCCGTTTACAACCCATAGGGCCGTCTTCCGGCACGCGGCGTGGCTGCGTCAGGGTTTCCCCCATTGCGCAAGATTCCTCACTGCTGCCTCCCGTAGGAGTCTGGACCGTGTCTCAGTTCCAGTGTGGGGGATCATCCTCTCAGACCCCCTAGCCATCATCGCCTTGGTAGGCCGTTACCCTACCAACTAACTAATGGCACGCAGACCCATCTATAACCGGCCGAAGCCCTTAACAACTGTGACCATGCGGCCCCGCTGCATTATGCGGTATTAGCCACCGTTTCCGGTGGTTATCCCCCAGTTATAGGCAGGTTATCTACGCGTTACTCACCCGTGCGCCAGTCTCCGGAAAGAGCAAGCTCCTTCCTTCTCCTTCGACTTGCATGTGTTAGGCCCGCCGCCAGCGTTCGTCCTGAGCCAGGATCAAACTCTCCGTTGTAATATATAAAATACACTTCTGAGCTCGTCCTAAAGACTCAATCAATAATCTGTCTATACTTCACTACCTCAAAGAACATCCCCGCCGCATCCACAAAAATTCATCATCCCCGTTTTTGCGACAGATCCCAAACTTACAACTTTCA
>JBJHDA010000018.1:0-4879 GCA_050486305.1 Candidatus Saccharimonadota bacterium
CCATCGTGGCAGCCGATGACTCACCAAGCCAAGCCAAAGCCAGCGCCGACTACGTCGCCACCGGCTCCAGTGACCAAGACACCATCAACGACGCTCTGACCGCTGCCGCTGGAGGGTATGTCTACCTCCACGAAGGGACATACACCGTAGACGACAGTATTGAGATACCGAATGACACTACATTGGCGGGCGCGGGTACAGGGACAGTCATTACGATACCGGATGGGCATGATGCGAATCTAGATATGGTAGTTAATGCAGACACAAGTACAGGTGTGGGCGTAGTAGTCAGAGATTTAGCAATAGATGGAAACCGTGACAATCAAGCCAGTGGCACACAGCGAGGCATGTATTTCGAAGGAGTTGGCTCAAGCTCGCAAGAAGGTGTGACCATTCGCTATATCGTAGTGGAGGAGACAAGATCCAGCGGTGTATCAATTGAAGAATCTTATAACTCGTTTGTCACGAATAACATTATAAGAAGTACTGGCTCCACGAGTTTGTATGTGTATGGATTGTTTTCAGGAGAGAATATTAAAATAGCAGACAATTATATCTCGGATAGTGGCGGTAACGGTATGGTAGTCCTCATGGAGAACGCATATATATCCGGCAATACCGTAAAAAACGTTACTAATAGCGGAATTAGAGTAGAAGGGCACCATAACGTCATCAATGGTAATACAGTTATAGGAGGCGAGAACGGCTCAAGCACTTCCGACGGTATTTA
This sequence comes from Candidatus Saccharimonadota bacterium, assembly GCA_050486305.1. Classification (GTDB taxonomy): domain Bacteria; phylum Patescibacteriota; class Saccharimonadia; order Saccharimonadales; family SLHW01; genus SLHW01. The sequence goes on from JBJHDA010000018.1 coordinate 731, forward strand.
TCTATACTATGCAGATTACGCAAATGTAAGTAGCAACGTTATTAAGGACAATGAAAGAAACGGTATTAGGTCTGAGTATGGAAATTCTCATATTATTAGTACTAATACTATTAAGGATAATGCTCAGGGGGGAATCGTACTTACCGGTTGGCCAGACGGTATTTCAATCGTAGGTAATACCATATCCAAAAATAGTGGCTCTACTGTTCCAGGAATAGATATAGGCAGTAATTCTGAAAATATATATCTGTCGAGCAATCTCTTACGTGGTGGTAGCATTTCTGGAATTACCGACAACGGCACCGACACCATCTACAGTAACCAAATCGGTAACAACGGCGCCATCATCAACCGTAGTGCTAACTCTACAACTATGTTCCAGCTTCAAGCTGCCAACGGCGACGTTCTCTTCAACGCAGATACAGAGAACATGCGCATCGGCATCGGTACAGACTCACCCTCCTACGCCCTCGACGTCGTCACCGCCGATGCTATCGCCGCCCGCTTCTCCGGCAGGGTCATCGGTGCCGATGCAGTGGAGAACGATGAGTTTGTCACCCTTGGCCAGATGACAGATGCCATTGCAGCTGCTAACTCAGGCGGAGAGTCCAAGTGGTCAGAAAGTGGCAGTGATATATATAGGATGACAGGCAACGTTGGTATTGGCACTGACAGCCCAAGCGAAGGCTTGACTCTCGGCGATGGTACAAGTGCTCGTAACTTATTACTGGCGAGTTCTGGCCAGGCAACCAGCGGCACACAATATAGTAGTAGTGAAATCATATTACAGGGTTCTGCTTGGGACGAGGACAGTGCTCAAGCAGTTGATCGCCGAGTATCGTTGAGTGTTATCACTGGCTCTGGCCCAGAGGACCTGGAACCGTATCGTCTGGCGATTAAGAACCATGAAGGTGTTGAGTTTGTCACCTTTGGCGGAGAGTCAGAACGCCTCGGTGTTGGCAATCCAACACCTCAGGCTAAATTGCACGTTACTGGCCCAGAGAGTGAATCGCTCTTTCCGCTCTTTTTGCTCGATAATTTCACGAATACAGACAGCACTTTATTGCAAAACCACTCACCAGATGTTGGTGACGATTGGGAGGAGTTGGATCTTCGGTTTGTCCAAGGTGGCTCTCCTTCCTCAACACTCGAGATTGACGACAATAATGTTCGGGCGCCTGGATCAGATGTTGCAGCTGCTCATCGCAATATCACCGAGCCACCAGGCGAAGAGTATGACATGCAAGCTGAAATCCGTGTGCCGAGTGGAACAAACAGGCTCGCTGCGCTAGGTGCCCGTCTCAGCCCTACTGGCACAGAAAACCAGGATGTTGATAGATACGAGTTTTACTTAAGCGGTGAAGACGGGGGAGAGTGGGGTATCCGTAAAGTTGTAGACGGTTCATCTACCACGCTTGTAACCATTCCTGCTGATAGTTCTCATCTTGGAGAGTGGTTGACAATACGCGTAGAAGTTCGCAACGACGAAAAGCGCCTCATTTTGCTCGACGGCGTTGACGACCCAGTTCTGGTGTCAACTACCGACAATGAGATAGAAGACAAAGGTCGGGTAGGTGTCGGTCTTGGCCGAGGTGCGCGGATGAATAACCTCGAAGTCACACCTTCAAACGACGGCTCGCCGACCGTGCTTATAGATAGAGAAGACGAGTTTGCTACAGCGCTCGATATACGAACGGGCGTGGTTACCACATTCAGCGTTGGTCACAACGGTCAGCTTACATCCAGTGCCGGCGCGACCTTCCAGGGCAGCCTCGGCATCGGCACCGATAGCCCTCAAAGCGAACTCGATGTTCGTGGCCATTCCCGTTTCCAGGGCACTGATCCAAGCGAAACCACCATGCTCATTCAGGGAGCTAGCGGCCAAGGCTCAGACTTTCTTCAGGTGCTACACAGCGACGGTAGCAGAATCTTGACGGTAACAGGCACGGAGTCTGATTATTCTGCCACATGGAGCGAGGTCACGCCCAGTGCGATTTGGGACGAGAGAATCTACCATACGTCAGCTACTTTTGACAATAAGCTTTGGGTGATAGGCGGATCGGGTGATAGTAATGATACCAACGATGTCTGGTATTCCGAAGATGGTGAAACCTGGACCGAGGCCACTTCGAGTGCGGAGTGGGCTATTCGTGGCGGTCATACCACAGTCGTCTTCGACGGCAAACTCTGGGTGATGGGTGGACAGTCTGGTTCCAGTATATTAAACGACGTCTGGTATTCCGAAGATGGTGAAACCTGGACCGAGGCCACTTCGAGTGCGGAGTGGGAAGAAAGAACTGACTTTGCTGCAACTGTCTTCGATAACAAGATTTGGGTATTTGGCGGCTGGGACAGTGGTTTCGACATGCTTGATGATGTCTGGTATTCCGAAGATGGTGAAACCTGGACCGAGGCCACTGCTATTGCCGAGTGGGGCGAGCGAATCGGTCATACAGCGTCTACCTTTGAAGATAAACTTTGGGTGATTGGCGGCTGGGACAGTAACTATGAAGAGCTCAACGATGTCTGGTATTCCGAAGATGGTGAAACCTGGACCGAAGCCACCTCGAGTGCGACCTCAAACGGCCGAGCATATCACACAACTGCCATCTTCGATAATAAGCTCTGGTTACTCGGTGGACTAACTGATGATCTTAGTATTAGTAACGACGTCTGGTATTCCGAAGATGGTGAAACCTGGACCGAGGCCACCTCGAGTGCGGGGTGGAGTGAGCGAGCTTACCATACTTCCGAAGTTTTCAATGATAAACTTTGGGTGCTTGGTGGGTCTGTAGGTGGCGGGAGTTATCTCAATGACGTCTGGTCTTGGGAGCCGGTAAGGTCCTCATCTCGCCTTGGCATCGGTACTGCCTCTCCGGCCTATGCCCTCGATGTCGTCACTTCGGACGCTATCTCCGCTCGTTTCTCTGGCCGTGTCATCGGTGCTGATGCTGTGAATAACGATGAGTTTGTGACACTGGGACAAATGGATGATGCCATAGACGCTGCAGTGGGGGGAGCTGGCGACGTTCTCCAGGGGGGTAATGATTTCGGGACATTAATGACTATAGGTACAACAGGCAATAACGGGCTTCGGTTCATTACAAATAACACAGAGCGCATGCGTATCTTAAGTAGTGGGGAAGTCGGTATTGGTACGGATTCACCAGATTACTTACTGGACGTTTCTGGTGGGTCTGGCATCGTGGCACAGTTTTCCGGCCGTGTTATCGGTGCTGAGGCATCCAATAATAATGAGTTCGTGACACTCGGCCAAATGAATAGCGCTATATCCGGCGGTGGAGGCAGCTTGTTTAGTGATGCTGGCAGCTACACGTACCTTACCTCTACGAGTGATGATTTTGTGCTCGGTGCTAGCAGTATAGCGAGCGCTTCCTTATATATGGACGTATCATCAAATCGCCTCAGGCTGGGTAACGGATCATCTGCTGGTGAACTCCGGCTAGAGGATGGCACTGGCACATCAACAACGCTGCGCGCGGGTCAAAGCTCGCAAAACCTCACCTTTACATTACCAAGCAACTACGGCAACTCCGGCCAGTGTATTAAGTCAGATGGCTCTGGTGGATGGAACTTTGCTAACTGTAACACCGGCTCTGGCTCTGGTGGAGCTGTAACACTACAAGATGCTTACGATGAGTCAGGTTCACCTGCAACGATAGTCACCAGCTCTACCAGCAAAAACATTATTTTCCGGTCTGGTTCCGGCAACAATACGGCAGGTATGTTCCAGCTACAGAACGCATCTGGTCACAGCGTTTTATCAGCTGACACGAGTGCCGGCAGAATTCTGCTCGGCCAATCAGGCGACCTGTCTGGTCGGCTCACATTTGCTAATAGCTCTAACAGTAACCTCGTGAGTATTATTTCTGGTACCACGTCAAGCTCGTTCACATTAACGCTTCCAACAAGTCTTGGTAGCCAAGACCAGTGTCTGGCCGATGTTACTGGTAACGGGGTACTCGGCTGGGTCGACTGTGACGATGGCTCTGGCGGGGTTGCCGGCGTTTCTAGCTTGAATACATTAGACGGCGCCCTCACCCTCCAAGGAACCACCAACCAAGTCACCGTCTCTGACGACGGCACCGACACCATCACCATCTCTCTGCCACAGGACATCAACACTAC
>JBJHDA010000019.1:0-4622 GCA_050486305.1 Candidatus Saccharimonadota bacterium
TTCTAGGGGGCTTTGAACTACCCTCGGATTTTAAAAAAATTGGCTAAACAGCCATTGTTCTTTCACATATTGTAGATTTTTAGGGAATTTCACCCCCTCAGGAGCGCCATTTTGACCGATTTTCGGCCAAAACCGCCGCTCCCGGACACACTCCACCCATCAGGTGACACCGGCCGGGATGATTTTGCGTGGTTTTTTAGACCATGTGATACTGCGTTCAATATTCCAGCAGATACATCCCATGATAAACCGGGCTTCATTTCGAAGTTTGTTTTTCGCCCGTGCCCACCGCATTCCATAGCGGTCTTTGATCGATGCAAAGGGATGTTCAACTTGTGCGCGTACGCTTTGGTGGCGCTTGTTGCGTTTGGTTTGGGAGCCGCTTAGAGGCCCGTCACGTTTGCCCTTATCCAGAATGCCGTAGTACCAGCCACTCTCGCGGGCGATCTGCTTCAACGATTCCCGCCCGTAGGCTTTATCGCCAAACAGGCTGCGTTCATCCTCACTGATTAGCTCCTCCAAAACGGTGCTGTCGTGAGGGGAGGCAGAGGTAAAGCAGACCTTTCGGATCAGTTTGCTGCCAATATCCATCCCGATGTGGCCTTTGTAGCCGAAGTAGTAGCGTCCGCCTTTTTTGGTTGAATCGGCATCGGTATCGATTTGAGAGGAAGGGGTGGACTCCAGCTTCTCGCGCTTTTTATCCGATAGCGGGCGACCCGTCGATTCAATAATAGAGGCGTCCACAACCGTTCCTTGCTTGAGAAGCAATCCCTTGGCCTCCAGTTGCCGGTTAATCTCCTCAAAGAGTTCGCTCACTAATCCCTGCTCTGCCAGGGATTCACGAAATCGCCAGAACGTGGAGAAATCCGGTACGCTTTGATCCAGCGGCAGCCCGACAAACCGTCGAAAACTCAGCCGGTCAATGAGCTGGTCTTCCAGCTTCGGATCGCTGAGCTGATACAGATATTGCAGAAACAGCCCGCGGATCATCCATTGTACGGGTTTGCGGGGCTGTCCGCCTTTGGGGCCGGTTTTATCAATTCGTCGGCCAATCTTATAGAGTGGCTGCCAGTCAATCCACTGGTCAATCTGCTGTAGACGTTTGGTGGACCGGGATACCTGACCGGATCCGCTTGCAAGTTGATCTAAAATGCCGAGTTGAAATCGCTTATCCATAACAAAAATTAGTTGAATGGGTATTGTCTGTGATGATTCTCTTGAAATCTACCATTTTTAAACCAAAACCTCGAAGAATGGGGGTTCTGCAAAGCCCTCTTCTATAATAGAATAAAGGAAAGGTGTAATTCAGTTGAAGTTGTTCAATCCCTTAAACTTATATGTTGAATTTAAAGTTAGAAAAGCTTACCTGACGAAGTGAGGAGGTTCAGACCTTGGTACCTGGATACCGCCTGTCAGTATCTCCTCTTCGTTAGGTAGAGTTTGTGGTACAACCTGGTGCCAGACACCGCATACCGATAAGGATGAACGGAGCCTAACTTTTACTTTAACACATAAGATACCCAAAAAAGGAGCAACAGATGAACAGTGGATATGTCGGAATTGATGTTAGTAAAGGGTATAGTGATTTTGTTCTGTTGAACGGGAAGTTTGAGCCGGTGGTCAAGCCGGTTCAGTTTGACGATACTCGAGATGGCCACCATCGGTTAACCCGGTGGCTGAAGCGATGCATGGACCGCTATGGGTTTGAACGGTTGTATGCCGGGGTGGAGAGCACGGGTGGATTTGAAGACAATTGGTACAGCTTACTGATTGACCTCGGCAAGGAGCTGCCTGTGCACGTGGCCCGGCTGAATCCATTAACGGTAAAGAATGCGGCCAAAGCAAGCCTGTCGGTTCAAGCCACCGACGCGTTGAGTGCAGCCCATATTGCCCGCTATATGATTCGCTACAGCGATGAGATTTCCTGGGACACCCTGCAGACCCGCTACCGATCATATCGAAGTTTTGACGGGCACATTCGCCTGCTGGTGCGCCAGCGCAGTCAGTTGATTGCTCAGTTCAAGCAGTTGCTCTATAGCTGTTTCCCGGAGTTGCAGCGGTTTTGCAAGCATGGGGTGCCCAATTGGGTACTGGAACTGCTAAAAGCCTATTCCACCCCGCAGAAACTGGCTCGCGCGCATATAAAGACGCTGACAAAAATTCCTTTTATCACCGAACAAAAAGCCCGGCTGTTGATTGACAATGCCAAACGCAGTGTTGCCGGCAGGGGCCACTCCATCGATGGGGTATTAATCGCTTCGATGGCCGGTCAGATTCAGCAGAGCCAGCAGCATATTACGGCCCTGAAGAAGACGCTTACCACCGAGTGCTGGGGAATGCACGTGGATCTGCTGCAAACGATTCCGGGCATTGGCACCTATAGTGCAGCCAGTCTGATGACACAAATCGAGGATATTCGGCGTTTTGCCAGCCCCTCAAAGCTGTGTGGGTATTTTGGCGTGTATCCGGCCATGAAAGAAAGTGGGGACAAACAACCCGTTGTGCGCATGAGTAAAAAAGGTCGTGCGGCGATACGTGCAACCCTGTACCTGTGTGCCAACAGCGCGATATTGAAAGATACTCACCTGAAGAGTATCTATCACAAACATCGAAAAAAAGGAAAGAGCCATAAACAAGCCCTTGGCGTGGTGATGCACAAGTTGCTTCGCATCATTTGGGGAGTGCTCAGCAGTGGCAGCGCCTATAATCCAAAAATTGATCAAACCAACCAGCAAAAGTCTGTGGTTGTTGGCTCAGATAACCAACAAAAAGAGTTGCGTTCAAAACGAAGAGAACAGCCTTTTGACGAGCTGGCTCCAATTAGCCGAATCGCAACGAAAAAAAGAAAGGCGTTCCAATTGTCCCAAGACAGCAAAGCTGGTCATGTACGGGATCACAAGGAACGCCCTAAAAACAAACATACAAAAATGTTTGAAAATACACTTGAAAATTAACGGTACAACTGACAGGGTTTAAACTTGTATTTAATAAACTTTCTAAAAAAGATGGCTCGGCGAAAGCAAATATTTTGAAAACAGATAACAAGAGCGATGAAGTTTGGGGAGTTATACATCGAATTAGCTGGAATGATAAACCAAAGCTTGATAAAGAAGAGGGATTGGGGAAAGGTTATAACTTGAAATCGTTGTTTGAATTAATTCCTATGATGGAGCTAAATGATACTGTAATGACATACATATCTACTGGAAAAAAGTACTTTACTGATAACCTTCCCTATGATTGGTACTTGCGTCTTATTATTGAAGGTGCTGAAGAAAATGGTTTTCCATCAGAATATATAAACGACTTAAAAAATGTTGAAGTAAACCCTGACAGTGATAATTGCAGAAAAATAGAAGCTCTTAGTGTGATTAATAGTGATTATGCACTTCAACATTTTCAAAATTGCAAGTAAAATCACAACCTATTATCAATAAGATGACAACAATTATTTTAATTTTGGTCGGGCTGTTTATTATCTGGTGGCTTAAGGGAATGCGAGAATCTTTTTTACTGAAAGATGAGTTAGTGACTATTTTGGTAAATGACTACGGGCTTACACGAACAGAAGCAATTAACTTAGTAGACCGAAACAAACGACGTATTTTTGATCTTATGCAAGAAAACCCTTCACCAATGTTTATTGCAACTGTTATTTATCAAACTTCGGAATATACAAGAAACTTTTAATCACTAAATCATTATTTGAATATGCCATTTTGGGTAAAAGCTTTTTTATTTGGGGCGGGTGTTTGGATCGTTGTGAACGTCTTTGGGAGTACTTTCATTTGGGTTGTAATTGGCATTGTCATTGCCATATTCTTTTTTTCAATGCTTAGTTCTAAGGAAAGTAGCACAGAGAAAAACTCCAAAATGTATGGCCTAATAAAAGCATATGAAAATTCGAATATCGAGATTTCAAGAGCAATTGCCTACTTAGGTGGTCGTTTGGCAGAATCAGCTGTTAAGAAACTAAACTTAAGCATAAGCAAGAAAGATCGTTATTTGCTTGAAATACTATTCATGGCAATACTTTTTCATCATATGTTAGGTGTCATGAAAGTCAACCATATGGAGAGCGCTGTTAATGATCGAGATTTCAAAGATAACATAGTCAATGACATCATTTCAATAATTAAAACTGAAAATAAATCTTTGCCTGATGAAATTTATCATCAATTAAAGTCAATTTTCACAGATTATTTTGGACAAGCGGTGTTGAATTTGCCCCTTGAAGACTCTTCAATTGGATCATATCAAGTTGCAAAATTTGTAATCAATCAAATGAATTTAATAACAGTTGATGTCCATTTAATGGACAGAATCATTGCAGGTCCTTTAAAAGAGTTTAATTTAGCAACCGCCTACAGAATTGATAAGTCTTTAAGTTACTAAATCATTATTTAACATATAGATACGAAACATAACCAGCGGTTCGTGCGGACGAGTTTGGGGTTCGGGGCTTTGGAACACTTGTCGCCTCGCCGCACAACCGCCAAACCGTTATGTTTCTCAATTCATTCTTTCCTCTTTAAAAGTTAATCGACCACATTTAATAAATTTTCACTTGATAATGTTCGCATATATGCTAACTTAGATTTATGCGCGTTATTAAATTCTAC
>JBJHDA010000020.1:0-3606 GCA_050486305.1 Candidatus Saccharimonadota bacterium
AGGTAGACCAGGGAGGTCGCCCTCCCTGGCCCCCCACAGAACCCGGCGTGCGGATTTCCCGCACCGGGCTCCCACCAGAGCCATTCGCTTTGAAGGTCATCAGACAGATGGATGAACGACCTTTGGCGATGGCAGCTTGAACCAAGGAACCCTGTTGAGGCGCTCCCATGTATACCTGGTCCGCTGACTCTGCCTTCGCAGGGCCTTTCTCCACAGGCGAGTTACATAGAATCGCACCAGTCGAAGTTTCGGTTTGCACTGATGCAGCCCGAAGTACTGGTAAAAGCCATTCAACATCCGACTTAATTGTCGTTGTTGAATTGCTCGGTCTGCGTGCCGATTCTTCTCCAACCAGAAGCGTATACGGTCTAAGAATGCGTATTCCAGTGAATACGATCGCTAATTCCAGTTGATTGCGATCAGAGATTCCAGTTCATTGCGATCAAAAATCTCACCGTTTATCGCTCGTTTTCTCCTTTCTTTTTTCATGTGATTTTCGGACGTTTTTTCCTGTTTGGAAAGTCAGAAATTTCGAGTTCTCTGACCTTCCTTTGGGCTTGTTGTTTTTGATGTTCCTGTCAGACCAGAATCTCAAAATCGAGAGCATCTTGTCAGACAAAATGATGACTCCCTACTGTGAGCAAATTTTGGGGATACAAGGCAAGAAGGAAGAAGGCCGCCAAGAGAACTCCCTCTCGTTCCTCCAACTCAGCTTTTCGTTGTTCGAGTTCGTCCCACTCATCTTGGAGCTGCTCTCTTTGCTCTTCCAGGACCAAGCGTTTTTTGTCGAGATGATCAGTGCGTCGGCCTAATAATCTCTCTTCGTCTTTTAGGATTTCACGGTCTTCTTTGAGAGACTCTCGCTCATTGCGGACCATATCCCACTGGTCACGGAAAACGCGGTAAGGGATCACAGAGGTCTTGGTTGGCTCGGAGCTTTTTGGCTCCGGGTTTTCTCTTTTCTGCGAAAGCAATTGTCTGACAAAGCCACTTCCTCCCTGGTCTCGGATCCACTGGAGGAGCTCTTCGGGGAGCCGGAGTGTCAGACGGCCATCGAGTTCTTGGTTCATGGTGTTCATCGTAACGAATCTCCCTTCAGATGGATCTGGGTTGCGCCTCCCAGCATTCGGTCGAGCAAGGCATCGGCGACGGTTGGTTCATCCACCAACTCGTGCCACTTATTCGGCGGCAACTGGCTGGTGATGAGGGTGGACCTTTGACCCACTCGGTCGTCAAGGACCTCTAAGAGATGGTTTCCGGCCTCGCCGCTAAGCGGACTCAAACCCATATCGTCGAGGACCAAGAGATCACTACAAGCCAGCTTCTTCAGGGCGCGTAAGTAGCTTCCGTCAGCCTGAGCAAGGGTGAGTTCGTGGATAAGCCTGGAGACACGAGAGTAGGTCACCGTAAAACCTTCACGGCAAGCCTGCTTGGCCAGAGCACAACCTAGCCAGGTCTTACCGATTCCCGTGGGACCGCAGAAGACCACATTACGCCGGGCCCGGATCCAGCGACAGTTGAAAAGGTCTTCCATGACCTCTCTGCTGAGACCGCGGGGATGGCGATAATCGACGTCTTCAATGCTCGGCCCAACTTTGAGCTTGGCCGCTTTCAAGCGCCGCTTGAGTCTTTTTTGTTGGCGAAGTTCCCATTCGTGGTCTACCAAGAGAGCAAGCCTTTCCTCAAAGGTCATCCCAACACAGTTACCCGAATTCACCTGCTCCTGAAGTGCCTCGGCCATGGCCTTCAAGCGCAAGTCATAAAGCTTCTCAAGAGTGGGTTGCAACAGCATGACTTGCCCCCTTCCCTGAGCCATAATAGGCGCTTCCGCGTACGTTCTCGTGATGACCGATTGGGCGCTGAGGCTTAGCCTCAGGTAAGGGCTGCGAATCCAGATTTTTCTTCAGAATGGAATCGACGCTTTGATAGGAGAAAGCTCCGGCCAGGACAGCTCGTCGGCAGGCTCTCTCCAGCCGCTCTGCATTGAACTTCCTTCTCAGGCTCATCACTCCCAGACAGGCCCGCACCCCTTGCTCTGGATGCCTACGCCTAGCCAAAATTCCGGAAACCAAAGCGTGGGTTTCGGGACCGATACTTTCCGCCCAAGAGGCAACCTTTGCTGGGGTCCAATCTTTTTGGCGACGGTGGTGTTCGGGCATGTGTTCGTCAAGAGTGGTATGGCCGCTCTTCTTGAAGTTCCGCTTGTGACTAGCGATCCTTTCGCTCTGCCAGAAAGCGGTCACGGTGGAAGAGGTCAGACGGACCTCAAGCCTTCGGCCTATATAAGAGTAGGGAACGCTGTAATAGTGGCCCTTGACTTGGATATGGTAGTCGATGTGAACCTTGGCCTGGAGCCAGATACCTTCGTCAAAGCGATACTTTGGCAGCGGTCGAAGTTCGGGCTTCTCATATTTCTCGAAGAGTTCCCGGCGAGAGCCCTCGAGCTTTTGAAAGGGCCGGCTGTTGACCTCTTCGAGTTTTTCCCAGAGCGCCTCTCTAGCTTCGCACAGCCCGACAAAGGTTCGCTTACGTAAAGGAGCCAAGATCTCACGCTCGACTATCAGGACTCCGCCCTCAACTTTGGCCTTATCCTTAGGCTTTGCTACTCTGGTTGGGATGATCGCCACACCATAGTGCTTCCCCAGTTCCTCGTAGCTGATGTTGACCGAGGGTTCATAGTAACAGGCCTTGGTCACTCCGGCTTTCAGATTGTCCGGTACCAGAACAGCCGGGCATCCCTTCAGGTAGTCCATCAGGTTCACGTGCATCCGAAGCCAGTTGGGAAGGTCTTGGCTCCAGCAAACATCACAGTAAAGATAGTTGCTGGCTCCCAGGGTGGCTACGAAGATCTCTGCCTCCCTCACTTCCCCCGTGTCAGGATCGATGATGGGGAGTCTATCACCGGCAAAATCAACGAAACACTTCTCCCCAAACTTATGGGTCTGCCTCATCACCGGCTCTAGCTTATTGGCCCAGGATTTGTACTGCTCGCAGAACGAGCTGTAAGAGTAGTGATTCTCAGGGTTCTGCTGCTTGTACTCCTTCCAAAGCTGATGCAGCGTGAGATGAACCTTGGGATTCTGAAGCTCTCGATGAACTTCATTCCAGTCTGGGACCGGACGACTCTCGGTCTCCTTTACAGTTGAGGCAGATGAGGAGTAGAGCGCATTCTCGAGCTCCTCGTCAGACAACTTCGTCGGCCACTCCAGGCCAGCTTCCCCAAATCGGCAAACCATGTCAGACACGGTCCCCGGAGAAATCTTGCAGGCAGTGGCAATTTCTCTATGCTTTCGTCTTTCCTCAAACTTGAGCCGAAAGACCTCTCTTAGTTTTCTCATTTTCACTCGCTTTTTTGGCATCAGAAACCTCCAGGTCTCTAATTTGCCCACTAAGCGATAAACGGTTCAAGCCAACTTTTGGCTTTCGATTTGTTCTGGAATCCGTGATCGCAATCGTCTGGAATCCTTGATCGATTTGCTCTGGAAACCTTGATCGCAATCGTCTGGAAACCCTGATCGATTTGCTCTGGAATTCCTGATCGCAATCGTCTGGAATCCGTGATCGATTTGTTCTGGAAACCTTGATCGGAATCGGCTGGAATACGCA
>JBJHDA010000021.1:0-3504 GCA_050486305.1 Candidatus Saccharimonadota bacterium
GCTACAGCCCCAGGATGTGATGAGCCGACATCGAGGTGCCAAACACCGCCGTCGATATGAACTCTTGGGCGGTATCAGCCTGTTATCCCCGGAGTACCTTTTATCCGTTGAGCGATGGCCCTTCCATTCAGAACCACCGGATCACTAAGACCTACTTTCGTACCTGCTCGACGTGTCTGTCTCGCAGTCAAGCACACTTTTGCCTTTGCACTAACCGCATGATGTCCGACCATGCTTAGTGTACCTTCGTGCTCCTCCGTTACTCTTTGGGAGGAGACCGCCCCAGTCAAACTACCCACCATACACTGTCCCTCATCCAGATCATGGATGCAGGTTAGAACTCCAAACATACCAGGGTGGTATTTCAAGGTCGGCTCCACGCAAACTGGCGTTCACGCTTCTATGCCTCCCACCTATCCTACACAAATAGGTTCAAAGTTCAGTGCAAAGCTGTAGTAAAGGTTCACGGGGTCTTTCCGTCTAGCCGCGGGTATACGGCATCTTAACCGCAATTTCAATTTCACTGAGTCTCGGGTGGAGACAGTGTGGCCATCGTTACGCCATTCGTGCAGGTCGGAACTTACCCGACAAGGAATTTCGCTACCTTAGGACCGTTATAGTTACGGCCGCCGTTTACCGGGGCTTCGATCAAGAGCTTCTCCGAAGATAACCCCATCAATTAACCTTCCGGCACCGGGCAGGCGTCACACCCTATACGTCCACTTTCGTGTTTGCAGAGTGCTGTGTTTTTAATAAACAGTCGCAGCCACCAGTTCACTGCAACCTCCTTCAGCTCCAGTCGCCAGGACCTTCACCTAACAGAGGCACACCTTCTCCCGAAGTTACGGTGCTATTTTGCCTAGTTCCTTCACCCGAGTTCTCTCAAGCGCCTTAGAATTCTCATCCCATCCACCTGTGTCGGTTTGGGGTACGGTCATCTGTTACCTGAAGCTTAGAGACTTTTCCTGGAAGCAGGGTATCAATCACTTCGTTCCCTACGGAACTCGTCATCACGCCTTGGCATTGTGTCTTCGGATTTGCCTAAAAACACTGCCTACACGCTTAAACCAGCACTTCCAACCGCTGGCTGACCTAACCTTCTCCGTCATCCCATCGCAGTAACAAACGGTACAGGAATATTAACCTGTTTCCCATCGACTACGCATTTCTGCCTCGCCTTAGGGGCCGACTCACCCTGCTCCGATTAGCGTTGAGCAGGAAACCTTGGATTTTCGGCGAGGGGGCCTCTCACCCCCTTTATCGTTACTCATGTCAGCATTCGCACTTGTGATATCTCCAGCAAGCTTCTCAACTCACCTTCACAGACTTACACAACGCTCCTCTACCATGCCATCCAAAGGATGGCATCCATAGCTTCGGTATATGGCTTAAGCCCCGGTACATCTTCCGCGCAGGCCGACTCGACTAGTGAGCTATTACGCTTTCTTTAAAGGGTGGCTGCTTCTAAGCCAACCTCCTAGCTGTCTGTGCCTTCCCACCTCGTTTTCCACTGAGCCATAATTTTGGGACCTTAGCTGATGGTCTGGGTTGTTTCCCTTTCCACGACGGACGTTATCACCCGCCGTGTGTCTCCCGTGATTGCACTTCTCGGTATTCGGAGTTTGCATGGGGTTGGTAAGTCGAGATGACCCCCTAGCCCAAACAGTGCTCTACCCCCGAGAGTGAGACACGAGGCGCTACCTAAATAGCTTTCGAGGAGAACCAGCTATCTCCTGGCTTGATTAGCCTTTCACTCCGATCCACAGTTCATCCCCGTCTTTTTCAACAGACGTGGGTTCGGCCCTCCAGTAAGTGTTACCTCACCTTCAGCCTGACCATGGATAGATCGCCAGGTTTCGGGTCTAATCCCAGCAACTCGTCGCCCTATTAAGACTCGGTTTCCCTTCGCCTCCCCTATTCGGTTAAGCTCGCTACTGAAATTAAGTCGCTGACCCATTATACAAAAGGTACGCAGTCACCCCATCACTAAGCTACCTCTGCTTGTTTTGTTGGTTGGGCTCGCTCTCGCTCGCCACCTCAACAAAAACGCTCGCTCACCATTTGCTTGTGGCGGCTTGTTTTGTTGGTTGGGCTCGCTCTCGCTCGCCACCTCCCAATCAAAGGTGTTAATAACGCATCACTAAAAAAATAGCTTAGTGATGGGGCTCCCACTGCTTGTACGCACACGGTTTCAGGTTCTATTTCACTCCCCTCAACGGGGTTCTTTTCGCCTTTCCCTCACGGTACTGGTTCACTATCGGTCGATAAGGAGTATTTAGCCTTGGAGGATGGTCCCCCCATGTTCAGACAAGGTTTCACGTGCCCCGCCCTACTTGTCGCAAGCCTAGTACCTTAAGCACCTTTTCGTGTACGGGACTATCACCCTCTATCGCAGGCCTTTCCAGACCATTCCACTAAAATGCTTAATATCACTTGCAGGCTGTTTCCCGTTCGCTCGCCGCTACTTAGGAAATCTCGGTTGATTTCTGTTCCTCCGGCTACTTAGATGTTTCAGTTCGCCGGGTTCGCCTCGTTAAGCTATGTATTCACTTAACGATACCTACCCAAGGGTAAGTGGGTTGCCCCATTCGGAAATCGTAGGCTCAAAGCTTGTTTATCAGCTCCCCTACGCTTATCGCAGATTACTACGTCCTTCATCGCCTCTTATCGCCAAGGCATCCACCATGTGCGCTTATTCACTTGACCATATAACCCGAAGTCAACTTGGGATATATGTCGTTTTGCTACATCAGTTTCTTTACTATAAAACTCATCTGTATCTCTACAGTTAAGTCTTATGCCTTGTTACTTTCCGTTTTGTTAAAGAGCAGTGCCGAAACACTTGTCAGTCAACTCATCGATATAAGTCCACTCACAGCTGTTTCTTTACTTTTGAGAGATTATCGGGTGGTACTTGTTTCGCTCCACTTAGTTGGTGGAACCTGATTTACCGCTCCACTTAGTTGGTGGAACCTGATTTACCGCTCCACTTAGTTGGTGGAACCTGATTTACCGCTCCACTTAGTTGGTGGAGCTAGGCGGGATCGAACCGCCGACCTCCTGCGTGCAAGGCAGGCGCTCTCCCAGCTGAGCTATAGCCCCATCTTGGGTTTTCCTTTGGGTTACCACTTAACCCCTCTATCAAGGGCTTTTTCGTAGTTTGTTCGATTTCATTACCGAAGTTGGCGATAGCCAATGAGGTGATTAAATCGGGCAAAATACGGAAAAGTGGTGGGTCTGGGAAGATTTGAACTTCCGACCTCACCCTTATCAGGGGTGCGCTCTAACCAACTGAGCTACAGACCCGTAGTCTTTTCATTATCCAGTCGCTTCAGTCGGTCGGTGACTTCACCGCTCACCCTGAAACGTGCGCTCTAATGAACTGAGCTACAGACCCAGATATCTCTCTGTCAAATCAAGTAATTTGTGTGAGTACTTACGCAGTCGTTTCTCTATGAAAGGAGGTGATCCAGCCCCAGGTTCCCCTAGGGCTACCTTGTTACG
>JBJHDA010000022.1:0-3473 GCA_050486305.1 Candidatus Saccharimonadota bacterium
CGCCTGGTGCAATTGAACCTGTTCCAGCGCAGACCCTTGGCCGATCTCCTCCGCGGTCGGAAACACGATCCACCCGATCCCCAGATGCCCCTGCGGCTGAGGGCCGCGTAAGTGGGACAGCAGTGCCGCCGACCCCATTACGCCAACCAGCCCTGCCGACACTCACCCCGGCGCTGTCATCAGTCATACGCCATAACCACCTCATAACAAGGCACAATATGATGCCCCATCATCCGAAAATATACGCCACACGCTCAACCACCATCAACGCCCGAAACCTAATCACTTTTATTCGAACCCCTCTGCAACTTATACTGACAACCCCATGGACGAAATAGATGACTAGACTTTCTCAAAAAGAAAGGGTGGTCTCGCTAGGGATAGACCTTCTACTACTTTTAGTAATATGCCTTTTGGCGTTCGGCACCCCTTACCCTCCGGTTGGTGATACGGGGTTCTGGTTCTATACGGCACTCTTGAGCATCCTGGTCGGATCGAAAATTGTCACCCCTTTTTACGTGAAACCCGTAGACGCAGTCGCATACTCCGTCCCTGCGTTTGTATCTCTCATGGTCGTAAACGATTGGAACCTATGGCCAACAGCGACAAAGTCTGCTTTTCTAGCTGTCACGGCTCTCCCCGCCTCCGTTCTTGCTCTTGCATTAATCACCATTACTCTAAATAACTGGAGAGACGACCGCCTGAAACAAGTCTCCAATAGAATTCGTATTCTTCTTGAAGTATTCGCAAAGCCCCAGGTTATCTACACCCCGATAGTCATTTTTGCTATGTACGCCTACCACATAGGCAGCCCACACGAACTTATTCTCATATCCATCGCTGTGTTGCTCACCGTCGCGATATCGTCTGGCGATGTCATGATCAAAGCATATAACCGAATCCAGCGAGCCGCCAGCGCCGACTGGAAACTATCAAATGTCGCGGAGGTCGCCGCTTATCAAGACCCAAGAGTCATTCTCCTACGGAAAATGAATGGTGGCGATATCCCTCCGAAATCTATTGTTTACATAAAAGACCGGGACTCAAGGTCGAAGTTAGCTCTAACCCTTGACTTCGTCGGCAGGGACAATGGCTTATTGATACGGTCTGTCGAGATCGCAGGAGCCGATTCCACCACATTCAATGAGATTGAATCATCGATACCCAATAACTCGGTCGCAACAATCGAACCAACGCACCTCAAAAAGATCTGCGATTCGGGGAACATTAATCTTCCGCAGAAAGATTCCGTGGTCGGTATTGTAGCCCCAGACACGTCAATACAACGGCTGTTCTTTGAGGTCGTCGATAACACCGATCTCGAAGAAGGCCGCTTAGTTAGCGTATACATACAAAACCAGAAAGTTCTATATCAGATCGTTGGCGGCTTAACAAAAGAAGAAATCGTTCATCAAAAAAATACGTACGGGTACCTCCGCGCTCAAGCCCAGCAAATCGGGCTCTGGGATCAAGACCGGAAGAAGTTCGCTCAGTTTAGCTGGCTACCGAACATTAACGAACCGGTATACCTAGAGAGACAAGACAGTTATACACCAGAACCCGACACCATTGGGCACTTCCCAAGTAGCAATTACCAGATAAGAATTGGCAACCTTAACGATCTGGTAACTCACAATACCGCTATCCTGGGAATCCTTGGCGTGGGAAAATCAATGCTAGCCATTGAACTGCTCGAGAGAATGATGGCTGGAGGCATTAAAGTTGTATGCTTAGACCTTACCAATCAATATTGTACGGAGCTATCGGAATACTATGACTCACCCCATGAACAAACTTGCATAGATAAGCTTCGTGCAGCAACCGAAAAGGACAGGAATGCATGGCAAGAAAACCCAGAACAAGGAGGAAGTCTGCCTAACCTTAAGAGTGCATTCTATCGAGATATTCACGAGTTCATTAACAATACGAAAGGCCATTTACTAAAAATTTACAATCCAGCCGAGTTTGTGGCTACCCGGCAAGAACGCGCTCCCGGTAGCTATCAGTCCGGCGGGCAGTGGCAACGCGGGGCGGCACTATTTAGTGTTACGCCTGTAGAGGTCACACAAATAGTGTCCGAATCTGTCTTGGAGATACTGTCTTCAGAAATGTCTGACAATGCTAGAGTCTGCCTAGTCTATGAAGAGGCTCACTCTTTGGTTCCGGAGTGGAACTCCGTTGTTGCAGACCGTGACAAGCACGCAACGAGTGGTACAGCTAGGGCGATACTTCAGGGCAGAAAGTATGGGTTGGGTTGCATGCTTATCACCCAAAGAACAGCCAACGTCACCAAAACCATACTCAATCAATGCAATACGATATTTGCGATGCGGACATTTGACGATACGGGTAAGGACTTTCTTGGAAATTATATAGGAAAAGATTATGCAGAATCGCTCTCAGCAATAAGGGAGCGGCATGCTGTCTTTTTTGGTAGGGCTTCAAGTTGTGAGAATCCCGTATTGCTTAGATTGAATGACAGGGATGAATTCCTACGATCCTTCCGGTCCCTCCATCGCCCACCTCTGTTTCCGCAGGAACACGAAGGCACACCTGAGAGCCACGATCAGCAGGAAGACAACCAAGCAGAAGATGAGATTCCGTTCTAAGGCAAAATCGGGACAGATTTATTTTCTCTCGCCGACGCGATATGGAGAACGGGGTCGGACCTCGATACGTGAGCAATTGCGGGGCGGACCACGATAAGCGGCTGAAACACCGGACGTTAATGCGCTCGCCTCGCCCACATAGACCTTGGACGCGAGAACCATGGGGTCTACCTTTGGATTTCGCAGGCCGGCGAAGGGTGTTGAGGTGTTCTAGACTTGAGACGGCGGCGGAGGTGTGGCTTGTGGGGTCCGCACTCCGCTTGGACGTGCTCGGTTCTGAAATGCCGCCTTCGCCGCCCCTGCATCATCCGGAGCGTCCCACGTGGATGGTGCCCACTCTTCTGGAGTGATGGCTGAAAGGTAGACGAGACGCCGGATGAGTTTTGGCGTCGGGTCTTGCCTGGAGGTCACCGCTATGGATACCCCTCTTCTTGTAGCCGTGGATGTCGGCAGCCGTTTCCACCAAGTGGCGGTCGGCGATGGTACGGGACATGTGCTGGACGAGTTCCGCATCGATCACGAACCGTCTGGATTTACAGCGTTCTTCGAACGAGTGGAACGCCATCGTCGGTCGCCGGACCAGAGGGTCCAGGTGGCGATGGAAGGTTACAACGGCTGGGCCCGCCCGCTAGATAGCCAGACCCTGGCCCGCGGTTGGGCGCTGTACAACGTCAATAACTTGAAGCTAGCACGGTATAAGGAGATCTTTCCGGCTCCCGGGCGCGCATGGGGTCAGACTGTGCTGGTCTAATGTTGGTGGACACCTCGATCGGTGGAATGATGAGGATCTGATCGAGGAGACGATATGGGACGCAGGAATTTTGATCCGGAGTATAAGCTTCGGGTTGCCCGGATGGTGGTGGA
>JBJHDA010000023.1:0-3406 GCA_050486305.1 Candidatus Saccharimonadota bacterium
CGCACGGCTCGGGCGTAGACATCAATGGTAGAGGGTGCTTTCCCTTGGCGCTTAAGCGCGCTAAGATGTTTGCGGTACAGTGAATCCTGGCGTTTTTGCTGTGCTTTTTGCATGAGATAATTCCTCTGGTTGTCGTGCTCGGTATAAGCACGTAGGGGAATTATCTCAGCTCTCGAATTTTAACTTTGCCGCGGAGCGGCTTCGTTCAACAAGCCGCTCAAATTTGTTGCGGCCACAAAAAGCGTAGCCTCCACCGGACTCGCTAGCGCTCGCCGTTTAGCGGGGCGTTAGATCGAACGGAGGAGTAGGTGATCAAGGAACCCGAAAACATGACTATCCCTTCGGAAGAAGACTTTTACTATGACGGAGACGTCGATGAGCGGTGGGCGTTGAATCACTACCTGGGGAAGGATTTAGATTTTGCGGAGCAGCGCTACTACACGCTTGATCCGCTGTCCATGGTGCACGATTTCACGCTGGTCGGGTGTAGAGCGTTTAGGTACTACATCTTCGGGGCGTTTAGGTACCTCCAGAGTGGTCATTCAAAGGGCGAGCCTGATGTCTACTCGGCATTGCCAGAGATACTGGATAAGAAGCTTTCTGAAGATCCCCGGGCGTTTCTGCCTATTGCGGCATACATCATCGAGTTTAGCCAATGGGCTATAGAGAATTACGGTAAATTCGATGTTGATCCTGACATCTATGGTGATGTGCGGGAGGGTTACCGGACATTGCAACGCAAGATGAAAGCACTAGCCAATGCACCAATCTAACAATCGCGTCAAAGGCGACGCTCGTACCTCGCGCGCTTTACGCGGGCGTTAGGTGCTAGATGCTCCGACAGCTCTGGGGCCCTTTCCGGTGCCTGGGTGGTCTTCATGATCGCCAAGTAATTGGAGGTACTTTTTTTCAACAGGCCGAACCGGCTCCTTTTGAAACGGTTCTGTGTTGACATTCTGCAACAGTTTTAAAGGTGAATTGGTTGCTTGGCCAAAAAATTGTCTCTTAATTTCTCGGCCAAGAACTTCACCGATGAGGCTCGGAACTGCGTTGCCTAGCTGCCTCTGAACTTCTGTTCTTCCGCCAGCTATTTCGTAATCATCCGGAAAAGTTTGAAGACGGCATAGTTCTCTCGTTGAAAGGCGTCTATTTTTCCAGTGAAAAGGACCAATTGCGCTTCCCGGTTGCGCTTGGATAGTCCAAGAAGGTTTGTTTTTTGCTAGCTTGAGAAGAAAACTCCAATAACGGGTTCTCCAGCCAAACAAAGGCATCCCTTCTCCCCGGTTGGTATGGTGGAGGTAGTTTTTGCCTTCGGGAATGCTAGGCAGTAGGTCCGCCCACTTTCCTGTTGCGCGTAGGGCATCATGGGACATCCCTTCGAGGTCACCGATTGCGTCCCAAGCTGTTCTCCAAGGTTCAACGTGGAACAGGTCATCTTGTCCAATCTCTGGATTTCTGTGGGTCGGAGCGGGAAAAGTGAAATCCAGTCCTTCTCTTGAACCAATAATAAAAACACGCTCCCTAATTTGGGGGACTCCGTAGTCAGCAGCGTTTAAAACACCTACATTAAAGTTGTAATTCGTACCCTCTTCCTTGTTGATCTGATTGATGATGTTCCTTAGAAGGGTAATTGCTTCATCCTTCCCCTTGTAAGTTATCCCAAATACATTCTCCATCAGGAATGCTCTTGGTTTTAAGTCTCTAAGCACCCGAAGATAGGCAGTCAAAGTATCTGCTCGGGGGTCATCTAGGCGCTTTGTCTCACCTTTAGACCAGTACGCTGACTTAGAAAATGGTTGGCATGGTGGCCCCCCGATAAGCAGTGATGCGTCTCCCTCGGTAAGGTCGCCGGTCGCTAAAATATCTTCACTACTTACATTATGGATATCGTCTTGGATGGGATTCCATTCAGGACGATTGATCCGAACGGTCTCGCAAGCCCATTTGTCCATTTCTATGGCAACGGTGGTGTCGAATCCAGCGGCTTCTAGGCCTAGGTCTAGGCCGCCGGTGCCGGTATATAAACTAATCGTCTTGTGCATATGGCCGCTTTAAAGTACCTTGAAAGGTTATTTTAGTGCCAAGCTACGCGAACTATTGGCATCGTCAACCCAATGATACTGAAATTGTATTGAGGATACAAGTGATTGAGGTGAGATTGAGAGAGGTAATGGCAGAGTACTCCCAAAAAAACGGGAAAAGGCTTACATATCAAGGGCTTGCGGAGCTAACCGGCATCTCGAAAGCCACATTGGAGGCCTTGGGCTCTAGGCCAGACTACAACACAACCCTCCATGTGCTTGACACTTTATGTAAACACCTGCAATGCGAGGTGTCAGACCTCGTTGTCTATCGAGAGGATTATTAGTGACCGATTTTGATTTGTACCAAGCCACTGGGTTGACTCCCCAAGAGTTGTCCGAAGTATTCCAAAACAACCCGCGAGCGTACATGGCGGTTCGAGGTGCAGTTTCTGAAAAGCATTTAGCCAAAGTGGTTGATGCTCTTCGACAAGAGGGCGTGATAGACGGATATAGGACAGCTTCCGGAGATATGGATAAAGACTTCTATTTGGAAAGTGGGGCGTCCCTAATCTCTCTTGAGTGTAAAAATGTTGAGGTAATTAAAACGACAAGCAAGGCGGTGAGGTCTGGTTACATAGATTACCTCGCCCACAAAGGCTTCATTGCCAGTGCAGTCATCGACGAATTCTTGAGAGAGGTGGGCTCAACTGACTCTGACCTACATTCTTTGCCAACGCAGCGTATAAATGAGTTGTTTAAGCGGCTTCCTCAAAAATTCAGAGAATCAGGAATGGCTAAGTATGAGTATAGCGCGTCCCGTGTAGAGTTTTCCAAGTTGGGTGAAATCTCTGACGAAAAGTTTTTGCAGCAATTCGAAGAGTTTCCGATCACAATAGACTTCCAACGGACCAGGAATTCAACGGATGGTGATGGTGATACTAGGAGGAATAGGTTTTATAGGGTTGGTGAAATAGATCTAGTCGGAGCTTGTTTGTTTTCAAGAACCATGGAATGGAAGTTTCTATATGCTAAGGCGGAGAACTTTGACAGGCATGAGCGGTATCCTGATAGATACTCAAATAGACTACAGTTGAGACCTGGCATTTGGACGTCAGATTTAGCGTCTTTGATATGCACCTAACCAGCGACTGTGATCCCAAGTCAACCCCTGCAAGCTAAGAATTTACGTTTCTTGCCATAGGCGATCATCGCGAACCATGGCGTTGAGAATCGTCACCATCTTGCGCATGCAAGCGGTCAGCGCCACCTTCTTGTGCTTGCCGGCGTTGACCAACGAATGATAGAACCGCTTCATCACCGGGTTGTGCTGAATAGCTGACATCATCGCCATATAGAGCACGGTCCTGATCGGAGCGCGGCCG
>JBJHDA010000024.1:0-3221 GCA_050486305.1 Candidatus Saccharimonadota bacterium
GCATGCGATGCGGTGGAGAGTCGATGAAAAAACAAGTTGACAAGGCGCATTACGAGTTCGGCAAGTACGTCCACAAACGACGCTGGGCGAGTATGTGGCACCAGCTTGACGAGGTGATCAAGCTGCACCCTGAGCGTGTTTTGGAGGTGGGACCCGGTCCGGGCCTATTCAAGGCCGTCGCCGGCACAATGGGCCTCCATGTTGAAACGCTGGACCTAGACCCGGAGCTTAAGCCTGACCACGTGGGTTCGGTGTTCGAGATGCCCTTCGAGGACGGTTCGTTCGACGTCGTCTGCGCCTTCCAGGTGCTCGAGCACATGCCATTCGAACAGAGCCAAGAAGCCTTTCGGGAGATGGTTCGGGTTGCGGGCAAGGCGATTGTCATTTCCCTACCGGACGCAGCTACCCGCTGGCCCGTATCAATCCATGTGCCAATGCTTGGGCCCGTAAGGTTGTTGATTCCCAAGCCTCGGTTGGGGGCGTCTACACATGAGTTCGATGGCGAACATTATTGGGAAATTAGCAAGGCGGGCTACTCGCTTAATCGCGTCACCACTGACTTTATGGACGGTATGCCGCTGCGTCTCACCAAAACGTTTCGGGTCCATGAGCATGCATACCACCGCTTCTTCGTCTTCGAGAAATGGATGTAATAGGATTAATTGATGCGAGCTTCCATTATCGGGGCAGCCATGGGAACTGGGTCACCACGGCCGCTCCGATCCAAGGCGGAAATCGGAATTATCCTGAGAATGGACGCGCATCTTCCAGATGTATTCGAGACATGGTAGAGCCTCCTTTTCCCCTATGCAGTCAGTCACTGATTCAAGAATAGCTCTATGCCCACAGTAGGTTATTATAATGGCGTGTAAAAAGGGCCCACTCCTTTCGGTAATTATACCTACTCATGCTCGGCCCGTATCTCTACCAAGGGCTATAAGAAGCGCACTTCTATGCGCTCCGATGGGCGATGTTGAAGTTATTGTCGTGCCCAACGGAACGGACGAGTCCTGGAAGGATATCGCGGAAACGTTTAAGGACGATCGGCGTGTTCGCTGGGAGCCGATTACTAAGCCTCACGCCAATGCCGCACGTAATCATGGTCTCGCGTTAGTGCAGGGGAAATTCGTTCGGTTTCTAGATGACGATGACTTCGTTTTTCCAGACGCCTGTCAGGCTCAGTTTCACGAACTAATCGAAGTGGCTGCGGATCTGTCATCGGGGAATTTTGATACTGTCACCGAGAGTGGGAGAACGATCGGTACGTATTTGCAGCCTGAAGTAGATGACTTTACTGAGGGAACGTTAGGTCCGTACCGGCGCCCGCAA
Source organism: Candidatus Saccharimonadota bacterium (assembly GCA_050486305.1). Lineage (GTDB taxonomy): Bacteria > Patescibacteriota > Saccharimonadia > Saccharimonadales > SLHW01 > SLHW01. Next base: position 1,330 of record JBJHDA010000024.1, read on the forward strand.
ACAGGCGCCCACCTCTATAGGAGAGAAGTTCTCGACGGATTGAGGTGGGATGAAAACTGTGACGTTGGACAAGATACGATGTGGATGATCCAGCTGGCAGGTTCCCGTGAGTTGAAATGGATCAGACACCAAGAATCGGTGGCAGCATGGGTGCAACATCGTGGAATCCGCATATCCCGTGGGCGGGACCCTGGTGATATTGCATTAAAGAGCCTTGCAGAACAGATTCTTTGGGCCGTTGATCAGTTGGCTTCCGGAGACAGAATCACAGACAGACGACTAAAAGCCGCTTCAGAGGGGCTTTGGGCTCTATTGCAAAAAGGGCTCCGTTACGACTTTCGGTACTGGCAAGGGGTTGGAAAAAAAGCGGACAGTTTATATGATGGTTGTCGCCCGCCATCAGGAATCCACAAGATGCCTATCGTGCGAAGCCTGCGACCACTTCTGGTAGAGGCGGCTCTAATTCCCGTGCGGGAGGTGTACCACCCGATAAGGCAAATGTTTAATCGCTTCGGCTTCCACCGTGGTTGAAGGAACGGGCTCTATAGGGCGTGTACCGAGGATAACGGTCGTCATGCCCGCGTTTAATTCAGAGCGCACAATCCGTTACGCTATAGAATCGGTGTTGTTCCAAACGGTGGAAGCGATCGAGGTTCTTGTTTGGGATGACGCATCCACGGATCAAACGAGCGCTGTGGTCGAGGCCATCGGAGATAGTCGAGTGCGGCTATTCCGCAATCGGAAGAATTTGGGCCCTGGGCCTACCCGTGATTTGGCGATCGAAGAGGCCTCAGGGGACTGGATCGCATTTCTGGACGCCGACGACGCATGGGTTCCCCATCGGCTCGAACGATTGCTGGAAGCCGCCGATGGGTCGGATCGGCATGTGGTTTTTGACGATGTGCTCATTAGCCATCATGCGCGCGATGGTGCTTTGATCCCCTGGCGACGGCTTCATGGACCGAGAGGCTTCGCAGGTCGGTCTTCAGCGGTCGGTATCCGTGATGTTTCGGTCGAGACGTTTCTGCGTTCCGAACGATTACTGATCAAGCCCTTGTTCCCGGCGCGACTGTTTCATGATTGCGGCGTTCGCCATTCGAACCGAAGTTTTGGTGAGGATGCGGAGTTTATTTTTTCCCTTCTGGCGGCTGGTGCTACGCTACGGTACGTTCCGGAACCGCTTTATCTGTATCGCGTGTCACCCGAGTCGGTCACCGCCCTTTCGTCGGATCCGACGGCCATGCGTCGCTGTATCGAAGCGTGCCGCGATATGCATACTTGGCCCAATTCAGTCATTCGCGCTTTTGACCGCAAGATTCGTGCCCTGGAGATAAACGAGGCGTTGTACGGGTTGGCGGGAGCCGTACGGCAGCGGAACCTGGGACGAGCGGCCAGCCTCTTGGCGCATGATCCTGCCATTCTGCGTATCCTGCCGCGGCGCGTTGCGCGTAGCTTGTATTATCACATGCATCGCATGGTTCACCGGGGCAAAGCCCGAGCCATCGTTCGATCAAAGGACTGAAGCAATATGAGCGCAGACACGGACGTCGTTACGGTGGTGACATTTGGTACGTTCGATGTGCTGCATGTTGGCCATCTGCGCCTGCTGGAGCGCGCCAGGGGCCTTGGTGACCGTCTTGTGGTGGGTGTCTCCACCGATGCATTTAACCTCGCCAAAAAAGGGCGCGCACCTGTGTTTGCCCAGGATGAGCGCGCGCGGCTCGTCAGCGCCTTGCGCTGTGTGGATGGAGTGTTCTTTGAAGAGTCGCTGGAGCAGAAGCGGGAATACTTGCTGGCTCACGAAGCCGATGTGCTGGCGATGGGCGACGACTGGAAAGGTCGGTTCGACGAGTTCTCTGACATCTGCAAAGTGGTCTATTTCGAGCGCACGC
>JBJHDA010000025.1:0-3146 GCA_050486305.1 Candidatus Saccharimonadota bacterium
CCTTGGTCTTCCGGCGGGGGAGTTTTTCACTCCCCTTGTCGTTACTCATGTCAGCATTCGCACTCGTGATACCTCCAGCAGACTTCTCAATCCACCTTCATCGGCTTACACGACGCTCCTCTACCGCTCATCCAGAGGATGAACCCGTAGCTTCGGCACCTGGTTTGAGCCCCGTTACATCTTCCGCGCAGGCCGACTCGACTAGTGAGCTATTACGCTTTCTTTAAAGGATGGCTGCTTCTAAGCCAACCTCCTAGCTGTCTGAGCCTTCCCACCTCGTTTCCCACTTAACCAGGATTTCGGGGCCTTAGCTGACGGTCTGGGTTGTTTCCCTTTTCACAACGGACGTTAGCACCCGCTGTGTGTCTCCCACGCTGCACTCACCGGTATTCGGAGTTTGCCTCGGGTTGGTAAGTCGGGATGACCCCCTAGCCGAAACAGTGCTCTACCCCCGGCGGTGATACGTGAGGCGCTACCTAAATAGCTTTCGAGGAGAACCAGCTATCTCCGGGCTTGATTAGCCTTTCACTCCGATCCACAAGTCATCCAAATCTTTTTCAACAGATCCTGGTTCGGTCCTCCAGTTGATGTTACTCAACCTTCAACCTGCTCATGGATAGATCGCCCGGTTTCGGGTCTATTCCCAGCGACTGGTCGCCCAGTTAAGACTCGGTTTCCCTACGCCTCCCCTATACGGTTAAGCTCGCCACTGAAAATAAGTCGCTGACCCATTATACAAAAGGTACGCGGTCACAGAACAAGTCTGCTCCCACTGCTTGTACGCACACGGTTTCAGGATCTATTTCACTCCCCTCTCCGGGGTTCTTTTCGCCTTTCCCTCACGGTACTGGTTCACTATCGGTCAGCCAGGAGTATTTAGCCTTGGAGGATGGTCCCCCCATATTCAGTCAAGGTTTCACGTGCCCCGACCTACTCGATTTCACATGATCAGATTTTCGACTACGGGGCTATCACCCACTATGGCCGCGCTTCCCAGCGCGTTCGTCTAATCAGTCACATGCTTAAGGGCTGGTCCCCGTTCGCTCGCCGCTACTGGGGGAATCTCGGTTGATTTCTTTTCCTCGGGGTACTTAGATGTTTCAGTTCCCCCGGTTCGCCTCCCAACACCTATGTATTCAGTGTGGGATACCCTGCTTATGCAGGGTGGGTTTCCCCATTCAGAAATGCCCGGGTCACAGGTCGTTTGCCACCTCGCCGAGCCTTATCGCAGGCTACCACGTCTTTCATCGCCTCTGGCTGCCTAGGCATCCACCGTGTGCGCTTCATCGCTTGACCATATAACCCCAAGGGGTCTGATCTGCGATGACAGTTTGACAATTGCCGGATACGCTTGAGACGTATCTCATGTTCTTCCTGAATCTCTCCAGGAAGGAACGTTTGTCAGCATGATTCACATTGTTAAAGAGCAGACTGTCAATCGACAGTCATAAACCGGTCATTGCAAAGTGCAAGGATGGCTTATGACTGCGGATCCGATCAGGTAATGACTGTTGTGGGGGAGGATGGTGGAGCCAAGCGGGATCGAACCGCTGACCTCCTGCGTGCAAGGCAGGCGCTCTCCCAGCTGAGCTATGGCCCCGAGGCAATTTGTGTGAGACAAGGCGCTTCGATGCGACGCATAGCCTGCTATGCGAGTATCGGAGCAACGCGGTATCACGCAAATTTGGTGGGTCTGGGCAGATTTGAACTGCCGACCTCACCCTTATCAGGGGTGCGCTCTAACCAACTGAGCTACAGACCCGGCTTCCAACCACTGGGTCCGCGACCCAAACAGTCTTTGCTCTGGTCGATCAGGTAATTCATTGTGAGCACTTGCCGCGTGTCGGGACGTCGTCGATAAGGAGGTGATCCAGCCGCAGGTTCCCCTACGGCTACCTTGTTACGACTTCACCCCAGTCATGAACCACACCGTGGTGATCGCCCTCCGAAGTTAGGCTAACCACTTCTGGTGCAGTCCACTCCCATGGTGTGACGGGCGGTGTGTACAAGGCCCGGGAACGTATTCACCGTGACATTCTGATTCACGATTACTAGCGATTCCGACTTCACGGAGTCGAGTTGCAGACTCCGATCCGGACTGAGACCAGCTTTTCGGGATTAGCTCCACCTCGCGGCTTCGCAACCCTTTGTACTGGCCATTGTAGCACGTGTGTAGCCCTACCCGTAAGGGCCATGATGACTTGACGTCGTCCCCACCTTCCTCCGGTTTGTCACCGGCAGTCTCCTTAGAGTTCCCGCCATTACGCGCTGGCAAATAAGGACAAGGGTTGCGCTCGTTACGGGACTTAACCCAACATTTCACAACACGAGCTGACGACAGCCATGCAGCACCTGTCTGTGCGTTCCCGAAGGCACCAATCCATCTCTGGAAAGTTCGCACGATGTCAAGGGTAGGTAAGGTTCTTCGCGTTGCATCGAATTAAACCACATGCTCCACCGCTTGTGCGGGCCCCCGTCAATTCATTTGAGTTTTAACCTTGCGGCCGTACTCCCCAGGCGGTCGACTTATCGCGTTAACTGCGCCACAAAGTCCGCGAAGGACCCAACGGCTAGTCGACATCGTTTACGGCGTGGACTACCAGGGTATCTAATCCTGTTTGCTACCCACGCTTTCGCACCTCAGTGTCAGTGTCAGTCCAGAAGGCCGCCTTCGCCACTGGTATTCCTCCCGATCTCTACGCATTTCACCGCTACACCGGGAATTCTACCTTCCTCTCCTGCACTCTAGCCTGACAGTTCCGGATGCCGTTCCCAGGTTGAGCCCGGGGCTTTCACAACCGGCTTATCAGACCGCCTACGCGCGCTTTACGCCCAGTAATTCCGATTAACGCTCGCACCCTCCGTATTACCGCGGCTGCTGGCACGGAGTTAGCCGGTGCTTCTTCTGTGGGTGATGTCCTTCCTCGAGGGTATTAGCCCCAAGGCTTTCTTCCCCACTGAAAGTGCTTTACAACCCGAAGGCCTTCTTCACACACGCGGCATGGCTGGATCAGGCTTTCGCCCATTGTCCAATATTCCCCACTGCTGCCTCCCGTAGGAGTTCGGGCCGTGTCTCAGTCCCGATGTGGCTGATCATCCTCTCAGACCAGCTACGGATCGTCGCCTTGGTGAGCCATTACCTCACC
>JBJHDA010000026.1:0-3118 GCA_050486305.1 Candidatus Saccharimonadota bacterium
TGTCGGTCAGCGCTCTGGTTAGCCCTTCAAGTCTTCCCGTGGCTTCTTCACGTATCTTTCCCAGATTTTTTTTGTGCCTGGAGCGTTCTTCTGCCACATTTGCTTCATAGTTCTGAATACGGGTTTGCCGCAGCTTTTTGCAGCCAGCGAGCCAGCGCTCGTCGTTTTGTCTATCGCTTTGTGACTGGAATGGATTATCTTCAGTAGTTGTTGAGGTTTCTGATTCTCGATCTGTATTAAGCGCTTCCAGCTCTTCGATTTCGCCGGATATTTCTAGCTCGGTCTGCTCTGCTTCCGTTTGCTGTGTCTGGCTTGATGCTCTCTCTGCGTTTAGGTGAGTATAGTAAGCATTAATCGCGCCAGCTGAGCCAATAATGAGTGCTGCTATGAGCGCTGCAAACAGCAGCCTATACTTTGCTTTTCTGGATAGAGGGCTTAGTAGTTTTTGCATTCTAATGCTTCGACCTGCTTAAGACGCATCAAAAAGACGTCACTCATTGATGATGTGGCTTGTGTCTGTGCAGTCTTTTGAACGTAAAAAATATATTTTAACACCAATACATATTATAACATTTGTCACAAGTCTTGCGCTGGGTTTATAGGTGTAAGGTATCATTTGCTTGCGCGCGTTTTCGTGGTGCATTCGTATAAAGCATTATCTGGTATTTATTGAGCTAGCTCGTGCTCGTTAGGATTTTTTGGATTGCTTTTCGAGTACCCATTTTACTGATGGGCTTATCGGTTTGTCTGTTCGGTGGATGCATCCGATCCAGCAGCAGGGTCGGCGTTTTCCCTCCAGGAGCTCTTCTCGTGCCCTTTTGATGCGGCGCTTTCTTGTCTCGGCTTGTTTTGCACTCTCAACCCAGCAGATAAACTCGTTGCGTGCGAGCGGAGTGATGTCCTCCCATAGTGCCACTACCTTAGGGTCAGCAGTCAGCGTTTTCCGCAGATCTGCTGGCATTTTATGAATCGTGCCTTCAGAAATTTTTGTAGCCATAATATACATTTTACAATTTTTGGGAATGGGCGGCTAGTTAACGGTCACTGCTTGGCCTTGCAGAAGCTTAGCCGCTGTTAATCTTAGCTAAACGTGTAAGTACGATTTCGCTAATGACAGACTCCGGGACAGGTTGTTCTTCCGTGAATTGGAAGGTCCCTTTTGTGCCTGGCGTGGGTTTGACTTTGCCAACTGTTGGGTATACGCTCATGTGATTTTTTGCACCGGCAAAGTAGATCAAGTACTTGCCCTTATATTTAAAGGTCGGAATACCGTAACTCAATGTCTCCTCAGTTTCAGGAACCAGTGCTTTTACTAATTTTTTAATGCGCTTGTATTGAGCAAGTTGGCCGGGCGGAAGGTTGCGTAAGTATTCTTCTAACGTCATTTGTTTAATCATAACAAAAACTCCTCAAATCCGAGGGCAAGGGGGGCTCTACTTACCCGTCAAAAAGCTTTGCTTTTTGCGTTCGAGCCCCACGAAACTGAAGAAATTCAGTTTCTTCTTGGCCGCAAAATAAAAAACCCAAGCTAGCAACTTGAGTATTTTATTTTGGAGGGCCAGGAGGGACTCGAACCCTCGACACCCTGCTTAAGAGGCAGGTGCTCTAACCAGCTGAGCTACTGGCCCGTAGTGCTGTAAGTACTAAACAGAACAGATGAGACTATAGCAAGTTATACCTGTTATTTCAATCCTTTATCTGCTAGAATGCATTTCGTTATCGCTCGTATAGTACAATGGGGTAGCGTTTTGCACCGGTAGCTCAGTGGATAGAGCACCTGGCTTCGGACCAGGGTGTCGGGGGTTCGAATCCCTCCCGGTGTACCAGGTGAAATTTTAAGCCCTCCTGTCAAGGAGGGTTTTAAATTTTAGCTCGATAGTTCGAGCAAGGATTCGAACTCCTAGGCGGTTCGGTCGTAAGTCTGTTGCCCGAGTTATACTCGGCGCACAGATTTACGTGCGCTATCCCTCCCGCCCGCCTGATACGATGTATCACATCGGGTAGGGTGTACCAATAAAAGTAGTCGGTCTTGGCGGCCGACTTTTTCTCTTTTTCTATTTATCTATAAAAAAGACTAGAAATCTAAAAAAAGCGGAGTATAGTCTACCTTATTATTTGTAATAACTAAGTGTAGTAATGAAAACTGAACTATTAGAGCAAAACGAGGTGGGCGTTGAGTCGTTGGCGCCACAATCAGAACAGGCCGTCCCTGATGTAGTGATGGATGATGAGGCGTTACTTGCCGCTGCCTGTGAGAAGCTACACCGGATAGAAGAAGTGTATAGTTCAGCACTGCTCGGCATCATGGCGGTTGGCCAGTCAGCAGGTGGTAGTGATGATCGCTGTGGAGAGGGTGAGTTTCGGCAAATCTGCGAAGAACGACAAAGCGCTATTAGGGAAAAAATGCAGGCAGAACAGCGGGTGTTGTTCCCGAAAACTGCATAAGTGTGATAAATACCCCACTTGAATTAATCGAATCGTGTTATAAAAAACATAAGCACGTTTTTAGAATAGGAAATAGCAAGACAAATACATGAATAGTGCACACACAGAACTAGGCCCAAATCATTTTACAAAGTCGCCAGAGATTGTGCAGAAAAAACCAGAGCAAACAGCAGCAGATACATATGTGTCGCTTGTGGCAGCAGAAGTGGCGCTGACGAATCAAATAGAAGAACTAGAACAGCAGCGGCGCAATATAGAGTCTAGAAAAATCAGCGCAGCTGCGGTCTGTATGGCATACGGTATTGATCCAAGCGGATTACCAATTCATCAGGCTGCCGACAAAGAAGTTCAATTGCGAGTTATCAACGGAGTAGAAGCAACAGTTCCAGCTGAAAGGGCAATCGGCGCTTAACACCTATCAGTCGTGCTACAATAAGCCTCGTTATGCCGAAAAAGCTACTTAATGGTCGAGATCTCGCCAGCTATATCAAAGAGCGCCAAGCCAAACAGGTGCGTGGTATCCGCCAGTCTCGTGGTGTGGCGCCAAAGCTTGCTATTCTCCAGACACAAGATGATCCAGTCATAAACACGTACGTCCGTTTAAAAAAGCAATACGGTGCGGATATCCAGGTAGAGGTTGAGAGCTATTTTCTTTCGCAGGCTGATATCGCAA
>JBJHDA010000027.1:0-2804 GCA_050486305.1 Candidatus Saccharimonadota bacterium
AGTAAAGAATTCAGGCATGGCTGAACAGGGATGTTTAAGGACTTCGACGCCACCATCCGCACCGCCATCCGTAATATCGCGGCGCGCACGAATATTGAATATTTCTGCGCTCTGTCTAGTGAAAGTTCCCAGGACGTTTATACGGGGCGTTGCAACTTGTGATTCTGGGTGAAGAAGCGAGGATTGCCGATTGACTACGCCAAGCCAGAATCTCAATCTAACAGAGAAGGCCGTGCGCACGGAAAGCTATGCTGTTCCGGACGCACGGCCTTCTCTGTTAGGTGAGGCGGCTTCGCGCAGTCGATGCGGTTCGCTTCGTTCGACGTGGCTCGCACTGTTGAATGCCTGCGCTGCCCCGCATAAACGCCTTGGAACAAGCCGCTACAGTTGACATCGCTAACGCGATGCAGCTGAGCTTCATCGTTAGCTGGTCGTAAGACACGCCATTTGAAATGGAGGCCGAAATATGAGCGATGAGCCTTGTGCCGATTGTCAGAAGATTCTTGATCGCGAGACGAACCTACGGCACGCTGGACTAGAACGCGCGGGCGTTCATCAAAGTGTTGGACACCACGGCAATCGTGACGATGAGCGCTATTATCGTTGTAAGGTTTGCGGAAGTACTTTCATTGGAGATAGTTGTGGTACATGGCCGGCCAACGATTAATTCTCAGAGAGTCGTAGATTCTTGGTGTCATCGAAGTGAAACCACTGCGGCAAGCGAGATCTTTTGGTGCGCTCGGGCCGCAAGTCAAGCGAGCAAGCCGTCTAACTTCGTTTTCGGTGTGAAGGTCCTTCGTCGCTACCGGTAGCCCTTCCCCTAGAACCGCTCAGCTTGGCTGCCTACCTGTGATGACGTCATGACACATAGGAAGTCGCATTGAATCCTTACGGCTCGTATCGGGCGTTGCTCGGCAATTCGGTGAGCGCAATCCTTGCGGCAATCGAAGTGTATAACAAGCCGCGCATCGAATACCGTAGCGAATGCTGTGTAATTCTTCTCCTGAATGCATGGGAGCTATTGTTCAAGGCCATCTGTTCGAAGAATCGTGTGCGAATATTCGAGCCGAAAGAGCGTGGAAAACCATATCGAACCTTGAAGTTATGGGCCGCGTTTGAGGCAGCACGACCATATTTGCCTGCTCACATTCCATGGAAAGCGGTAGGCGAAAACATTGGACGCTTGGCAGACTACAGAAACAACGTTGTTCATTTTTACAACGACGAAAGTTTGGGAGTCGTGGTTTACGGGCTTGCACAAACCTCCATCGTCAACTACCGAGATATCCTTCAAGAAGTATTTGAGAGAAATATTGCGGCGGAGGTCAATATCGCGCTTCTTCCCCTAGCCTTCTCTGCGCCGCCGGATCCTATTGCCTTCCTGGGAGGCGGCACGCAACGTTCGAAGCCGACCGCGGAATTTCTTGGACTGATATCTGAGACAACTCGGGACCTAGAGAAGGATGGCATTGACACTGCGCGCTTCTTTACTGTTTTCGAAGTGAACCTGCAATCAACGAAGAAGATCGAATCGGCTGACATTGTTGCTGGCGTTCAAGACTCCGGAGGGCCCGGTGGAACGCTTCTCATTTCTCGGAAAGTAGATCCGAACAAGAGCCATCCGCACCCGCGAAAAGAGATCCTAGAGAAAGTCGGCGCGCATGTAGATGGGGAGCCATTCACGTCATATGCCTTCCAGGCTATCGTTTGGCAGTACGACATTAAGGAGAAGGAGCACCTATGTTGGCACAATAGGTACATGAATACGTATCAGTACTCACCAGAGCTGGCGGCTTGGATGCGACGACTCACCGCGGAGGAGATCCGTGAGGCGCGAGAGAACTACGGCGCTGATCTGCGAAAGCGACGTCAAGACGCCAGCTAACATCACGCTGGAACCGACATCTCTCATTGGTAAGCATTTTGCAGGAGATGAAGAGCAAAATGCTTACCAATGAGAGATGCGGCTCAGCGTGGCGTTGAGCGGCGCGGAAACCTTATCGAAGTCTGTTGGGCTGACTACGAGAGTGAGCGCCCAAGTTCCTTCTTGGAGACGCCAAGAGCAAGCAAGGATTTCACCAGGAGGTCGATTGAGACCGATGGGTCCCCGGCCTCCATTTTGGCGACCCGCGATTGACTGGAGTGAACGAGTTTGGCGAGTTCCGCCTGCGTCATCCGCTTCCGCTGTCGCCGTTGCTTGAGCTTCGCACTTAGCGAAAGTTTCATTTCAATGTAGGCTTCTTCTTCGGCAGACAGGCCAAGAAATTCTTGTGCTGACCCAATCTTCCAGCCTTTACTTTCGAGTCTCTGTTTCTTGCCCTGCTTCACTGTCGTATTCCTTGAGCCGCTTCTTGCATAGCTCGATCGTGCTGTTTGGTGTCTGTCCCGACTTCTTGCTCAAGACCTCGGCAATCACAATGGCATCTGGGTCGATTCGATAGAAGATTCGCCAAGCATGTTGTTGGTCCTGAATTCTGAGTTCATGGCAACGTGGCCCGATTCTCGGCATTGGCCGTGAGTGCGGCATTCCAATCATCTCGCCGCGCTGCAATAATCGCAGCAAGTAGCCTGCTTCAAGCCGGGCTTCTGCTGAAAACGGCGGGGATTTAACTTCGCCGTGCAACCAGGCCAGCGGCTTGTCTTTAGGGCTCATCTTGGAAAGGCAGTCTATGTCATATTCGACATTCCATCAACTGGCGCCGCCCAACAAAGCGCTGAAGACGGACATGCCAAAAGTGTCCCGCCCCTTGCAAAGAGAAGAGCAAGGGGCGCGCCACTTTTGCCATGCCGCTTAGCGCGACGTT
>JBJHDA010000028.1:0-2776 GCA_050486305.1 Candidatus Saccharimonadota bacterium
ACATGAAAAAAGAAAGGAGAAAACGAGCGATAAACGGTGAGATTTTTGATCGCAATGAACTGGAATCTCTGATCGCAATCAACTGGAATTAGCGATCGTATTCACTGGAATACGCAGGGTAGGAGAGCCGAGCGCGCGGGTGCCCTTTGGGCGTTCGACATCCATAAGCGAGGCTCGACAACCCCAGACGGGATGGATCTGTGCTCAGTGGGGTGCAGAACCATAAGGCGAGCGCTTTAACATCGAGGTGCAACTGAGGGCCGGGATAGACGACTACATCAAACGTTCGGTGTATTACGTGACCCGGTTCTTTTGCGACCAGATCCAAGCTGGTCAGTCCTACGATCTGTTGGCCAAGACCGTGAGCATATCGATCCTCGATTTCAACTTGTTCTTAGAGAGTCCGGACCTCCACAGTCGCTTTTCGTTTTGGGAGCAGCAACAGAAGTTCGAACTCACCGACATTTTGGAGCTTCACTATATCGAATTGCGAAAATTCAAAAAGGATCGCCCGAGCGAACTAAAATCGCGATTCGAGAAATGGCTCTACATCTTGAAATTTGCGGATCTCTACGATGATACTAATGACGAGTTGCCAGAAGAGTTGGCACAGGAAGAAGGGATATCCATGGCTCTTGACTCTATGCGCAAAGCCTATGCCAAAGACGAGATTCGCTATCTCATCGAAGCCCGAGAAAAGGCAGAGCGAGACGAACTTAGCAGACTTGCCTATGCCGAGAAGAAGGGTCTGGAGCAAGGCCTGGAACAAGGCCTGGAACAAGGCCGTCAAGAGATGGTAAAGCGAATGCTCGCTTCCGGCTTAAACCTCGAGCAAATTTGCAGTTGCACTGGTCTTGAAGTCAGCGAGGTCCAGAGGCTGGCCAAGCTTCAAGATCAAGGCTCGAGCAAAACGTGATGCAGTTCTTGACGGACATCGAGATTCCCAAATGAAGAGAAGATGTTGCGAGACTCTGGTTCTGATCGTTTTTGTCTTGGGTTTGTCCTCATTCATGGCCCAAGAACAGGGTTCCGTTTATCACGTGGCTGCCGTTATTTTCTTGGAACCTCCGTGCCTCTCGGTCCTCCATGTTACCATTTCTCCCGGTCTCTAAGGCAGGAGGTTTGCACGGGAGCATTCCATCTTTCATGCACGCGCGAGCGCCTGTCGGTACTTGGTTTGAGCGTCTAGGCCGCTTTCCAATGATCGACTGGTTGAAGAATCTCCTTCATGAATTGCTCCCACCGTCCGCTCAAGAGCTGGGCTCTCAGTTGAAGCACGGCCTCGGCGGATTCAACGGTCCAGAAGATGCCGTTCCCCTTTAGCCTCAAGTTGACCAGTCGCCGGACGCAGCTCTCGACCGCGCCGGAACCCATGGGTAACCCACGCCGACGAAAGAGATGGTACTGCATCCTCTCTCGGTTCGTTACGAAGTACTCAGCCAGCTTGCGGCGCTTCTTCGAGTTGCAGCCGCGATAGTGCTCAGAGCACAGGGCAAGGAGGGCGTCGATTCGGCCACCGTGCAGCAATTTAGTAGCGTCCCTGAACCACTTCTCCCGTTGGCACTTGCTCCAGGATTTGACCTCGGTGGCGAAATCGTGAAGGCGCTCCTTGGCGTGGTAGAAGTCCACGATCTCGACGAGGTTGTGCTTGTCGAATCCAACATCTTCACACAGCTTCTGCACTCGCTCCCAGATCCAAAGGGCACCGTCGCCAACGAAAGCCCATCTTGCAGCTTTGTCCGCACCTATGGTGCGCAGGTGCCCGGCCATGAGCGCAAAGACGGCGTCACAGTTCTCCATAGTGGCGTCGTAGCGCTGGTAACCGCTCTTGGTCTTGCGACCCTTCTCATCCACTTCGTAGAGGACAAGAACCTTGGGTTCGCGCCACTCAGCGTCAAACCCGTGGTGACCAGACTCTCTCCTGCGGCCCTTCTTGCGTTTTCGTGTCCTCAGGCGCCCGCCGTCGACCCCTATGACGATGGTGACACCTTGTACCAAACTTTTCTCCGGCTTGATGCCGGCCTCTATTACCTTTTCCCGAAACGAGAGCGCACGTCGGCCCACCGACAAAGCAATGGAGTGTAGCCTCTTCCGGTCAAGATAAATCCCCAGATCGGCGAGATTATCTTGGGTTTGGGAGACCGAGCCAAGTGCAATTTGCCGAGCGACTGAAGAAGCCAGAGCAGGGGTGACACGCTCCCTGATGCCAAGAAGCTCAAGTATCGGATAGAGGCCGTTGCCTGACCTCCCGCGCTTCGTCCTTTTTCGGCCTCGTTTCTTCTTGGGACGAAGCAACATGTAAGGTGAGACAATGACGATCTGGGTGCCGCCGAGGAGGGTGAGGGTGACGTTCTGACCCCGATCTTGCATACGAAGATGTGGCTTGAGAGCGACAAGCTCGGAGACCCGTTCGAGGAGCTGTTGTCCGAAGTGCGCCGCCTGGATCAGGCGGGCTACGAAGTGGTCCAGACATTGGGCGACCTGGTGATGAAGCGCTTTTTCCAGGTCCAAGAGCTGGCCACCATCCAGCAAGTCGGTGAAAGCTTTTTCAAGAAGCTGACCGCGGATATTTCGCAGGCATTCCTCCGCCGCCGAGCGCAGCTCAGTGCGGTTTACCAAAAATCGCTCTCCAGAAGTGGGAACAGGGTGAAACCTTGCAGAACTTAATTTCATAGAAAGCCTCCTCGTTTCGGCCTAGCCGTGATGGTCCAAGGGAGGCTTTCCCTTTTTCTTGCTATCTCATGCCTGCGGGCTGCACCTTAAGTGGAATGCGCCC
>JBJHDA010000029.1:0-2670 GCA_050486305.1 Candidatus Saccharimonadota bacterium
TGAGTCCCGGGTGGAGACAGTGTGGCCATCGTTACGCCATTCGTGCAGGTCGGAACTTACCCGACAAGGAATTTCGCTACCTTAGGACCGTTATAGTTACGGCCGCCGTTTACCGGGGCTTCGATCAAGAGCTTCGGCCGAAGCCTAACCCCATCAATTAACCTTCCGGCACCGGGCAGGCGTCACACCCTATACTTCCACTTTCGTGTTTGCAGAGTGCTGTGTTTTTAATAAACAGTCGCAGCCACCTGGTCACTGCAACCCCCACCAGCTTAAAGAGCAAGTCTCATCACCAGCAGGGGCGTACCTTCTCCCGAAGTTACGGTACCAATTTGCCTAGTTCCTTCACCCGAGTTCTCTCAAGCGCCTTAGGATTCTCTCCTCACCCACCTGTGTCGGTTTACGGTACGGTTATGCATTGCCTGAAGCTTAGAGGCTTTTCCTGGAAGCATGGCATCAACTGCTTCGCGCCCAAAAGGGTGCTCGTCATCACATCTCGGAATTGTGCCCCCGGATTTGCCTAAGAGCACTTCCTACATGCTTGAACCGGGACAACCAACGCCCGGACAGCCTAGCCTTCTCCGTCCCCCCATCGCAGCAATACACAGTGCAGGAATATTAACCTGCTTCCCATCGACTACACCTTTCGGTCTCGCCTTAGGGGCCGACTCACCCTGCGCCGATGAACGTTGCGCAGGAAACCTTGGGTTTTCGGCGAGCGGGCTTTTCACCCGCTTTATCGTTACTCATGTCAGCATTCGCACTTCTGATACCTCCAGCATGCCTCACGACACACCTTCACAGGCTTACAGAACGCTCCCCTACCACTCACGGATAAATCCGCAAGTCCGCAGCTTCGGTACATGACTTAGCCCCGTTGAATCTTCCGCGCGGGCCGACTAGACCAGTGAGCTATTACGCTTTCTTTAAAGGATGGCTGCTTCTAAGCCAACCTCCTGGCTGTCTTTGCCTTCCCACATCGTTTCCCACTTAGCCATGATTTGGGGACCTTAGCTGGCGGTCTGGGTTGTTTCCCTTTCCACGACGGACGTTAGCACCCGCCGTGTGTCTCCCGTGCTGCACTTCCTGGTATTCGGAGTTTGCATCGGTTTGGTAAGTCGGGATGACCCCCTAGCCGAAACAGTGCTCTACCCCCAGGAGTGATACACGAGGCGCTACCTAAATAGCTTTCGGGGAGAACCAGCTATCTCCGGGCTTGATTAGCCTTTCACTCCTATCCACAGCTCATCCGATAATTTTTCAACATTACCCGGTTCGGGCCTCCAGCAGGTTTTACCCTGCCTTCACCCTGGCCATGGATAGATCGCCCGGTTTCGGGTCTATTCCCAGCGACTGATTCGCCCTGTTCGGACTCGGTTTCCCTACGCCTCCCCTATGCGGTTAAGCTTGCCACTGAAAATAACTCGCTGACCCATTATACAAAAGGTACGCAGTCACCCCCGAAGGGGCTCCCACTGCTTGTACGCACACGGTTTCAGGTTCTATTTCACTCCCCTCTCCGGGGTTCTTTTCGCCTTTCCCTCACGGTACTGGTTCACTATCGGTCGGTAGAGAGTATTTAGCCTTGGAGGATGGTCCCCCCATGTTCAGACAGGGTTTCACGTGCCCCGCCCTACTCTTCGTTGCTCCTTCGATCTTCCTTTCGCATACAGGGCTATCACCTTCTATGGCCGGCCTTTCCAGACCGCTTTGCTAGGAATCACGAATTGATGGCAACTGGGCTGTTCCCCGTTCGCTCGCCGCTACTGAGGGAATCTCGGTTGATTTCTTTTCCTCTGGTTACTTAGATGTTTCAGTTCACCAGGTTCGCCTCCACGCACCTATGTATTCAGTGCGGGATACTCCGCAAGCGGAGTGGGTTTCCCCATTCGGACATCCCCGGATCGAAGCTTGTTTGCCAGCTCCCCGAGGCTTTTCGCAGGCTACAACGTCCTTCATCGCCTTCTACCGCCTAGGCATCCACCGTGTGCGCTTATTCGCTTGACCATATAACCTCAAGAAGTCTGGAGGCCATACGGCGCTGGTTTTTCCGTACGAATGCGACACAGATTCAGGACGGACGACGGAAAGAAGTCCGCCCTGATACCCATGCGTTAAAACTCGAACCAGATTGTTAAAGAACAGTCGACAGGCGCATCGCCCGCCAAACCATCACCGACCCCGAAGGGGCGGGTCATGACTCGGCACGCAGACGACCGGGCCGGAAGTGGTGGAGCCAGTCGGGATCGAACCGACGACCCCCTGCTTGCAAAGCAGGTGCTCTCCCAGCTGAGCTATGGCCCCCGAAACCCTGGCCGTACCGCCTCAACCGACGGCCGTGCGGTACGAAGCCCGAATTGGTGGGTCTGGGAAGATTTGAACTTCCGACCTCACCCTTATCAGGGGTGCGCTCTAACCAACTGAGCTACAGACCCGGTGCCTCATGCCGCACAGCAAGCCACCGCCCCGACCGCCTGCAGCCCGCAGGCTGCCGACCGGTCCCGGACGGTATGCCCTGACCGCAATCACACGGCGCGCACAAAGCGCTTGAAGGGCCCTTGCGGGACCTCCCGGGCCGGTAACTGTTCAGGCAGATGATTTGTGAGGGCGCTCGCGCAGCTTTGCCAGCGCTTTACTCTTTAAAGGAGGTGATCCAGCCGCACGTTCCCG
>JBJHDA010000030.1:0-2546 GCA_050486305.1 Candidatus Saccharimonadota bacterium
GGGGCCTGCCCAACGAAGCTCCCCGGGAGCGTAGTTGGGGCTATAGCTCAGCTGGCTAGAGCACCTGCTTTGCAAGCAGGGGGTCCGGGGTTCGAATCCCCGTAGCTCCACGAGGGTGTGTATGGATGGCGGGCGTTGGTTCCTCCGGCAGGTATGGCCGGGGTGGTGATCGTGGCGTTGATGTTGCGAAACGGTGTTTCGCCCCCGTAGCTCCACGAGGATGTGATTGTGTGAGGGTTTTTATTGAGTGAATGGGAAACAAGGCGAACGGTAACCCCGCGGGAGCGGGGGTGGGCCGGAGCAGGGGATCGACGCCCCGGAGTCTTCTGGAAGTTGTTCTTTGACGTAATGGTAGTAAATGTTGTTGCGTGCGCGAGCGGTAGGAGCGTGCGCAGCTGATTCTTAAGAAATAGAAGTATCGAGGTAAGAAAATCGAGCTCATTGATTGTGTGGATGGCTTGGGTGGGGAGTGCAGGCGAGGAGCTTGTGCAAGCCATGCAAGACAGAAGCATTAAAGGGCGTACGGTGGATGCCTAGGCATACAGTGGCGATGAAGGACGTGCCAAGCTGCGAAAATCCGTGGGGAGCTGCAAAGAAGCGTTGATCCGCGGGTGTCCGAATGGGGCAACCCATCCCGGCGACTTGTCGTTGGGATATCTTCCGGGAGACCGGGGGAGGCGAACCCTCCGAACTGAAACATCTAAGTAGGAGGAGGAGAAGAAAACAACAGTGATTTCCCAAGTAGTGGCGAGCGAACGGGAAGCAGCCCAAACCATATCCGGTTTACCGGGTGTGGGGTTGCAGGACCACAAGATCCGAGACCGAGTGAAGTCGAAGCCGCCTGGAAAGCGGCGCCGCAGAGGGTGAAAGCCCCGTAGGCGTAAGCGAGGTGGAGGTAGTGGGATCCTGAGTAGGGCGGGGCCGGTGAAACCCTGTCTGAATCTGGCGGCACCATCCGCCAAGGCTAAATACAACTGTATGACCGATAGTGCACTAGTACCGTGAGGGAAAGGTGAAAAGAACGCCGAGAAGGCGAGTGAAATAGTACCTGAAACCGTACGCTTACAAGCGGTCGGAGTCCCGAAAGCATTCGGGATGACGGCGTGCCTTTTGTATAATGAGCCTACGAGTTGCACCTGTTCTGCGAGGTTAACCATGTTACATGGGAAGCCGAAGCGAAAGCGAGTCTGATAAGGGCGTGCAGTAGGATGGGGCAGACGCGAAACCGGGTGATCTATCCATGGTCAGGGTGAAGGTGCGGTAACACGCACTGGAGGCCCGAACCGCCAGACGTTGAAAAGTCTTCGGATGAACTGTGGATAGGGGTGAAAGGCCAATCAAACCCGGAAATAGCTCGTACTCCCCGAAATATATTTAGGTATAGCGTTTGCCGGACAGCACACCGGAGGTAGAGCACTGATTAGGCTAGGGCCCTTCACCGGGTACCAAACCTAGACAAACTCCGAATGCCGGTGTTGTGTTGGCAAGCAGTCAGTCGCAGGGTGATAACGTCCTGTGGCGAGAGGGAAACAACCCAGATCATCAGCTAAGGTCCCTAAATAACAGCTAAGTTGGTTAAAGAAAGTTGGATTGCCCAGACAACCAGGAGGTTGGCTTAGAAGCAGCCATTCCTTAAAAGAGTGCGTAATAGCTCACTGGTCGAGCGATCCGGCGTCGATAATTTGCGGGCATAAGCTGTTTACCGAAGCTATGGATCCCCGGCATTTGTCGGGGGTGGTAGGGGAGCATACCGGTTGCGCAGAAGGTTTCCTGTGAGGGATGCTGGAGCGGCCGGTAGCGAAAATGTAGGCATGAGTAACGATAAGACGGGTGAGAAACCCGTCCACCGAAAACCCAAGGGTTCCTGATCAACGCTAATCGGATCAGGGTTAGTCGAGACCTAAGGTGTAGCCGAACGGCGAAGCCGATGGAAAACCGGTTCAATATTCCGGTACCGGCTCCAGCGCCAGGCAAAGGCGTGACGCAGAAGTGACACTTGCGCCCCGTGACGGAATACGGGGTTGAAGGGTGTAGGCCGGGGGGCAGGCAAATCCGTCCCCCGTCAAGGCTCAAACCCGACAGTACCGGGAGGCTTCGGCCAAACGGATAGTCAAGGTAATCTGGCTGCCAAGAAAAGCGTCGTTGTTTGTTGGAGTTGCTCGTACCCTAAACCGACACAGGTGGGTGAGGAGAGAATCCTCAGGTGCTCGAGAGAATCGTGGCTAAGGAACTAGGCAAATTCGATCCGTAACTTCGGGAGAAGGATCCCCCGACAGCTGTCGGGGCGCAGTGAAAAGGTTCAAGCGACTGTTTACCAAAAACACATGTCTCTGCCAAGTCGAAAGACGATGTATAGGGACTGACACCTGCCCGGTGCCGGAAGGTTAAAGAAGGGGGTTATCCCGACATTTGTCGGGAAAAGCTCTTGACTGAAGCCCCGGTAAACGGCGGCCGTAACTATAACGGTCCTAAGGTAGCGAAATTCCTTGTCGGGTAAGTTCCGACCTGCACGAATGGTGTAACGACTTGAACACTGTCTCGGCCAC
>JBJHDA010000031.1:0-2488 GCA_050486305.1 Candidatus Saccharimonadota bacterium
GTAAGCGCTGTTTCGCTGCCTAGACCGCCCGAGATCTGATGCCTTAGCATTGTCAGATGATAAGGAGGTAGCGATGAACAGATTGGCAGTCAAAGGTGAGCCTGATTGGATTCGGTTTCATGCTCAATGGAAGCAGAGTGGGCTGACTCAGAAGAAGTTTTGTGAGCAACAGGGTGTCTCGTACCACCTTTTCCGTTGTCGGTACAGCGAGCTGAAGAGGATCGAGAGAGAGTCCGTGGAGCTCTCTTCTTGCATCCATCAGGGCGAGTTTGTCCCGGTCACGGTAGAGGTTGAAGAGGCAGTCCCGCCTCGTTGCAGCCAGAGCGATAGTGTGGGAGCGATCTCACCAGAGGTAGAGGTTGAGCTGCCCTTCGGTGTGATTCTTCGGTTCCGGGGGTTCGTGGCAAAATGATGATCGCCCAGCAAAAGTTTGGCAGAATTCTCGTCTACGGTCGGCCAGTGGACATGCGCAACGGATTCAACGGCCTGGAGGCCCTGGTGCGAAGAGGGCTTGGCGAAGATCCGCTTTCTGGTGACCTCTTCGTCTTCATCAATACCCGAGGCAACCTGGTGAAAGCCCTTCTCTGGGACCGTACCGGGTTCATCATCATCTACAAACGCCTGGAAAAAGGCCGATTCAAACTGAGGAATAAAGCGCACAAGTTGGTACTAACCCCTCAAGCTCTGGACTTATTGCTCGACGGAATACCCGCCGGGGGCCAGGCTCTCAATTAGAGTTTGAGACTCGATACCGCACTCGGCAAGAGCACTTCGTGAAACGGCGACCGCAAGGGAGCTGAGGCGAAGTGCTCTTGCCATAGCCGTGGTATGAGCAAGTGCGTATCACTGGCGGGAAGAATTTGGATTCTCTGGAGCACGTCTACCAGATAGACGGTGGGGTTCACTCCGGCCAAAATACAGCTCCGGATGAGACTGTAGAAGATGGCGGCATGCCGGGCACCTTCTTCGGTCACATGGAACATCCAATTCTTCCGGCCCACAGCCTGGGGTCGCAACTCTCTTTCCAGATGATTGGTATCCAGAGGCAGCTCGGGGTTCTCAAGAAAGGCCTTCAGCGGCTCTTCCCGATTTAGGCAATAGTTGGCCGCCTTCAGAAAGGAGTCTGAAGGTACGAAAGTTTCCTCGGCTATGGTCTTTTTGAGAAATTCGAAGAGCCCCTCGACCAAGGGTTTGGTTTCGACCTCCCGGGCTTTTAAGATCTTGTTTGGTGGTTTCCCACGGACTTTCTCTTCCACCTTGTACATCAATTGGATCTGTCGCAGAATCCACTTGACCCGTTCCGGGTCTCGTTTCTCTGCTTTGAGGAATTCACGTCTGGTATGAGACCAGCACTGCACGAGCTCGGTGCCTTCGGTATTATTCACGAAGCTCTCGTAGGCCGAGTAGCCGTCGCAGACCAGGTGGCCTTGAAAGGCGACCAAAAAATCGTCGAGGACTGCTTGGGCTCGAGACGGATTGAAGAGAAAATAGATCTCTTTCTGGTCACCAAAGAAAGCCCAGAAGTACCCCTTGTTCATCTTGCCCTTCTTCTTGTCCCTACCGGCGGGCGTGGGTGTCTCATCGGCCGTGAGTATCTTACTGTTTAGCACCGAGGAGCCGAGCACTTCGTAGATCGGCTCCAGCAACTCCGCCATCCGATGAAGCACCCGGGTTAGGTGACCGCGGTCCAGAAAGATATCAGAATTCTTGATGGCCTGATGTTGGCGATAGAGAGGAAGGTGAAACTGGTATTTATCGACAGGCAGACCCGCCAAGAAGCTGACATCGAAGATGCTGTTCTCGAAAACCTCTGGAACTTCAGGCGGAATGATCTCTTCCAAGTCGTTCTTTCGGCGGTAGGTTTTTGAATGGACATT
This sequence comes from Candidatus Saccharimonadota bacterium, assembly GCA_050486305.1. Taxonomy (GTDB): domain Bacteria; phylum Patescibacteriota; class Saccharimonadia; order Saccharimonadales; family SLHW01; genus SLHW01. The sequence goes on from JBJHDA010000031.1 coordinate 1,878, forward strand.
GATGATCGCGAACGGCGATGACACCCGAACCACCTTTTGGGTTGTCTTGACATCCACCAATTCCAGCTGGTCCTCAGGAATGTTCTCTACCTCAGGACTCTGGACGTCGACATCAATAATTGTAGCGTTTGGCCCGTGCTTGATTCGGCCAGTCTTGCTGACATCGGTCGGGCTCTTGCGGCGTTGCCGCTCGTGCTCCTTAACCGTGGTTTTAGGCGGCGGTGGGGATTCTGGTAGCTCAAGGGCCATTCCCTCAAGCCAAAGTTGAGCTTCCGGCTCAAGCGATTCCCAGCTGCGGCGCTCTGAAGCTGGTCCTTGAACCTGCTTGACGAGCCAGGCGATATAATCATCGCGGGATTGGAGACTTTTTTGAAGCTCAGCAATCCGGGCTTCACGCTCCTTCACCCTGGTATCACTGACCTTGAGCTCGGCCTCATAAGCCTGCAAGCGCGCCCTGAGTGCTGCGTTCTCTGCTGCTAACTCAATGCTAGAAGTGGGACTAGAGGTAGAAGAAAAGTTGAGATCTTGGCTCATGGCACCCGGTTGATCACGGGCATGAAAAGTCCTTCCTACGAATCTAGAAAAAATCTATAGGGCGAAACAGCGCTTAC
>JBJHDA010000032.1:0-2188 GCA_050486305.1 Candidatus Saccharimonadota bacterium
CTGCCTGACTCGAAGAACCTCCTCAGGCCCTTGTGCCGGAACGACTGAATCATCGGCAGATGATACCGCGATGCGCATCACGCAACAAGCCCCGCAGCTGGCGGCGCCCAAGACCAAGGCCTAACGATTGAGCTGAGCGCGCCGGGCGCAGGCGCCATGACAGGGCACTTTATCTTTCACGGCTGCGCTCCAGCGATTTGTTAGGTTCCGCCGAAGCTTCGGCTTCGAACTTATACCATTCGCGCGCAACGACAGCTACGGGGACGAGAAGCGCTATGACTGCCCCAGCCCCAGACTCCCTAATCACTAAAGAGCTGTCACTAGCCCTGCTTAGGCTCAGCCTTGCGCGAGTCACTCCTATGACACCTTCTCGGTTAACGCCACCAGTGTCGATGCCTTCGAGCACAAGCTCGCCGCGTGAGCATACCCCCACTCTTGTTAGCGCGGAGGTTCGCAGCAACCGCCCGACTTCATCTTCGTAAACTACCCAGAGTGTTCTCTGATCGAGGCGAAACCTCACAATGGCCACATCCTCAGGAGGAATGGGAGTACTCGGAGAAGTGAATACCTGAGACAGGGTGACTACGCGAGACCCGCTATCGATTCCGTCATGCCTGAATCCGTCACTAAGCAAGGGGCATTCATCGCCTGGCAAAGTCTGCTGCAAGGCCCATGCACTTGGATATCTCGGCAAGTGCACGCACGCCGATAGGGCGCAGGAAACGATCAGAACAGCGACTAGCCTCAAGTGGAACCTAACGACCAAGCTCAGCCGCGAGCCGGCCTGGCGCGCGGGTTGCACTGGCAGGCCGCGTGACAGGCCGGTTCGTCGGCTGCAGCGCTGAGTTAGAGTGTACGCAATCCGCTTCGATCCGCGGCATGTTTGTCCTTTGTCACCTGTCGGCTTTCGGGAGTGCGGTCGGGAGCTGCACGCCAAATCGGCCAGTCAGCGCTGGAACGCGATTCTTCAGATTGTCCGTTCTGTGAAGCTCGAATGCTGAACGCTAAGTGATGATCTCGCATTAGGGGCAAGTTGAACGTGACGCGACAATGCCACTTTCGCACAGCTTCAAGGTAGTCCAACGACCCGGAACTGCAGTCGGGATAATGGGAATACGCAACACGTTGGATTCCGCAGAGCCTACTTGTCTATGTTCGACCGGTCTCTCCTGCGCGTCACGCAAAAAATGACGTTAATGCCAATCAACAGTGCGAGTCCGACGAGATAGATTTTGTTGTACCAGCCCTCCAACAATAAGATCGGCCAACACAAGAAGGCGAATGCAAGCGTAACTTCAAGCACTAAGTCTTCTAATAGACTCGGACGGTCACGCTTGCTGGCGCGCCTACTTGGCAAGTCCCATCCTCCCCGACTTTGCAAATCTGGATCGTCGTTTTCGTTGAGTTTGCCGTTCGAAGTTAGCGTAGCAGACACTGCTCCCGACCTAGCGTCGAAACTGATTTTCGGCCCAGCCGCGCCAGCAAAGGCGGCATTCGTCAGGCTTCGATCTTGGAATGGTACAGCTTGGCTTAGGCCATCCCACTTGCGCTCTAACGACCAAGCTCAGCCGCGCTTGACGGCGACCGACCGGAGCGACAGCGAAGGGAGGGAGCGGTCAAGCGTCGGTCTCCAGCGTGTTGTTAGATGCCCCGAAACGTCAAAGCTGATACTTGCTGATATCAAGCGCGCCATGAAATACGCCGAGGATATCGACATCGCCGCCGTCCTTCACCAGGTAGGCGATTCGATAATGTCCGTACAGTAGTACGCGCACATGCCGGGACGAAGCCCAGTGTCGTGCGCCCATTTCCGGAAAGTCCGTCAGTCCCTGCGCCTTCTCGTATATCCCTTCCACGGTAGCTTCCGCAGCTCGCGGATTGTCTGCAGCAATGTAATCGTAGATATCGCGCAGCCAGCGCTCGGCTTCGGCGGTCCAAACTACCCTTGCCATTGCCTGATTCTGCGCCCCATCTCCTCATTGGAAACGACACGGCCAGCATCAGAATCGGCCAGCCCACGCTGAATCATCAGGTGAAACGCAAGCTCCCGGACGATCTCCTCGCCCGTGCTATCGTCCGGCTGCTGTTGGATCAGTTTCGCCAGTTCTTCCTTCGCAGTAGACATAGTGTCACCTCCTATGCAAAGGAGTTTGCCATAACCATGGCAGTACCGTCACAGGCATCTAAC
>JBJHDA010000033.1:0-2181 GCA_050486305.1 Candidatus Saccharimonadota bacterium
GTGGTAGAGTCCCGACACTTCGGGACCAAGGTGAGGGCCCGTTAACTTACTGAAAAGAATATTTACTAAAGCGGGAATAGCTCAGTGGTAGAGTCCCGACACTTCGGGACCAAGGTGAGGGCCCGTTAACTTACTGAAAAGAATATTTACTAAAGCGGGAATAGCTCAGTGGTAGAGTCCCGACACTTCGGGACCAAGGTGAGGGCCCGTTGACTTATTGAAAAGATTATTTACCTAAGCGGGAATAGCTCAGTGGTAGAGTCCCGACACTTCGGGACCAAGGTGAGGGCCCGTTAACTTACTGAAAAGAATATTTACTAAAGCGGGAATAGCTCAGTGGTAGAGCATCACCTTGCCAAGGTGAGGGTCGCCGGTTCAAATCCGGTTTCCCGCTCCATTAAAAAAGCTCAATGACAACCATCATTGGGCTTTTTTTATTTGCAGGCCACTCAATGCAAATGTACTACACCTATATTATATACAGTCCTTCCAGAAACCGCTACTATACCGGGTACACTTCCTACACTCCGCAGGAAAGACTTCTGCAGCATAACAATGCGTACTCTCCTTCAACTACTCCCGGTATTCCCTGGAAACTCAAATTTCACAAATCTTTCGACAACAAATCTGACGCCATTCAATTCGAAAATTTAATCAAGCGTCAAAAAAGCCGGAGGTTCATTGAAAAATTGATCGACTCTGATGAAAATGAATTCCGGGAATAGCTCAGTGGTAGAGTCCCGAAGCCTCGGGACCAAGGTTGGGGCGTCTTTTCCTGATTTTGGTTGACAGTTTTTGCGTTTTTTTATTGTTATTCCTGAATGAGGTTAACACTTTTGATTCTAAGAAGCTAACTACTCCAGCGGGGGTACCCCCGCTGGAGTAGTGCGCCGATAGCTCACCGGGCGTTGCTTCCAGAGCTGCTTGGGTTTAATCTCCTGCTCATGCACCTGCGAGGGGAACCCATTGCCACAACTCATGTGTGGCCTGGACTCGTTGTAATGCCGAATATAGACCGGTAATTCCTGCTTGATCTGAGCAAAGGTTTTCTTGGCCGAATCACACAAATACTCCTGCTTAAAGGTTAGGTTGATCCGCTCCGCTATTGGGTTGCGATCCGGTCGGCCAGGCGGGGTCCAGCTGGGAAGTATTTGTTGCTTTTTGAGCAGCATTTGATAGGCTTTGCTGGCATACACACTGGCATTGTCACTGTGATGGATCAGGGTATGCGGACCCGGCACAAAGTCTTCAAGACTCATCAGCAAGGCTTGTTTGACATGCTCAGTATCTGCCCGTCTTGACCAGCTGTAGCCGATAACTTTGTGGCTGTAGGCGTCTGTTGACAGCGCCAAATGGGCCTTCCCCTCACTGGTGACCACCTCCGTATCATCGTGCACCCATAGATGCCCCGGGCCAGCTACAGACAGATGATAGGCTAAGTCCTGACGATTCTGCCGATCACCAATATACCCTGCAGATCGCTTTTGAGGGCGTTTTTTGCCAAGCAACAGGCCTCGCTCACGAAGAATCGTTAAAAACCGATCACGGCCAATTACGTTCGGATGCTCAAGGCTAAAACACTGACTGAGCTTACACCCGCCTATTTTCTTGTTAATCAGCCGGTGAGCATGGACAAACCCCACCACCTGCTCACAAAGATCCTGATAGCGATCAAACTGTTGCTGTGATTTGTATACCGCCTGCCTGCTTATACCAAGCCACCCAGCTATCAGGCTCATCGAAACCCGATAACTGCGGCGTATTAATCGGATGGATTGGTGTTGGACTTTTTTCGAATGGATATCCCTAATTCACGCTCTGCCACGTCAATCATGGTTTTATAAAACTCCGACCGAATCCGCTCGTTTTCCAGCTGCTTTTCAAGCTGTTTGATTCGGTTGGTTTTCGGGTCAGATTCCCGGGTTTTGTCAGATGATTTCGCCATAGGTAAATGAGTAGGAGGAACGGTGCTGTAACCATAACTTCTCATCCATTCTAGAATAGTACTTTTTCCGCCAATTCCATACTTAAGTTGTGCTTGCTGTTTGGTTAACTGACCACTAACCACCCGGGAAATGACCCCGAATTTGAAACTTTCACTGTAGAACGGCTGCAGTTTTTTTGTCTTTTTTTCCATCAGTTGACTCCTAAAATTGTGTCAACCTATATCAGTATAAGACC
>JBJHDA010000034.1:0-2151 GCA_050486305.1 Candidatus Saccharimonadota bacterium
TCATCGCCAGTGCATAACGCCACCTGCAAGCCAAAAAAAAACCCCTACCGGCCTGTGCCGATAGGGGTTTTCTTTGTTTAAATGCCTGACGATGACCTACTCTCACATGGGGAGACCCCACACTACCATCGGCGCTGAGCGCTTTCACTTCTGAGTTCGGGATGGGATCAGGTGGTTCACACTCGCTATTGTCGTCAGGCAATTCGGTTGGCGCCGCCGCCCTGCTGGGCCGGCCACGCACTTAGTGCCCTTTAAAATTCTCTGAATGAAGCGTCTGTTTCTGTGATGCATCTTCATGCATCGGTATGCCTACCAAGCTCTACAAGCTCCGAGTCACTGTACAGCGGGTCGTTCTCGTGACCGCTACTGTGCTCTTTCTTCTGGTAATCACACTGACCGCTTTCGCAGCAAAAACCTGTGATTATATGGTCAAGCCTCACGTGCAATTAGTACTGGTTAGCTCAACGCCTCACAACGCTTACACACCCAGCCTATCAACGTCCTGGTCTCGAACGGCACTTCAGGGGCCTTAAAGGCCCAGGGAGATCTCGTCTTGAGGGGGGCTTCCCGCTTAGATGCTTTCAGCGGTTATCCTGTCCGAACATAGCTACCGGGCAATGCCACTGGCGTGACAACCCGAACACCAGAGGTTCGTCCACTCCGGTCCTCTCGTACTAGGAGCAGCTCCTCTCAAATCTCCAACGCCCACGGCAGATAGGGACCGAACTGTCTCACGACGTTCTAAACCCAGCTCGCGTACCACTTTAAATGGCGAACAGCCATACCCTTGGGACCGGCTTCAGCCCCAGGATGTGATGAGCCGACATCGAGGTGCCAAACACCGCCGTCGATGTGAACTCTTGGGCGGTATCAGCCTGTTATCCCCGGAGTACCTTTTATCCGTTGAGCGATGGCCCTTCCATACAGAACCACCGGATCACTAGAACCTACTTTCGTACCTGCTCGACGTGTCTGTCTCGCAGTCAAGCACCCTTATGCTCTTGCACTCAATGCACGATTTCCAACCGTGCTGAGGGTACCTTCGTGCTCCTCCGTTACGCTTTGGGAGGAGACCGCCCCAGTCAAACTACCCACCACACACGGTCCTCGATCCGGATAACGGACCTGAGTTAGAACGCCAATGATGCCAGGCTGGTATTTCAAGGTTGGCTCCACCCGAACTGGCGTCCGGGTTTCAAAGCCTCCCAGCTATCCTACACAAGCAACATCAGCGTCCAGTGTGAAGCTATAGTAAAGGTTCACGGGGTCTTTCCGTCTAGCCGCGGGTACACAGCATCTTCACTGCGATTTCAATTTCACTGAGTCTCGGGTGGAGACAGCGTGGCCATCATTACGCCATTCGTGCAGGTCGGAACTTACCCGACAAGGAATTTCGCTACCTTAGGACCGTTATAGTTACGGCCGCCGTTTACCGGGGCTTCGATCAAGAGCTTCGCCGAAGCTAACCCCATCAATTAACCTTCCGGCACCGGGCAGGCGTCACACCGTATACGTCCTCTTACGAGTTTGCACAGTGCTGTGTTTTTAATAAACAGTTGCAGCCACCTGGTCACTTCGACTCCTCTCAGCTTACCTAGTAAATAGTTCACCAAAAGGAGCGTACCTTCTCCCGAAGTTACGGTACCATTTTGCCTAGTTCCTTCACCCAAGTTCTCTCAAGCGCCTTGGTATTCTCTACCTGATCACCTGTGTCGGTTTACAGTACGGTCGTCTGTTACCTATGCTTAGAAGGTTTTCCTGGAAGCATGGCATCAACCACTTCTCCGGTTTAAAAACAGGATCGTCATCACGTCTCAGGCTAACGCCCCCCCGGATTTACCTAAGGGAACACCCTACACGCTTAAACACGGACTACCATCGCCGTGCTGGCCTAGCCTTCTCCGTCACTCCATCGCAGTAACAGCCGGTATCGGAATTTTAACCGATTTCCCATCGACTACGCATTTCTGCCTCGCCTTAGGGGCCGACTCACCCTGTCCCGATTAGCGTTGGACAGGAAACCTTGATCTTCCGGCGTGGGAGTTTTTCACTCCCATTGTCGTTACTCATGTCAGCATTCGCACTTGTGATACCTCCAGCAAGCCTCTCGACTCACCTTCAACGGCTTACACAACGCTCCTCTACCGCCCA
>JBJHDA010000035.1:0-2121 GCA_050486305.1 Candidatus Saccharimonadota bacterium
CAAACTCGGAGGGGGAAGAGCTTCCAGCTGCGGTGCCTTCGCAACAGGCACTGGCGGCCGTCTCTTCTGGCATCACACAGTAGAACATGGCTGGCGCGCCTTCCGCAGCAGATAAGGCCGAGGCACCGGTCATTCGAGCTTTGGCTGCCTTGGCCGCATTCTTGTACTGCTCGCAGTCGCGGAAGCGGTGACCAGGGGCCTCGCAGAAGTTACATTTCCCACGGAAAGCTTCCGCGCTGCGCTTGGTATGTGGATGACGCTTGCCACTGCCGGCGGAGCCATAGGCTGCAAAAGCGGAGTGGCCGTCCTTGCCACCAGCAGTGGTCGTGCTGGCACTGTAGGATTCGCCTGCAAAGAGCCGTACATTGTTGCACAATTCGTCCCAGGTGACCCTCTTTGTTCGGGCCTCGTAGATAACTGGACTGAACACGCTGGGTAAGTCCTCGCATAGTCGGGCACATGCAATTGCCCTGGGAACTGTCATATCCGCTTTGGCCACTTCCACTTGACGCAGGACGGCAGACAGCGCACCGACAAAATCGGCCAGCGAGGAGAAGGACGACAGCCGTGTGTTGAGCAGCTTGGAGTGCATGTTCATCACGCTTGCCTGAGAGTCGGATGCGTAGATCTCCTGCAGACGATTCCAGAGCTGAACGCCGTCCCCAAAGGCAACTTGGGACACGACGTGGGCAGCCGACTCAGTGAGTGCCACACACAGGTAGTGAAACAGTACACAGTTGCGCTTTGCCATGTCGCTGTCTTTCAAATCAGCGTTGTCAGCCAGCGGTCCAGCTGCATCGTGCATGAACAGGTAGCTCCTCATCTGTGTCTGCCACAAAGGGAAGTTCTCCGCTTTGCCATTGAAGGCGATGGTGTTGATCCTCTTCAAAGGATCCATCTTCCGTGCCTCTGCGAAGACCAGAGCAGCCCACGTTAATATCAGCACACAGAAAGAAAAAAAAGAAACAAACAGAGCAGCTCAACAGCTACACAAGGGAAGTGAACTCAACAGTCACACTCACACGACACAACAGTCGCAAGGGAGGCTCAACAGCCAGAGGAGGTACTCAACAGTCACACTCACACACACACACTTGCTTCAGAGAAGAAATGGGCCCATAACCTGTTAGGACTACACACCAGAGAGTGCACTGACGCTGCACTCAGGGATTGGTTGAAGTGAGGTTTATTAAAGAGCGAAGGCTAAATGTAGTTGAGCGAAGGGAATGTCGGGAACGCTAGGAATGGAATGAGAAAGCCCATTCCATTCCTGGAGTACATTCACGCGGGAGAGTAACAGCACAATGAGTGAATACCAAAGATAGGTATGCAATAAGAACGGACTGCATACAGTACGCAAGAGAAATACATGAGGGGAGGACAGCGCAATTCTAACACACCCCCTCGCTGCCTACCCCATATGTTCAGACACCCCCTGAAGTATGGCTCGCAGCTTGCAGTGCTGAGGACGAGGAAGCATCTTGGTCATGATATCCGCCAGCATAGCCTCCGTAGGGCAGTACACAACATCAATGAGCTTGCTCTGCACTTTCTCGCGCACAAAGTTGAAACGCAGAGCAACGTGCTTTGTTCGGCTGGAGGTGACCGGATTCTTCACCAGGGCAATGCACGGCTGGTTGTCTTCGTTCAGCTGCAGCGGCTGGTCTTGTGTAAGACCCATCTCATTCAGCAGGCCACGCAGATATACCGCCTCACGAGTGGCACTACAGAGCGCGTCAAATTCGGCCTCGGCGGTACTAAGGGCAACTGTGGTTTGCACTTTGCTTTTCCAGCTAACAGCTCCGCCATTGAACATGAAGACATACCCAGACACACTGCGCGAGGTGTCTGGGATGCTCATGAAAGAGGCATCTGCGAACCCCGTCAGTACATTGCGCTGAGCCACATCAGGGCTGCGGCTGTAGCGCAGCCCCATGCTGCTCGTGCCTCGAAGGTAGCGCAGCACATGTTTGGCTGCAGCCATGTGGTCCTTACTGGGCGCTGACATGTGGCGGGCTAGCTGACTGGTGGCAGTGGCCAGGTCTGGTCGAGTGCAGGTCACGAGATACAACAAGGCGCCGGTGATCTGCCGATAGTTCAGAGCTTTGTCAGGTTCAAGGA
>JBJHDA010000038.1:0-1695 GCA_050486305.1 Candidatus Saccharimonadota bacterium
AAGAGTGCCAGTCCATCGTGGATAATGGAACGTTTGATCTGGTGCCACGAAGCAGTCTTCCTTCGGGCGTCAAGCCTCTGAGCAGCATGTTTATCTTTAAGACGAAGATTGGCAGCAACGGATCAGTAGAGCGCTACAAGGCGCGGCTGGTGGTCAAAGGCTGTGCGCAGCGACGTGGAGTCGATTATGATGAGGTCTTTGCGCCTGTTGCTCATCATGAGACAATCCGAGTAATGTTGTCGATCGCCGCTGCAAACCGCTTTAAAGTGCATCAGATGGATGTTAAAACTGCATTTCTGATTCCTGAAGTCAAGGAAGAGATTTACATGGAGCTACCAAAGGGCTGGCCTAGTGAGATTTTTGGGAATACGGAAGACCGGCCTGTGGCCAGACTTCGGAAGGCTTTGTATGGTTTAAAGCAGGCGCCTCGGTACTGGTACGAGCGTCTAAGTACGTGGATGATTGATCAGGGCTTTCGGCGAAGTCAGTCCGACCCTTGTCTTTTCAGTCGCTCGAGTGAAAGCGAACGATTTGGTCTCTATGTGACAGTCTGGGTTGATGATCTTCTGATTTTCAGTCCGAATGAGGAAGAGATCATTAGATTCAAGAAAGCCATATCGTCGACGTTTTCGATGAAGGATCTCGGAGAGGTTAATTACTGCCTTGGAATGCGTATCCGAGCTCAAGACGGTAAAGTTATGATGGATCAAGAGCGATATACACGAGAATTACTGCAGCGACATGGCATGGATGGTTGTAAACCAGTTGCGACACCCTTGCCTGCCGGAACAGAGCTGAAGCCTATCAAGGATGAGAATGAAGAAACTCTGGACACTGAGGAGGCTTTGGTATTCCGAGAGATAGCTGGGGCGCTGATGTATCTAGTGGCATGCACGCGTCCTGATCTTGCCGAAGCTGTTAACCAGCTCTCTCGTCATATGGCAAAACCGTCCAAGTCTCATATGGCTGCTGCCAAGCATGTACTGCGGTATTTGAAAGGAACGGTTGATGTTTGTTTATGTTATCAAGCTTCTGGTCATGACTTGAATGTGCTGGTTGGATACGCGGATGCGTCATGGATGAGTGTTCCCGGTACATCTCGAAGTATTTCAGGCTATGTGTTTATGTTGAATGGCGCTGGTGTTAGCTGGCGGAGCAAAATGCAGTCGACAGTTGCGCTCAGCACAGCTGAGGCGGAGTTTGATGCGCTGTGTGGGGCTACTCGCGAGGCCATGTATCTCCGCGGGCTTCTGAAGGAGATTGGACTTGTACAGGAAAATCCAACTCGTCTGTTTGAAGATAATCAGCCATGCATAGCATTGGTGAAGAATCCGGTGACATCGAGTCGTACGAGGCATGTTGCTCTACGTTTCAACTTTGTACGAGAAAAGCTGGAGGCAAAGGAAATCGACGTTACTTATTGTCCGACCGGAAACATGCTGGCTGATATGTTTACAAAGATACTTCCAGGGCCACAACACGGAAGGCTTCGAGCATTGATACTTGGGAACCCGAGTAGGCAACGAGGGGGTGTGTGAGCGGAGTGCGTTGCCTGATGTAGGTCATTATGTCGTATTCATGTTTGTTCTAGAAAGATCTGGAAAGATCTGGACTGTTCTCGAAGGTTCCAGAATATTCCATGAACTAGTATATTATGCAGTCGTGTTCGAAATAAAGTCACTTCAACAGTGAGAG
>JBJHDA010000039.1:0-1679 GCA_050486305.1 Candidatus Saccharimonadota bacterium
ACTGATCCGTTGCTGCCAATCTTCGTCTTAAAGATAAACATGCTGCTCAGAGGCTTGACGCCCGAAGGAAGACTGCTTCGTGGCACCAGATCAAACGTTCCATTATCCACGATGGACTGGCACTCTTCCATTATAGCTTGATGCCAGTCTTTTGCATTAGGACTGGCTTCGGCCTCCGTAATATTTCTCGGATCCAAAGGCATGGCATGGGTCATCAAGGCATACAAAGAGCCTTCCCGTGCAGACATAAGCAGAGGATCCATACTGTCGTCTGTCCCGCTAGAGACACTCTCTCTGCTTTCTGAGCAACTCTCCTGCTCACGCGTTTTCACATCACTTTCGAAACTCTCCAGCAACGGGTCCTGATCCAACCCGTCTGGGATCAACTCGGCATTGTCGTCGTCTGGTTCATCGACGGGTGCGGACGCAGGAGCGCCTCCCATAACTTGTGGGCTCCTTTGCTCCTTCACCCCCTCGTTCGTAGCCGTCGAGATTCTTCCAAAATCAACATGCAAGGCCTCAACAAGCCTCTTTGTATCTGGCATATAGACAAGGTATGCCTTGCTCTGCTCGCAAAGTCCAACAAACACACCCTTGCGAGCCTTGGGTGACCATTTGGATCGAGCATTGCGCTCCACATGAACATATGCCGGGCATCCAAAAGGTCGAAGAAGATCGTAGTCTGGGACCTTCTTCAACATAAGCTGCATGGGAATCGCGCCTCCAATCCCTGCAGCTGGCACCATATTGCGGACCATCGCCGCATGCTTTATTGCGAGACCCCAGTACTCGGTCGGCAATCCAGCTCCAATCATCATGGCTCGAGCCATATCAACAAGCGAATTCCAGCTGCGCTCAGCTATCCCGTTCTGCGCCTGGGTGTGAGGTGCGGAGAATCGCTGAGCAATTCCGTTGTCACCACACCAGGCAAACACGTCCTTGCTCCGATATACCGAGTCATTGTCGCTCTGAAGAACACTTCCGCTCCTCACTTTTACACCGAGCGTCTTCAGCCGCCGATAATACTCCTGGATACATTGAAGAATTTGGCTCTTCTCCTTCATGAGATAGACTGTCGTAAAACGGGTCGCATCATCGACAAAGTTCACGGCATATCGCATTCCACCAAGAGACGAGACCTCCATAGGACCACTGATATCTGTGTGGGTGAGCTCGCCAGGTACCGTCTGTCTCGGCTCAGCTGACTTGGCTACTGCCTTGCGCTTGCTCTTTCCAAGTACACATGCTTCACAGAACGGCAGGCTCTCTCCTGGCTGCAGCTGCCGCATCAGGGACATGTCCCGCTCATTCAAGTGTCCCAAGCACTCGTGCCGCTCCATAGGCGTCATCTTCCTGCCGTGCCTTTGCATGGACCCAACCTGAAGTGCCGTCGACCGATCCTGAAGTCGGACTATCGACTTGGTCCTTAGCCAAAACAATCCATCGCGCTTGACAAGAGGCAGGACAGCTCCAGATGCTGCAAGATATAGATGCGGCATCTTCCCATCGAGGACAACCGAGTTTCCAGCTTCGGTAAACTTGCTCAACGAGAGCAGATTAACACTCCTCGGCATAAACAAAACTTCCTGCATGTCCAGCCTTCTTCCTTGTCCGTTGACATCCAAAGCCAACAACGGGACAACACCGATACCTTGAGCCTCGCTAGAGGAGCTGTCTGC
>JBJHDA010000040.1:0-1678 GCA_050486305.1 Candidatus Saccharimonadota bacterium
CTTCGCCTTGCCTGTCTCGTAGAGGTCTTTCGTACGCTTGTCAGCAAAGGTCTTGATCACGGATCAGAATGTAATGCATCACGTGACAGATGTCAATTCCAGCGGAATCCGGGGTGTGCCGCCTAACGAATGAGATCAGCGGACAAATTGTTCTGGCGCGTCTCTTGCGAAAGCAAGAGGCGTGACAGGACAATTTGGTCCGTCTGAATCGACTTGTTCGGCCTCACCGTTCTGTACTTTCCCTTCGGCCGAGACTCTCCGCGAGAAAGGCAGAAACCAAAGCGTTCATGCTAACTCCCTCTTGCTTTGCGCGGGCCGTTAGACGCGCGTGTAAACTACGCGGGATGCGCGCAATAAACTTTCCGCTCGGCAATTCTCCTGGACGGGGAATCTCTCGGCCCGCTTCCTCGGCAGCATTGATCCAGGCAGAAACCGCATCTCGTCCGTTAGCAATGGCTTCTTCGGGAGTTTCTCCGTCAGACATGCAACCAGGCAAGTCAGGGAAGACAATCAGCCAGCCTCCGCCTTCCTCCTTTTCGAGGGGGCGCAGCTCGAAGGGATAATCAAAGTTCTGTGCCATCATTCAGCTCCAATGTCATCCAGCAGAGCAAGAAACTGGGTAATGTAAATCGGTTTGATCGGACGTTTGAAGGGGATCGTGACCGCCAGCTCAGAATCGGGATGCATGAACACGAAGTGACTGCCACCGGTCTTTCTCACCTCGATCCCATGCCGCTTGGCCAATGCTTCCAGCGATTCCATCCGCCAATCCCGAGGATTGGCACGCATCTTTGCCAGTAGCTTGTCCGACTTGCTCATCGAGAGAATGATACTATATGCGATATCTCACTGCAATCGCCTTTAGTGGGGCCGAACGCCTTTCTTCAGCGGCCAAAGCGTGCTGGCGTGGCTTTTGTGTCTTTTGCAAAAGGCATGACAGCATGATTTGGTCCGACTGGAAGAATTTGTTAGGCCTTCTCAAAAAGCTGCTGTTCAAGTGCATACACGAGAGAATCCACTGCGGCTCGCCGATGCTGACTTAGCGCGCCATTAGGTGCCGAACTTACTGCTCTTGCCACATGCATCTTGACTTCGCTTTTAATATTATCGGACCACATGCGGCCTTGTGCCTTGAATGCTGCCTGGAGTCTATCCGCCCATTTCGCTTTTCCTTTGAAGAAGTTATCAGGGATAGTTACGCCGTAGTGCTTCAGCAACGAAGCACTATAAACTCCCTCATCCAGACAATCTTCAAGCTCTGAGTGTTGAAGGCCCTGCACTGTTGCAAAATTCGCCCCGGCTCTTCCGGAAAGCCCCTCTTGAACTGCTTTATCAAATGCATCTGACGCAGGCTTATCGTTATCGAGGAAAATGTGCGTCTTACAAAGAGTGGCTTGAAGTGCCGACAATCTGTGCGAAAGATTTCTCGCACCTTGCATGGGCTCGATAACCAACGTCGAGTCTGACATCGCAGACTTCAACTTTGGCGATAGTGATGGAAGCAAGGCAGAAAGCATAATCTTGTCGGACTCTCCCTCGGACAAGAGCACAAGGTAATCCCCCCATTTTTAGCGCCTGCCAGAAGTAGAGCCTAGGCCGCATTGGCCAACTTCTGTCCGGGGGTGATGCCTCCCAGGGCCATGTTCGGCCGTTCGTGATTATAGGTCCACAGCCACCG
>JBJHDA010000041.1:0-1569 GCA_050486305.1 Candidatus Saccharimonadota bacterium
CCCTATTATTGCAAAAATTTGACCCCTTTTGAACTGATTTGAAGAAATTCGGTCGTGACCGAATCAGGTGCAAAAGTTCTGTCCGCCCATATAGTAACGCAACTCGGTTTCTGCGGCCTTGTTCTTCTTTAAGGATAGTGTCAGTCGGCCGTCGGGGCGCACCAGACGCCCGGCTCGGAGGATGAACTTGCGTCGCATTGCCTGGATTCCTTCGAAGATCCAGAGGGGTGCCCGTTTTTCGTTGGTCGAACGGAAGCGATCAGCGACCTGCATTTGTACCTCGCGACTGAGGTTGTGAGCCATGAGATTGGCCACCAGAAAGAGACGGTTGGTCACCCATTTCCTGCCGGGAACATAACCCAGGGCGAACTGGCTTTTGAGTTCGGCGTAAATGCCTTCGTCATTGCCGCGACCTTCGTGGAAGCGAACGACTTTCCTGGCCGAGTCAGTTTTGTTGGTGAGTACGACCTTGTATTCGCAGTCAGGCTCTCTCGGTTCAAAGAGATCCAACTGCAACGGAGCCTTCTGCTGCTTATGGGTATGCTTTTTCACGAAGAGAAAACGTCCTTTCGCGCCCCATGACTTGGGTCGCCAGCGCTGCTCAAAGTACCCGACTTTTTCGCCGCTTCCCCAGAGCGACCACCAAAAACGCCGTTGTTGAATCTTTTCCTTGAGCTCGACGAATCGCTCGAAGGGAACCGATATAGTATATTGAACACCAAGGCCTTGAAGAGTCTGAACCATTTCTTCGCTGAAAAAGGCGCTGTCGAGACGCACCTCAATCACCGCTGAGGGAAGAACCCGCCGCACTCGCTCCACGCAGGAGCTCACAAATCCAACCGACCTATTGGAATCGTGAACGTTCCCGCTGCGGTGCAATACCGCTAAGACCTGACCGGTTTGGGCAACCGTACACATGTTCGGATAATAGCTACGGGCACCCTTTTGTTTACTGTTAAAGCCCACCGCAGTTCCTTCGGCATGGCCCTTGGTACTGATCACGCTCCCATCGAATCCCAGGGTTATCCTGGGAAAGTGCTCCTTATGCAGGCGTTCTTCGACCAACGAGCTGGAAAGCTCCTCGATCTTACGCTCCGCCTTCTCATCAATCTCGCGCAGATACCGACTGATCGTGGAAGTGCTCGGCAATAAGTTCATCCCGACCGTCCGCCTGAGCATCGGATCGTCCCGATGGAACTCGGCCTCGGATAACCTGCGATAGCCAAGAAGCAAATGAACAATCAGAACCTGAAAGATGGATCCGTGCCGGTACGATTTGGACCCTCGCAGGTGCTTTGCGCATTGGTTAAGGCGTTCGCGTAAATCCAGAGCATGGAAGAGCTTCTGAAAAACCACCAAACCGCCGAAGGAAGTGAGTTCCTGTTCTTCGAATTTGATGCTTGGAATGGCATAGGATTTGGTGTAAACATCTTTACCGCTAACCTTCATTTTTAATGGCCTCCTGTTTCGGGTTGTTTTTTATCTTCAATTCAAATCTAACCCTTTCAGGAGGCCATTTTCAAGGTTACGTATCCACAATCTATTCACATTTTTTTGGGACTAGAGGGT
>JBJHDA010000042.1:0-1565 GCA_050486305.1 Candidatus Saccharimonadota bacterium
GGCTATCGTCTCTTCGCTGGTATGAAGAGTGTCAAGTTGAGAAGGATTAAATTTTGTTTTTAGTTCATCTGCTCCTTATTGTTGCCCCGAGTCGGGGGGTGCGGGGGGCGACGGCGAGCGCCCCCGCGAGGATGGTCTTTGAATATGGGTTTGCCTGAGAGCTGCTTTGACCTCGTGGCATCGGGGTTTCCCCGTATGCTCCTTCTGGTATCGGTGCGCCAGCTTTTTGCTGGGTCACATTATCATCTATGCGATTTACGAGGGCCAAACAAGCGGGCTCAATCTACAAGACGGATTCCTTACGGAGTTCCAGCGAAGGCCTGGAGCGCCGCGACAGCTTGGCTTTAAAATGGGTTTGATTCAGCTTTTCCTCATGAGTTCCTGTGTTTGAAAGGGTTCATGCGCTTTCTCCATCAGGCCTCCTTACGGCGCAGTCCCAGGGCCTCCGGCGTGGTCTGGCCAGTGGCCAAACGCCACATATCAATGGCCAGCTGCCGGGCAAGCGCTACGATTGCGCGTTTGCGCAGACCCGCTCGACGCCGGTCCTTGCCCTCGAAGGCTTCCTCAAGCTTTTTGAGCTTCCAGTATCCGGGCTGATAACGTTTAACCCGCCAGGCCAGCTCAACCAGAGCCCAACGCAGGCGAGGGTTGCCATGCTTATTCACCGAGCCGTAATGCCCCTGCCCATTGCTCAGATGCACACTGGGACACAACCCCGTATAGCCCGCTACATTGCGACGGTTATTAAATCGGTTCCAGTCGCAGATCTCACGCTGAATCTGCTGGTAACACAAGGGGCCAAGACCCACGAAGTTCCACTCCGGCAACTCCAGACCCTTGAGCTCTTTGCAGCGTTTCTGCTCCTCCTCATCCACTCTCTCAATACAGCGCCGCAAGGATTCCAGCAGCTCCACTAACCAGTCCTCAAGGTCCTCTTTGAGAACCTCCCATACCGCATCCTTCCACCAACTCGAACTGACCTTTAGGCCCTGCTGCAGCAACAGGCTTTTGCCTTGCTTCTGTATGCGCTGACGGGTGTCTTTGAGCTGCTCTCTGAGCCTGAGTTCGCAACGCTTCTGCTCCTGCTCACAGGTCGGAACACGCACTAATGAAAACGCTTTCCGGTTACCCAGAGTATAATCCCGTAATCGACGCAGCAACTGCAATGCATCCGCCTTGTCGGTCTTAACGCCTCGGCGTTTGCTGTCCAGGTTTTCAGGGGCCACCACCAGGCACTCGATCGCGTGGGCGCGCAAAAAACGCACCAATCCAAAACCAAAGGGTCCAGCCTCATAGCAACAAACCAACCGCTGGGCCCGGTCTCGCTGCTTGAGCACCCACTGGCGAAAACGATGCGGATCCATCATCTGCCCAGGTTCTGGCTGGCTGCCGTCAAACTGCGCACGCAGGGCGATCCGGTCGCTGTGCACATCCAATGCAATCAAGAGCACTTCTGCCTTGGCAGAACCGCGCGTTTCTACTAAACTTTCGGTCTTTGTTAGATTATTCATAAGAGTGCCAGTTTGAAGGATTTTTTCTCAACTGGCACTCTTCATGTCATCTAC
>JBJHDA010000044.1:0-1509 GCA_050486305.1 Candidatus Saccharimonadota bacterium
GATTACTTCAGCCAGTACCTATGCCACCATTTCCATTTCATACCGTCTCATGTGACTTCACAGGCGGATTCGTACCAGACAAGAAAACGAAATTTGATGAAGTGTGGACAGTCGTGGATCTTCTCACAAAGATGGTAATTTTGATTCCGACCTCCACCAAATACAAAGCTGTGGACAAAGCCAAACAGTTTGTCAATGAGGTTATCTGCAAATACGGCGTTGTTCATAATGTCATATCTGATCGTGACAAAATATTTACAAGCCAATTTTATCAAGAAGTGGCGAAAGGTTTAGAATGGAAGCTATCTTTCACAACGACAGCTCACCCTGAAGCAGATGGAGCAACTGAGCGAGTTCATAGAACTTTGGCAGAAATGCTCAGACTTTATCTCAGGCAGGACAACAACGAATGGGTTGATTTGCTGCCTAAACTGCAATTGGCATTGAACACTACAGTGTCAGCAAGTACAAAGATGGAGCCATTCAGACTCTACACTGGATTTGTACCAAGAATACCGGTCATCAGTGAAGAAACAACAGAGCCATCTCCAAACAGAGCAGCACAGGAATTTGTGACAGCTCAAATCGCCAACTGGGAAGCAGCAAAAGATGCGATTGCTCAAGCCCAAGACCGTCAAAGCAGACAGGCGAATCGCTTCAGACGAGAAGTGGAAATCAAAGCCGGAGACTGGGTTCTTGTTGACTCCAAGACACTGAAGGACATTGCAGACAGAGACCAACCTGCAAAGAAAGGAAGATCATTATTAGCCGGACCATATCTGGTTACCGAGCAGATTGGAATGAACAACTTCAAATTAGCTTTGCCGCATACGACAAAGGCACACAATGTCTTCCATGCTTCCAAGCTAAAGAAGTACTGGGAATCGCCAGAGGAGTTTGACGGGCGACCACCACCTCAAATTGTGCAATGGGATGGCAATGAACCCATGTACGCTGTCAAAGACATTCTCGACAGCAGAGGAACAGGCAAGAAGAAAGAATACCTTGTCAAGTGGTTGGGATACAAGGATCCCACATGGGAGCCAGCAGGTCATCTCCAAGAAACGATTCCAAATCTGTTGCAGAAATACGAAAACGAAAGGTCAGCCATGACCAGAGACCTTAGGCCGACAGAGGCCCCAGACAAACACTGAAGAGTGAGGTAGGTCACCTGGCCATCAAAGTGTCTTTTTCCAAGCAGGGCGGGAATGTGACGAGCTGGACCCACAGCCTCGTCAACAACACCATGTCTCTCTCTCAACGGTAATGTCGCAATCAGACTAACGGACATTTTTGAGACAGGATAATTAAGAATTAGTACCGCCATGTTATGAGCATTAAGTACCAGTCTGTGTCAGGCTCAAACCCGCAAAACCGCAAGCGTCCCCACATTGTGAAAAAGCCATTGTTTAGGTCATTCTTCTATTGCTGTCTTAGCTGTGTGCATCAGGCACATCTAAAGTCAATACAGACCCGCCTAAAACTATCACACTGGTAGCAGAGGGGGGT
>JBJHDA010000045.1:0-1503 GCA_050486305.1 Candidatus Saccharimonadota bacterium
CGGTATGAAATGGAAATGGTGGCATAGGTACTGGCTGAAGTAATCCTTGCTTTCGCTTATTGTTGTATTTTGCCTTTTCACATGCATCACAACTTCGAATGTATGCTGCAATAGTTTGCTTCTGATTAGGCCAATAAAATTGTCTTCGAATCTTGAGGTAAGTGTTGTCCACTCCTCTGTGTGCATGAAACTTGACATCATGGTGAGCTGCAATAATGCGAGTTTTCGCTAAATCAACGTCAGGAATACAGATTCTTGAGATGATGTCGTGATCTCCGACTTCTGAAAACCAAATGTATCCTGCGTGTTCTCTGTATCTTTGTGGCAGCTCTTTCAGGCATTGCTGCAATTCAGCATCTTTTGCGTAACCTTCTTTGATGAGTCTTTCCAACTCTTCGTCTGCCCACTTTATCTGCGTTTCTGTCAGCAATATCAATGTATCTTTATTTTCTGGCTTCACCTCATCTTCGATGGAGATGTTGTTGTTGTCACTTTCCGTCAAAGTGGTATTTCGACTCAGGGCATCTGCAATAACATTATCCTCTCCGCGTATGTGGTCGACTTCCAGGTGACCGAGTTGTGCGAGGAAGTCTAGCCATTTGGCTTGCAAGATGGAGAGCGATGCCTCTTGTGTCTGAAGCTTCTTCAAGGTTGCATGATCTGTCTTGATCTTGAATTTCGCTCCTTGTAAATAGCTTCTCCAATGTTTGGCTGCCATACAGATCGCTAACATTTCTCTGTCTCTGATAGACCAAGAGCTTTGAGTCTTTGTCAATTTCTGCGAGAAGAACGCGATTGGTCTTCCCTTTTGGCTCAATACAGCTCCTATTCCAGTTGCTGAAGCGTCTGCATGCAGTTCATAGATCTCGTTTGGATCGGGCAGAGCTAACGGTACTGTTTTTGCTGCAAGTTCTTTCAGCTTAACGAAAGCTTCCTCATGTTTCGCTTCCCATTCAAAAGTGCTTTTCTTCTTTGTCAGTTCCCACAGTGGTTGAGCGATCTCGGCTATTCTCGGTAAGAATCGTCTATAGAATCCGATCATTCCAAGGAATCCTCTGAGCGCTGTAGCATTTCGAGGTCTTGGAAACTCAACCATCGCTTTTATCTTGTCTGGATCTGTTTTCAACTGTCCGTCTTCCAATATATGGCCGAGGTATACGACTTTCTTTGCGAAGATCTTTGATTTTGCCAAGTTCAAGTACAATTCATGCTGCTTGGCTCTCTTCAGCACTTCTTCAATCGCTTGCAGATGTTTCTCCTCGGTTTCCGATGCAATTAAGATGTCATCGACATAGATCAGTGTGCCTTCGATGTCGACAAATATTCTCGACACAACATACACAAATATCGATGGACTGGTTGCTAGACCCATTGGAGTTACTTTCCATGCAAATGATCCGTTGGGAACAACAAAGGTGGTGAGATCAACCGATTCTGGCGCCAATCTTACTTGATGATAAGCCGACAAAATGTCGAACAAGGTGAAATATTTCATGTTTGGTC